>CALVZG010000018.1 GCA_944372465.1 uncultured Clostridia bacterium
TAATTAACTCCTTTTGTGTATTAAAATTGTTGTTAGGCTACAACATATTCTAACACAAAAGGAGTTAATTTGTTCATCGGTAAACCTAAACTGAACCCCCAGACTATCTGGGGGTTTTATTTAACAAAAAAACACGAAAACATACTTTAAAGTTTATTCTCGTGTTTTTTACATTTAAAACTATTCTTTTTCATTTCCGTCTGCGATTAATTTTATATTTTGTTTTTCCATTATAGAATTTGTTAATGTATCGATAGAAGATTTCATATAATCTATTCTCGCTTGAGATAATTCGTGATTGTTATGCAAAGGTTTATATTCATCAATTATTTGAGGTAATGATTCCTTTAAATCATATTCAGTGTATATTTTATGTTCGTCTAAAAATTTTTTAACAGCTCTATTATAAGCGTTTTTGATTTCTTGAGATGGTTCAAAACAGCCATAAGCATTTGGTTGCATTTGCCCTACTTCAAAATCAAGAAAAGGTGCAAGAAACATAAGATCTTTGGCGACTTCTTCAACACCAATTAATTCTGTAGGCAAGTGTTGAAAAATTTGTTTTTTACTTTTTTCTGGATTCCCCCTATCATATTTTTTTGTATTTTCTTCTACCCATTTATTGTGTATTTCAACTAATATTTCCATAATAGCATCATACTTCTTGTCCCCTTTTAATTCATCAATATGTTTTTCTATCCCTTGTAAAGCAGATACTATTGAACTTGTTGCCCATACACTTTTATCAATTTCTTCAAAAGCTTTAGAATTATCATTGCTAAATTTATCTATTGTCTCTTGTGCAAGATTTTCTGCCTCTTCCATAGTTTTACCATTCCATGCAACCATTGCATAGATTTGTGCTTGAATTTCGGGTGCAAATTTTGATTTCATATATATCCTCCATATTATATATCTTTATTTTAACATAAAAATTTATAATCACAAAATTTAAGTAAATAATTAAAAATAAACAATTTATTTGACTTTTATCAAAATATTGCTATAATATAAATAGTTATGATGGAATTGGCAACTCCTGAACTAACGCTTGTCGGCGTAAAGACAATAATAAAGGTATTTAACTTTAATTTTTAATGAGTTGTTTGATATCTCATTATTAAGGTTGAATATAAATTAGGGTGGAACAGCGAAGTTTTTAATTATCGCCCCTATGCAATTAGCATGGGGCTTTTTTTATTTTTTGATTAGCCCTCCAACTTTCATCATTTCAAATAAATAATAAAAATCATATATTATAAAAGGAGATTAATTATGAATAATTTAACTATGGATAAAATTGTAAATCTTTGCAAAAATCGTGGTTTTGTTTTCCCCGGAAGTGAAATTTATGGTGGATTTGCTAACACTTGGGATTTCGGCCCTGTGGGCGTCGAATTAAAAAATAATATTAAAAGAGCATGGTGGAAAAGATTCGTGCAAGAAGACCCTAACACTTATGGTGTTGATGCTGCCATTCTTATGAACCCTAAAGTTTGGGAAGCAAGTGGGCATGTGGCTAGTTTTGGCGACCCTAAAATGGACTGCAAAAAATGTAAACAACGCTTTCGTGCAGATACTTTGGTTGAAAATCATAGCAAAGGTAGTGTTTCTGCCGAAGCAATGTCAAACGAAGAACTTGAAAGTTACATTCAAACACATCATATTTGTTGTCCTCATTGTGGTGGTTTTGATTGGACGGCTATTCGTAAATTTAATCCTATGTTTATAACTTCTCGTGGTACGCTTGAGGCTGATGCCGATAAAGTTTATCTTCGCCCTGAAACATGTCAAGGTGAATATGTGAACTTTTTAAATGTTCAACGAACAACTCGTGCCAAAGTGCCTTTTGCCATTGCACAAATAGGAAAATCTTTTAGAAATGAAATAACTCCCGGCAATTTCCTTTTTAGAACTATTGAATTTGAGCAAATGGAACTTCAAATGTTTTGCAAAGAAGATAGTTCAATGAATATCTATAATCAGTATAAAGAAAGAGCACTTCAATTCGTTAAAGACTTGGGACTTAAAGAAGAAAATCTTCGTTTCCATGACCATGATAAACTCGCTCACTATGCTAAAGCGGCTTGCGACATTCAATACAATTTCCCTATAGGTTGGCAAGAACTTAATGGGATTCACCATCGAAGCACTTGGGATTTATCTCGTCATCAAGAATTTTCAGGAAAAAATATGCAATATGTAGACCCATTTACTAATGAAAAATATATTCCTAATGTTATTGAATATTCTATTGGTGCAGATAGATTAACTCTTGCTTTACTTTGTCAAGCATATGATGAAGAAAGTCTTGAAAATGGGGAAACAAGAGTGGTAATGCACTTCCACCCTGCGATTGCTCCTTATAAAGTCTGTGTGCTACCTCTTCAAAAAAATCTTTCCGAAAAAGCAAAAGAAGTATATTCTTTGCTATCAAAAGAATTTATGTGTGATTATGATGAGGCAGGTTCTATTGGTAAGCGTTATAGAAGACAAGACGAAATTGGAACTCCTTTCTGCGTAACTATAGACTTTGATACATTAGAAAATAATACAGTTACAATAAGAGAACGCGACAGCATGGAACAAATTCGTTTAAATATCAATGACTTAATAGATTTTATTAGTAAAAAAATAAAATTTAATTGAATAGTAGAATTTTATTAACTAAATAATAAAAACTCATGTAATTGATGTGATTTAAAATAATTTTAAATTTTACATCATTTCATGAGTTTTTTATTTCTTAAATTATATTAATTATTATTTTATGAAAACAAACTAATTATCAATCTCTTCGTGTCCACATGAGGAGTAAAAACAAAAATCTTAAAAAATATGCCATAGATACAAGTAGTGCTGCTACATATGTTAATGCTGCGGCATTCAAAACTTTATCAGTTGCTTTTACTTCCTCTTCGCTTGTACAACCAAGTTTCATAAGCAAATCTTTTGCACGACTGGAAGCATTAATTTCTACAGGCAAAGTAGCGAGGTTTGCAATGACCGCTACAGCGTAAATTGCTATTGATATATATATTATTAGACTACCAGCGATTGACAAGAGAAATATTTGAAGTAAAATTCCTACAATCAAAAGTGGCATTAAAAGTCTTGAAACAAAATTACTTACTTTAACAACTGCCTGTCTTGTCTTATATGGTAAATAATTCTCTTCATGTTGCATTGCATGACCAAACTCATGCGCCACAATTGCTTGTGCTGAAATTGAATAACTATTAAAATTCTCTTGTGAAATATTTATACTTCTATCAGCTGGGTCATAGTGGTCGGTTAATCTCCCTCCGCACATTCTTACTGTTAAATTTAAATCATTGTCTGATGATAATTTTTCTGCAAGTTCCCTGCCCGTTAAGTTTAAAGATGAATTTACATTTTTAAATTCCTCATATGCATTATTTACTTTTGATTGTGCAACTAGAGCAATAATAATTGAAATTAAAATTACAATCCCTGATACAATATAACCTATTATATATCCATATTCCATTTTATTCTCCTTTTATAATAATCTACAAGTTTATATGTGTTTTAAATTATTTATTATACATTTATATTATTTCTTTAATTTAAAAGAATTTATATTTTATTAAAATAAATTTGTTTTTCTTGAAAGTGCTGTCCAACCTAAAATGACTCTTAAAAAATCTGCCCAATATGTTAATCTCGCATCTTTTAGAAATTTTTTAGATTTTTTTAACTCCTCTTCTGTTAAAAAATCTTTTAACATTATAACGGCCTTTTTTGATGCGTCTTTTTCAATTGATATAGTAAACAATTTATTAAAAAGTGCTAATAAGAAAATACCTCCTGCTATGGCCAACATAATCAATCCTTTTGTAAAAATTTGTTCGCCAAAGAAAAGCATTATTATTCCTGCAACTATAAATAATGGCATCAAAAGACCTAATATTTTGCCTATATATCGCAGTATTTTAAGCCATTTTAACTTTTTGCTTTCTTTATCTTGTTTTGCATGACCAAGTTCATGTGCAATTATTGTTATAGATGCTAACGAATTATTATTTATAGTTCTTGTGGAAAGGAATAATTTCCCTTTACTATAAGCATCTCCAGCATATTGAGAAATTTGAAAAATTTCTAACTTATTTAAAAAAACTTCATTATTAATAATATTGATCAAATCAATTGCTTTTAACCCTGAAGATAATGGCACTTTGTCAAGTTCTTTATATTTTTGCAAAAATCTATCGTAGGCAAAATTTGCTACAGCAAGCAAAAAACAAATTAAAACTGCAACTAAAATGATTGCAATAATTATAATCCAAGTTGAACTCATGTTTATATTTTATATATTTTTCATAAATTTAGCAAGTAATTAATTTAATTTTCAATTTTTTATAGTTTTTTGCTTTGTACTTGTAAATCTTTAAGTTATTAAGACTATCGTTGTCCCTTTTTGTACTCTAGTTCCAGAAGGTGGCAATTGTTTTACAACTGTTAGTCCTTCGCCATCAAGTTCAAAATCAAGTCCTATATTTTTAAGTTCAACGGCTGCTTCTGTAAGACTTAAACCAACTAGATTAGGCATTTCTACATATTCGACTACAACACTTTCATCTTGTTTTTCTTCATTGAGATAATCAAAAAGTTCTGTAAAAACAATTTTCCCATAAGGTGCTGCGACAATACTTCCATAATAGGCCCCAGCACTTGGTTCATCTACCATTATAAACACTATATATTCAGGGTCGTCAGCAGGATATGTTCCTATAAAACTTGAAATATATTTCCCTTGTGCTATTCCTCCATTTTCACTGTATTTTTGCGCCGTACCTGTCTTCCCGCCAACATTATAACCTTCTACAAAAGTATATTTACCTGTCTTATTTTCCGCAAACTCTAATAAAGAATTGACTATTTCTGAAGTCTTTTTACTTACAATATTTTCCTCACGAATTGTGGTTTCAATTTCTTCTATTTGTCCGTTTTGAGAATTTGTAATTGAACTTAAAATTCTTGGCTCATTATATGTGCCACCATTTACTATGCTTGCAACCGCAGTTAATAGTTGTATAGGAGTTAATGCAACTGCATGACCAAAGCCCATTCTTGCTAAATCCACTTTTCTAACTTGCGATTTATCCATAAGCATACCACTTCCTTCACCTGATACATCAATACCGGTTTTTTGACCTAGCCCAAACTTTTCCAAAAATTCATAAAATCTATCAACGCCTAAACGAATTGCTAAATCCATAAAACAACAGTTACAAGAATTTGCAAACGATTCTGTTAATGTTTGATTTCCATGCCCTATTGTTTTCCAACATTTTATTCTTTCCCCATCTATGATTCTATATCCCGGACAATAGAAAGTATCATCAAGACTACACACTCCCGCCTCAAGTGCTGCCGCTACAGTCAAAATCTTAAAAGTTGAACCCGGTTCATAAATATCAGTTACAATTTTGACACGGCTATAGTCAAATAACTGTTCGAGGTCATCTCTTGGAACATCATTAAGGTCAAAACTTGGTTTATTTGATAGGGCTAAAATTTCTCCACTTTTTGCATTCATAATCATGCCTGAAACACTTTTCGCTTGCTGCTCTTCAATAATTAGTTGTAAAGTTTCTTCTAAAATTAATTGCATTTTACTATCAATAGTAAGCGTTAAATCATTGCCAGCGGTTGCAGGATAATAATATCTTAAACTCCCACCTATTTCTTTCCCTTGTAAGTCGCTTTGCACATAACTATATCCATCTGTCCCCTGCAAGTAATTATTATAATAGGCCTCAACCCCTGTTTGACCTATGTTATCTATACTGATAAACCCGAGAACCTGTGTAAGTAAGTTCCCATTCGGATAATATCTATCACTATTTTCTGATAAATAGACGCCATCTAATTTTGCGTTATAAATCAACTCTGCAGTTGCTCCGTCAACCTGCATTTTTATCAAAACTTCACTTACTGACCTATTTTTTACTTTTTGATATACTGTAGAAAAATCTAATTCAAGTATTTGCGATAAAACTGTTGCTGTATGAGAAGAAGATGTAACCTCTCTCGCCCTAACATATACATTGTATGTTGTATAACTTACTGCAAGAGTAGAACCTGTTGTATCATAAATAGTGCCACGAGGTGCTACAATAGATAGGTCTCTTGTCCATTGATCAGTTGCTCTTATTTGTAAATTTTTCCCATTTATAATTTGAATTACAAATAATCTAACTATTAGTGCACAAAAAATAAAGGATATTACCAGAAGTACAGCTAATATCCTTTTTTTTAATGAAAATAAAGTGAATTTTTTTTGCAAGGTTATCCTCCAAACAAACCTGCTATGAAATTACAAAAACGGTCAAACCAATTTGATTCTTCGCCTATTGTTGTCGGAGGAACTTGGTCTTTTGGAATAGTTTGAAAAAGATTTTCCATATTTTGTGAATTAGTGGCATCTAAATTATGGAGATTGTTTAAATATGATATCAAATTCATGTTATATTCACTATCTATCTCGCTTATCTGCCCACTTAATGAATCAACTGTTGCAATATTCACTATTCCCCAAACACCCAAAATTGCAAAAAGAATAGAAATTATAATAGTTTTAAATTTGCTTGACTTAGGTTTAGATATATTATCTTCCTTTTCTTTATCCTCTTTAAATATCTTTTCTCTTTGCTCGGGCGATAAGGTTTCTATAAAATCATAGTTTGGTCTTTCAATAATTGTCGAATCGTTGCTTGCTGAACTTGTTGTTTCTTCAATTTTTTTATCCATTTCTTCCTTTCTTTTTATTGATAATGCTTTAAAATAATCATCATTTGAAAAAGACTTTGAAGAAAATGGATTGACTTTATTTTCGTTTACTTTATTTTCTTGTTTCTTTTCATTTATAGAGGTTCTCATAGTTATGTTTTCATTCTTTTGTTGTGAACCGCCTTCTTTATTAGCAAGAAATCTCTCTTTTATTTGTCTTTCTTTCTCTTTTTCTATTTCAGCAAGCAAGGTCTTCTCTTCCATATTATATTAACCTCCTTTTTGCATTATTACTAATCACATAGCAATATAGTGAAATTGAATTTTATTTATTTTAAACATAAAAATTATCTTTTAAACTATGGTTATAATTTTTCTATAATTCTTAATTTAGCACTTGTACTACGAGAGTTCTCTTTTATTTCTTTATCACTAGCAACAATGGGTTTTTTATTTATAAGTTTGATTGTTTGCTTATGTCCGCAAATACAAATAGGTGTTTTAGGCGGGCAAATACAACCTGTCGCTTCCTCTTTAAAAACATTTTTGACTATTCTATCTTCAAGACTATGAAAAGTTAGGATAGTTCCTCTTCCCCCACTTGATAACATATCTATAAGTTTTTTTATAACTTCAGAAAGTCCATTAAGTTCGTCATTTACTTCAATTCTTATGGCTTGAAATGTCTTTTTGGAAACTCCACCTTTGCCAAAAATTACTTTTTGGGGAAAACTTTCTTCAATTATTTCTTTTAATTCACCTGTAGTTTCTATGGGCTTTTTTTGTCTATATTTAATTATATTTTCTACTATTTTTTTTGCATTACTTTCTTCTCCATATTTATATAAAATATTTAGAAGGCTTTCTTTTGAATAATTATTTACTACATAGTAGCCATCAAGAGATTGCTCTTTGTCCATTCGCATATCTATTCGACCATCATGAAGAAAACTGAACCCTCTTTCTGCGGTATCTATTTGATATGAACTTACTCCTAGGTCAATCAAAAAACCATCAATTTTCTCTATACCTCTCTCCCTTAATATTTTAGGGGCTTCTTTATAATTAGCATGAATTAGCGTTATATTTGATTTATCATTAAATCTTTCTTTGCAAACTTCAATTGCATCTTCATCTCTATCAAAACCATATAGATGTCCTAAACTTGAAAGTTTTTTTAAAATTTCTGCGGAATGACCTCCGCCACCTATAGTGCAATCAATATATATTCCATTCTCTTTTATATTCAGTCCGTCTATTACTTCATTTAAAAGTACAGGAATATGTTTAAATTCTTTTGTCATATTTCTTCCTTAAAATTTATTTAGAATTATTGCATATTTTCTATTTGCTCTATTAAATCAAAAAGTTCAACAAAATCTAGGTAAGGATAATTTGACTCATCTAATTTATTTTGAAGGTCTTCAGACTGTGATATTATATCTTGATATTCAGTTTTTAAAGTATCTAATAGACTATAATAAACATCTTTGAATAAACCTTCTTTAGTTTTCCCTGACAATGTTGTTCTGCAGGCGTTTTGTTGTAATGATGTTAAAAATTGTCCTAATAATGTTTTGTCTAAATCTTTTATACTCATTCCTGCTGTATAACTACTATTTATTGAAAGGAATTTTGCAAATATTTGGCAGATTTCATCTGCTTGGTCTTCACTATTACCTTCAATCAAAGTTATATTTTCTACATTTATTGTATCTTGCATTCCCGTCATTTCATTTGAAACATCTATTAAAATATTTAATAATTGAGATCGGATATTTTCTGTAGATTTTGCATATAGGATAGGTTTTATTACACTACTTATATTTTGCTCACTTATATTATCTATAATGCTTTCAAGATTTCCATTAAGTGCCATTTCAAGATAAGATTGCCCATTGGCTTCAAGAGAATTTAATGTTACAAGTAAACTTGAAAAATATGTTAAATCACTTTTCCATTCATCGTAACTATTTAATACAGATAAATTTACTAAATCATTGTTTATTGTCTTTATCATATCTTCTACTACAAATGATTTTGTTGGCTCTACTTGAGATAGTGGCAAAATAATCTCTGCTAATAAATTTTCATTACCCTCTTGTGATATAACATTTGCAAGTGCACTCATCATTGAATTAACATCAGAAGAATTATTTAAAATTTCATATAAGCCTTGTTCTTTAATTATTTCAAGTAAAGGTGAAATAAATTCAAATAAATCGCTATAACTTTCTATTATTGCCACTTCACCATTTGCTGTCTTTACTTCTTCTGTAGGAAGAGATATATTATATTTACTCAAAAAGTTATCTATTATAGATTCTCCATTTTCATCATAGAATAATTTTATTGCTCTTGCGTTGTCAATTAAACTTCCTAACATTGTAGTTATATTAGTTATATTATAATTTTTATCACTTATTAAAATTGTTGGATCCTCAACCACTGTAATTATATCAACTTCTTTTGAAAGATTTGAATATTCTTTAACTACATTTACAAGATTTGTAGAAAGGTCGTTCCAATCTTGTTCATTCCATGTGCTTGTGTCTACACTAATATTTCCTATTTCTTCAGACACATTTTCTAATAACATTTCAGTGATTGGTGCTATAGCATCTCTAACTATATTTATTTGCATTACATCATTTACTGCATCTTGTGTATTTTCTATGTTAGCATCTAATACAAGAATATCTAAAATATCTTGAATAGTAGAATCTTGAGGCATATTTATTATTTCATCTAAAAGTCCATTTTGCGCTAATGTTTTAACTGCTTTAAAAAGACTTTTTATATCATGTGAAAAGTATTGCTTTAACATATCATGATTTTGAGAATATTCCACTAATGACTGTTGTATTGGCGTTAAAACATTTTGTATTTTTGATAAATCTTGACTTTCATTTATAAATGGGTATTCTTGATAGTTTTGTATAATATCGTTTGCCAAATCAACAATTATGCCATTAAATAATCCTCCTTCTAAAAAACTATCCAAATAAATTTCCAATTTGTCATAATCTATTTCTGAAAAATTTATATTTTTTTCTTCGCTTGCTATTTGATATGCAAAATTAAAAATAGGATAAAGAGTTTCTATTTCTTGTCTTATATATATTGTATCATTTTCAACTTTTACTTGAGAATAATAATCAAATGTTGCATTATCAAGACCAAAAATTCCACAAACTTTTATCAACATATTATTTTCTAATCCTGTCAAGATTTCATTTGCTTCTGGTGGAATATTATCAATTATAGAAACATTCGTTTGGCTTTCTTCTGTTGTGTTTGAAGTTGTATCTTGTGTGCTTATCATAAATGTTTCATTATTTGAAGAAATATTATTATACAACCCTACAAGTCCTGCAAGTGGCATAAATGCAAATATCGTCAATAAGAAAACTTTTACAAGCCCTACTGCACCTCCCCATAATCTATGTCTTTTTTCATCTTCTTTTTTCTTTAATACTGTCGATGCAATTATTCTGTAAATAATATACATTACTAATTCCACTAAACATGTAAAAACTATAAAAACAACTACATTACCTAGTGCACTTGGCAAACCTTCTATTAATGTATTTAAGTTAGGATTTCTTGTTATTAATATTGAAATATTAGCATCTGATTTTAACATTTCTACTAAATATTCATTTATAGTTATTTGTGTTCCATCATTATTAATTGGGATACCCATGATTGCACTTGTTATAACAGGAGTAATAAAAAATGCTAATATTGCACCTACTACTGAAAATATCAAATTTGCAGTTGACTTTTTTAGCCCTCTCCAAAATCCTATAAAAAATCCCGCTATTAAAATTACTACAAACAAAATTGTTAATAACAAACTAATTGTTGAAGCACTCATCTATTTTCTCCTTTTTTATATGATAGCATTTTTAACAACTTTTTTTCAAACTATTTTTATTAAATTTAAATTAGTTTTTGCTTTTTATGTCGCATTTATATATTTTGTATAATTTTTTGTCAAATATTAAATATTTTAATTAAAGACAATATTTTTTAATTATGGTCATTATTAATTAAAGTGAAGCAAAATTTGCTCCACTTTTATCTAAATTATTGATTTGCTATTTTGAATAGTTTTTCACTTTCAGCATTGACATCTAAACGAGGAAAGAGAATATCAATTTCTTTAAGTCTTTGCCCTGCCTCTAATCCTTTAAAATTATTAAGATTTTTGAAAACTTTTTCTTCAATGTTTAAAGCATCAAGCACTTTTCTTGAACTTGTTGGAAGAAATGGCTCTAAAAGTTCACTGCCTATTCTTATAACCTCAAGCAGATTTCTTAAAATAGTCTTTAATCTTGTCTCACTATTTTCCTCTTTTGCTACTGCCCATGGTTGCACCTTTTGAATATATGTGTTTGCCTCTGTAAAAATATTCATTATTGATGAAATCGCTTTCGTTACATCAAGTTTTTCCATATAATTCATTGTGTTTTCTACTTCTCTATCTACAGCATTTTTTAATTCCAAATCAGTTTGCTGTGAAAGTTCTTCCCCCTCTGGAATTATTGAATTGAAATATTTTTTTACCATGCTAAATGTCCTTGATACAAGATTTCCATAATTATTTGACAAATCTGAATTAAAGCGTGTCAAAAACATTTCTGTAGAATAATTACCATCTGAACCAAAAGGTATTTCTCTATATAAAATATATCTTATTGCATCTGCAGAGTATAATGGAACAAGAACCCTAGGATCAATACATTCTTTTTTACCTGTTTCTTTGCTTTTAGAAAGTTTGTCGCCACCAAAAAGTATCCAACCATGGCCAAATACTCTATGAGGTAAATCAATGCCTAATGCCATAAGAATTGCTGGCCAAACTATTGCATGAAATCTTACTATTTCTTTCCCGATAACATGGACATCTGCTGGCCAATATTTCTTAAATAAACTATCATCATCACTTCCATACCCTAATGCTGTAATATAGTTTGGAAGTGCATCTATCCATACATATATTGTATGTTTAGGATCAAAGTCAACAGGAACACCCCATTTTACCGAAGTTCTTGAAACACACAAGTCGCTTAAGCCCGGTTTTATAAAATTGTTTACCATTTCATTTACTCTCGATTTTGGTTGCAAAAATTCAGGATTTTTTTCATAAAGATTTAAAATTTTATCTGCAAATGCCGAAAGTTTAAAGAAATATGCTTCTTCTTCTTGAAATTTAACCTCTCGACCGCAATCAGGGCATTTCCCATCTTTAAGTTGACTATCAGTCCAAAAAGATTCGCATGGTGTGCAATACCAGCCCTTATAACTTCCTTTATAAATATATCCATTATCATAAAGTTGTTTGAAAATTTTTTGGACAGCTTTCTCATGATAATCATCTGTTGTTCTTATAAATTTATCATAACTAATGTTAAGCAATTTCCAAAGAGATTTTGTATCCTCCACCATTTCATCAAGATACTCTTTCTCGCTTTTACCCGCATTCTTCGCCGATTGACTTATTTTTTGACCATGTTCATCAGTCCCTGTAAGATACATAACATCTTTACCGAGTTTCCTATTAAATCTTGCAAGTGCATCACAAACTATTGTCGTATATGAATTGCCAAGCGTAAGTTTATTGCTTGGATAATAAATTGGTGTTGTAATATAAAATTTGTCTTTCATTTAAAGCCTCCGTTTGTTTTTACTAACAAATAATATCACAAAAGTCTTTTTATGTCAATTAATTAAAAAGATATAGAATTTTACTTTTTAATTTATTTCAAGTAATTTATAAAACTTAAATTCCTCAAATTATTAATAAAAACTATTTCAACAAATATTTACCATAATAAAAAAATTTCGACAATATTTAATTTTTTAATATTTTTAATAACTTTTTATATATGTTAAAATTTTATTTGTGAAAAACAAATTTTTATTTGTGATTGGTCTTATAATTTTTGCAGTTCTTATTTGGCTCTTTACATCTATATGTTTAAATTATAGTTATCAAAGCACTGAAAATAATAAAAATAATTTTATTTGTTTTGTCTGTGATTATAATTATCACAATATTTTTAATGTTTTTTAATTTTTAATTTTTAAATTAAAATTTATTAAAATATATTTTTTTTAAAAAATCTCTTCAATTTTTGACAAAATCAACAAAAACTTGATTTTTTTTATTAAATATTTTATAATATTGCCATTATGAGAGTTATTAATCTTTCTTCTGGTAGTGATGGAAATATTACATATATAGAAACTGAAGAGACCAAGTTATTGCTTGATATGGGTTTATCTTGTCAAGAGTCTTTGAAAAGACTTGATGCTATTGGCATCAAACCTCAAGATATTGATGGCATAATTGTATCTCATGAACATTCAGACCATGTTAAAGGGATAGATTTATTTTCTAGCAAGTTCAACATACCTGTATATGCTCACGAGCAAGTTTGGGCTGGTCTTGATGATAAATTTAAAAAGGTTTCAGTAATAAATCGCAAAATATTTGATGGAGATTTTCAATTTAAAGATGTACTTATAAGTCCTGTCGAAGTCCCTCATGATGTTAAATGTTTTGGTTTCAGTTTTAGAAAAGATGATAAAAAAATTTCCATTGTAACAGATTTGGGACATATCAATGATAAAATTATTGATTCTATTTCTGGCAGTCAAATTGTGTATCTGGAAGCTAATTATGATAGAAATTTATTGTATAATGGCACAAAATATCCTCTTTCATTAAAAAGACGAATTGATGGACCTAATGGACATTTGTCAAATAATGTTAGTGCTAGTGCTGTTGAAAAATTGGTAGAAAAAGGTGCACGACAAATTATTCTCTCTCACTTAAGTAAAGAAAATAATAGTCCAGAACTAGCATATAATTTTGTAAGCAATGAAATTGAAAAAGCAGGCATTAAAGAAGGGCAAGATGTTAGAATCGATGTTGCTTCTACTTCTATTGGCGTTTTCTTTAGATTAAAATAATGCTTTTTTGCATTGATTTTTACTTGAAATTATAGAAAATAACTAAATATTTTTTACAAAAGACTATAAATATTTGCAAATTTTATAGTTTTTTTATATTTAGTATTGAAATCTTCTTTTATTTATGATAAAATATAATTAATAAAATTTGGAGGTTAGTTATGTCTAAATTAATTAACGAAATGATTAAAGAATTATTAATCAATAAAGGGGAAAATATTGATAATGTTATTTTTGACAACATTTCAACAATTAGGTCTTTTCCACCTAAAATAACTCAAGCTAACTGTTTGACTTCTTCTTTCTTACTTGATGTTGATAAAAACCCGAAAGATGGATTTTTAAAAATTTGTGATGAACAAGAAAATTATCAAGATAAAGGGAAAAGGGAAGTCATTCTTAAAGATGCCATTGATTTATTTAATGATTTTAATGATAAAGATTTCAAAAAAAATCATAAACAAAGTTCATTGTTAAATAAGTTTATTGATGCTATTCTTTCAAATAAAAATCAATTTGCTTCTAAATTTAATAATGAGTTGTTTCTATCTTCTTTAAAAAATGTAAATAATTCTATTCCAAATGAACATTTTGCTGTGCAAATTCTATCAGCTATTAGCGAAGCAAAGATTTCTGCAAAAAATGAAACTGATATTAACAAACTTATTGAAATTGAAGATGCTTGCAAACCTTTAGTTTATTATGCTATTTCTAAAAACAACATATTTAAAAAACAAAGCGAAGTTCAAAATGGCGTTATTAATTATTTTAAAAATAGACCAAATAAATATGATGCTTTTGAATATTTTAGAATGCTTGGTATTCAAAACATTATTAAAACTAAACTTGCAAATGAAGCTTACCTTAACACCAATGTAGAAGTTGCAGATGGCGAGAATTCACTTATATCTATTGATATTTTTGGTAACCAAATTTATTTAATTAATAAAAATGACCCTGATGTTAAAGATAGTAATGTTGTAAACAATGCTGATAGTTCTAAAAATAATCAAAATTCATCTTATAGAATCACAGATTTAGTTAAAAATTGCTATTTATTAAAAGATAATAAATTAAGCAAAAATTCTAAATACATTCAAAAGGCTCTGTTAAAGATAAATGATGTTGTAAATCAATTTAATGAAACTAAAAATCAAAGCGGAAAATCTATTCAAAATAAAGAAAATTTCTTACAATCTGCAATTGCTTTCATGATTTTGTTGGATGTTGAAGATGTAAAAGATGACCTTGATTTAATAGGAGTTGCTCTTGCCAATCCTGTAAGTGATATCTTGGCTTTCATGAAAGAAAATTCTAAAGATATAAATACTCTTATAATGAACGGCTATAGAATTGCTAATAGAATAATGAGAAGAGAAAAAAATATTTCTTTAAATGATAGATACTTTCAACAAATAGAAAGTCATTCTCCAATTTCTTCAGAAAACTCTAGTACTGAAGTGCCATCACAAACGAATGAGGATAATAACAATTCTAATAGTAATACGAATGGAAATGGTAATTCAACTAGACAAACAAATATAAAACATACCGATTACACCTCTTCTAATTTTAAATTTTATAAAAATATTGCAAAAAAACTTTTTGGTATTTTAGGTAAACAAAGAGATGAACTTCAAAGACTTGAACAAAAAGTTAAATTGACTAAAAAAGAAACTTCTAGGTTTGAAGAATTAAAGCAAAAATACGGCAGTGCAGAGCAAATTTCAAGTATTATTGATGATATAAAGGTAATGTATACTGATATGGATATGCTTACAAGTAAAATGATTTCTTCTATTAAAAAAGATAAGGAATTTGATTTTAAAGATGTCGATAAACAGGCTATGGGAATTAGCAAAGCACAATATCAAAAAGATGTAGAAAGATTAAGTCAATATATTGAATATTATCAATTTATAAAAACTTTTGATAATACAAGAAAACTTACTTTAGCAGATATAATCCAATATAAAGAAAATAATTCTTCAACTCCTCTTGGTAAAATCTTCTCATATTTGCCTTCAAAGGAAGCACAGCAGGTTAACGCAAAAGGCAATGCAGTAGAAGAGCCAGAACATGAAAATAATTAAATTAATAATTATTATATAATAAATTAATAATTTTTAGAAAATAATTTATTAAATCAATAAAAAATAATTAAATAAAAATTTTTACTATATTTAATTTGTTAAAAAAGATTGCAAAAGTTAATGATTTGCAATCTTTTTTATTTATTTTTTAATCAATTTTATTTATTAATTTTTTGTTTTTAAATTATTTTTTAAAATTGTTTTTAAAATATTTATTTTATTAAATTATTTATTTTATTAAATTTTTAATTATATCTTTTTATTTATTTTTTACTTTTTGTTTTTAATTTTTATTAATTTATTTAATTAAGATTTATTTAATATTTTTTTTAAATATTTACCTGTATAAGATTTTTCTACATTTGCCACTTCTTCTGGAGTGCCCTTTGCCACAATTTCTCCTCCTCCATTCCCACCTTCTGGACCTAAATCAATAATGTAATCGGCTGATTTAATCATATCAAGGTTATGCTCTATTACCACAACAGTATTTCCATTTTCAACTAATCTATTTAAAATCGCAATCAATTTCTTTATATCATACATATGAAGACCTGTCGTAGGCTCGTCAAGTAAGTAAATGGTTTTCCCTGTAGATTTTTTAGAAAGTTCGCTTGCAAGTTTAACTCTTTGTGCTTCCCCTCCTGATAATGTCGTTGCTGGCTGTCCTAATTTGATATAATCAAGTCCTACATCATGAAGCGCTTGTACTTTGTTCTTGATTGATGGTATATTTTCAAAAAATTTTAATGCTTCTTCTACTGTCATATCTAGAACTTCTGATATATTTTTACCTTTATATCTTACCTCTAATGTTTCTCTATTATATCTATGCCCTTTACAAACTTCACATGGAACGATTATATCGGGCAAAAAGTACATTTCTATCTCTTTTACACCTGCTCCTTCGCAAGCATCACATCTTCCACCTTTAACATTAAAACTAAATCTTCCCGCACTGTATCCCTTTGCTTTTGCCTCTGGCGTGCTTGCAAAAAGTTCTCTTATATATGAAAACATACCTACATAAGTGGCTGGATTTGAACGCGGGGTTCTTCCTATAGGTGATTGGTCAATATCTATGACTTTATCTAATAGTTCTACATTCTCAATTTTATCAAATTTACCTAATTCTAACCTACTATTATTCAACATATTTGATAGATAAGGATAAACAACTTCATTTAAAAGTGAAGATTTTCCACTGCCTGAAACACCCGTTATACAAGTAAATACACCTAGCGGAATATCAACATTCAAATGTTTTAAATTATTTTCTTTTGCTCCTATAACTTTTAAATAATTTTTTGCTTGTCGCCTTCCATGTGGAACTTCTATTTTCTCCTCTCCTGTGAGAAATTTCGCTGTTATAGAGTTCTTTGACTTTATAATATCATCATATGTGCCATTGCCTACAATTTCACCCCCATGCACTCCTGCATAAGGGCCTACATCAACTATCCAATCGGCTTCTCTGATTGTATCTTCGTCATGTTCTACTACTATTAAAGTATTTCCTAAATCTCTTAAATTTTTTAAAGTTTGAATTAGTCTATCGTTGTCCCTTTGGTGCAAGCCTATAGATGGTTCATCTAAAATGTATAAAACTCCAGAAAGACCACTGCCTATTTGTGTAGCAAGGCGTATTCGTTGAGATTCGCCACCTGAAAGCGTTTCGGCTGACCTAGAAAGTGTCAAATATTCAAGCCCGACATCTGACAAAAATTTTAATCGTGCTTTTATCTCTTTTAAAATACTCTTTGCTATCTCTGCTTTCTCTTTAGATAAAACTAAATCATCAAAATATGGAAGCAGTTCACCAACAGACATATCGCATATCTCTGCTATATTTTTCCCTTTTATTTTTACTGATAAAGCACTCTCATTTAGTCTTTTCCCTTTACATGTCGGACAAGTAATTTCCTTAACAAATTTTCCTATTTCAAATCTTATAAAATCGCTTTTGCTTTCTGCCAGTCTTCGTTTTAGATTGTTTATTATCCCTTCAAATGATAATGCTTTTTTGCCATTAAAATGTTCAAAAGTCTTGTTTCTTGCTTCATTTTCATATAAATCAAGTTTTTCACCATTGTTACCATATAGCAAAATGTCTATCTGTTTTTTTGGTAATTGGTTTACTGGTTTATTTAAGTCAATATCATATTTTTTTGACAATGCACTAATATATCTTTCGGCTAAACCCCCTCCGTCCATTCTCCAACCTGTAGCATTAAATGCTCCCTGCATAATTGAAAGGTTTGAATCTTTTAAAATTATATCTTCAGAAACATCAGAATAGACTCCTAAACCTGAACATGTAGGGCAAGCACCATATGGTGCATTAAAAGAAAAAAGTCTTGGAGTAATTTCTTCAAGCGTCCAACCACAGTATGGACATGAATAGTTCGTGCTAAAAAGTTGCTCTTTATCATCATTTTCAACTATTACAAGACCTTCAGCAAGTTTAACTGCCGTTTCAATACTATCTGTCAATCTTGAATTTATTCCATCTTTCAAAACAAGTCTATCTACAACAACTCTAATATTGTGCTTAATGTTTTTATCTAACTCAATTTCTTCTTCAAGCAAATATATGCTTCCATCTACTTGAACACGAGTATATCCTGATTTTTTTAAACTTTCAAATTGTTTAACAAAAGTCCCCTTTTGCCCTCTTACTATTGGGGCAAGAATTGTTAACTTGCTTCCCATTTGATAATTAAGTACTGCGTCTACTATTTGGTCTACTGTTTGTTGGGTTATGGCTTTTTTACAATGAGGACAATATGGTGTGCCAATTCGGGCAAAAAGCAATCTTAAATAATCGTAAATTTCTGTAACAGTGCCAACTGTAGAACGCGGATTGTGATTTGTTGTCTTTTGGTCAATTGAAATTGCAGGGCTTAATCCGTCAATAGATTCAACATCTGGCTTTTGTGCTTGACCTAAAAATTGACGAGCATAAGAAGAGAGGCTTTCAATATATCTTCTTTGCCCCTCTGCAAATATTGTACCAAATGCTAAACTTGATTTTCCCGAGCCACTTACTCCTGTAAATACAATTAATTTATTTTTGGGAATTTCCAAATTTATATCTTTTAAATTATTTTCTTTTGCACCTTTTATTATTATTTTATCTTTCATAGATTAATTATACCACTTTTATCATAAAGCAATCAATTTTTTTATGTTAATTATATATTTAATTTTTAATTAAAAAATTTGGTTTTTGCTTATTTTTTACTAAATTTTGAATATTTTTCAAGTTGCTTCCTTAATTTTTGTATTTGATTTCGTAATTCTATTGCTCTTTCAAAATCTAAAGCACCTGATGCAACTTTCATCATTGCTGTAAGTTTTTCAATCTCTGCAGGGATTTCATCTTTCTTTAGTCTGTTATCATCAACTTTTTTTGTTATTTCAAGAGTGTTTTTTATATCCTTAATTATGGTTTTTGGAATGATACCATGCTCTTTATTAAATTGCTCTTGTAATTGTCGGCGTTTATTTGTTGTTTCTATTGCTCGCTTCATAGAGTCAGTCATAACATCAGCATACATGATTACTCTACCATTTGCATTTCGTGCGGCTCGACCTATTGTTTGAATTAAAGCACCTTCACTACGCAAAAATCCCTCTTTGTCAGCATCTAATATTGCTACAAGTTCTACCTCTGGCATATCTAAACCTTCACGCAATAGATTTATTCCTACAAGCACATCAAATTCTCCTATTCGAAGTCCGTTAACAATTTCCACTCGCTCCATTGTATCAATTTCTGAATGCATATATTTGGTTTTAAAATTATGCTCTTGCAAATATGTTGTTAAACTCTCTGCCATTTTCTTTGTTAGTGTCGTAACAAGCACTCTTGCGTTATGAGATATTGTATTCTTTATTTCTAACATTAAATCTTCTATTTGGTTTTTTATTGGTTTTACTTCTATTATAGGGTCTAATAATCCTGTCGGTCTTATAACCTGTTCTACAATTTGTCCTGCTCTATTTAATTCATATTGTGCTGGAGTGGCTGAAACATACATTACTTGTCCTATTTTACTTTCAAATTCATCAAAAGTTAAAGGTCTATTATCTCTTGCTGCTGGCAATCTAAACCCATAATCAACTAATGATTGTTTTCTTGCTTTATCTCCATTATACATTGCTCTAATTTGAGGCAATGTCATATGACTTTCATCTATAATAGTTAAAAAGTCCTTTGGGAAATAGTCTATTAAAGTGTAAGGTGCCTCTCCCGGCTGTCTACCATCAAAATATCTTGAATAATTTTCTATACCACTACAATAGCCTACCTCTCTCATCATTTCAATATCATATGCGACTCTTTGCCCAATTCTCTCTGCTTCTATAAATTTACCCTGCTTTGTAAATTCTTCTATTGCTATCTCTCTATCTCTTTCAATTTCTTCTATTGCATGCTCTAATCTTTGCCTTCCCACCGCATAATGTGTTGCTGGATATATCGCAACATATTTTAATTCATTTATCAAATTTCCAGAAACAGGTTCAAAGTTATAAATTTTTTCTATTTCATCACCAAAAAAGCGAACTTTTATTGCTAGTTCTGATTGGTTTGCTGGAAAGATATCCAATGTATCACCTTTTACTCTAAATGTAGAGCGTTTAAAATCTATATCATTGCGTGTATATTGAATATCTATTAATCGAGAAATAATTTCATCTCTATCTATTAAATCACCCTCACGCAATGATATATGTAAATTATAATATTCATTAGGGTTACCTAATCCATATATACATGATACAGAGGCAACTATTATGACATCTTTACGCTCTAATATTGATGAGGTCGCTGAAGAACGAAGTTTATCTATTTCTTCATTCACTGCCATATCTTTTTCTATATATGTATCTGAAGATACTATGTATGCTTCAGGCTGGTAATAGTCATAATAGGAAACAAAATATTCTACTCTATTATGTGGAAAAAATTCTCTAAACTCATTGCATAGTTGTGCTGCTAAAGTTTTATTATGTGCAATAACTAATGTTGGTTTTCCCATTCTTTTTATTAAATTTGCCATTGTAAAAGTTTTTCCGCTTCCTGTTACGCCTAACAAAACTTGTTCTTTTAAACCGTCATTAAAACCTTCCACCAATTTTTCTATTGCTTGAGGCTGATCGCCTGCCGGTTTGTATTTACTTACTAAATCAAATTCCATAATATTATTCCCTTATTAACCTCTTTTTATTATATAACATATTTTTTGATTTTGTAAATTTTTTCATATAAATTTAACTTTTAAATATTGCTTTAAGAATTAAACCAAAGACAAAACTGACTGTGGCTAAAAATATACTTCTTAAAACTAACATTAGCATTGCTTTCTTTTGCTTCTTTGAGTCTGATAAATAAGTTTGCCCTTTCTTCTTAAGTTTAACACAATAATAGTATCCATTTTTGCTATCGGAAACGACAAAATCTATATAATTTTGAAGTGAAAGACTAGCCATTATTTCATCTATTTCATTTATAGATAATACCGCTTTGTTACAAATAGCCTTTGCTATATCATGTGGAGAAATAAGATATGTCCTTTTCCCTATACATACCTTACAAATATATTTTAAGACTAGTTTTTCATTTCGCTCTGGCATAAGTGTAATTATATTTCCCCTAGTATATTTTTTCTCAATATATAAAAATTATTACAAACATATTTTATGCCCTTTAAAACAATGAATAAATTATTTATAAAAAAGCACAATAAATATATGCTTGACATAAAGTCAAAACTTGTTCTTAAAATTTTGATTAAAGAATGTCCTTATGGTGCTTACAATATTGTTGAATCTAAGGATATTATTTCTCTTTTGCCTAATAAATATAAAATTGACATTGAAGGATTAGAAAATATCTTAATTTTTCTTGAACGACAAGAATATATTTCTATAAAATATGACGATGATGGCGTGTTTTGTCTGTGTATCCTACCTTATGGTTATGAAATTTTTGAAAATGATGAAAATAAAAAACGAGAAGATAAAAAATCTCCTCGTCTTTGGCTCTATATAATAATTAATTTTTTTGCAACTCTTTTGGCTGGTTTTCTGGGCACAATGATTGCAAATATTCTAAACCTGTATTAAAAATTCGTTGAATGTGATTTCTTTCCATACTGAAAATACCATCATTACCTACTATTATTGAATCAATAAGTTTACATCCTGAAAAACTGAATACTCCTTTCATGTTTTCAAAAGATTTAGAGTCTTGCTCCGATGGATTGCAATTCCCGTTTGGATGGTTGTGTACAAGAAATGCTGCCGGAAATTTATAAGTAGAAACAAATAACGCTATTTGTCGCATATCTAAAGATACTAAATCTGCCGAGCCTTTACCGAATTTTCTACCTCTCACAACTTCACCCGCTGCATTAATTCCAAAAAGATGAATTTCTTCGTCTTTTTTATAACGAAGCAACTGCTCTATATAATCGTAAAAGTCGCCTAGTGATTTGAGTGGCTGCTCTTTTAATTTTTCATTTGTATAATAAGAATAAATTTCAAGAAAAGAGTGAATTTTTTGTGCAGCCATCTCGCCAATTCCTTTAACTTGCATTAAATCTTCGACCGAAGCCTCTAAAACAGTTTGCACATCATTAAATCTGTCAAGGAGGCGATGAGCGAGGGGATTTACATCCCCTCTAGGAAAGATAAAGAATAAAATATACTCTAGTGCTTGAACTTTGCTTAAACCATCAAGACCTACTTTGTTGACAGTTTCTGTCAATCTTTTTCTATGTCCATCATGAATGCACTTGTCTTTTTGGTTGCTAATAATATCATTCATCTATTCCTCCTACGCATAACCTTTAATCTCATCATAAGTCATATTAGCCCAATCTGTAGGGAATACTACTGCAGTTCCATCTTCTGTTGATGTTTGGAACATTCTATCTAAATCAAAACTTCCATAATAAATTTCAGGTGTATTACCATCTTTACCACTATAAAGATTTACAATTTCACCATCAATATATTGTACTCTAAAGAATAGCATTTCACCATCGTCCATCCCAGAAGTTTCTATTATATCACCATAAGGTGAACCTTGCGGTGCTGATCCCGATACATACTTGAATCTAATTCCTCCAAATGAACTTTTTCCTTTTACTCCTATAAGTCCACTTAAACCTGTGGTTGACAAATTATTATTATATTCGCTTTGATCTCCGTCTAAATAAATCTTTCCGGCACTTCCGCCTGCTCCTCCATTCCCAGGAGAATGAGCAGAACGACTAACTGTAAAATCAACTGTAGTATAAAATTTCTCTCCTTTACTCTTACCTTCGGCCCCTGCAAACCCATTGCCACCATTTCCTGCTTTAATTAATCCATAATTAAAATCATCTTTATTTGTCATGATTCCTTGAGTTATTTGAATATTATTTCCTGATTTACCATTCTTATTCTGATATGTAGAGTCTAATCCATCTCTGCCATTTGATGAAGATATAAAACCATAATTGATAAATTCTATATTAAAATCATTGTTAAATAATATTAAATCATAGTTGTTTCTATCCTTATTAGAATTTATATAGTTTGATATTGTTGCAAAATTTGTTATTTTAAATTCTTGATTTAATATTGTATTTTCTTCTGAAATTATATCTATAATAGCTCCTATTTGACTACTTATATTAGTATTTGTTCCATATATAGTTATATCATATAAGTAAGAATTTAAATTTGTACCAGAGAATAATAATGCATTATCTAAATTTTCTCCCAGGAATAGTATGTCTTTTAAATATGTTATATCATCTGACGATTCAAGATTGTTGAAAAATGCTCCACCATAATAAGAGATATAATATCCATTACCTATAATACTAACTTCTCCCGATTTTGTAAATCCTCCACTTGGAAGATTATTAAAGGAAATATCATCAGTCAAAATTATTGATAAAGCTTCACTAGGTTCAACAGAGGTATCTATTTTATAAACGCCACTTATTAAACAATTTTCATTTTTTACTGAAAGAGTCAAATTGAAATTATTTACTTTAGATTCACTATTATTTAATAATATTGAGTATCTATTATTTTCTATTATAAAATGTTTATTTAATAAAAACGCATTCGAAATAGCATTATTTTCATCTTCAAATCCATATTCATATGCAATATTGAATTTATCTGAATCATTTTCTCTGATGGATGAAGAATTTTCAAGAGGATTATAATAAGGTGTTGCCATGTCCATAGAATTCCATTGATAATTAACTGAATTTATAGTTGTATTAAAATTTTTTGTTATACCACTTTCAATTTCTACTTCAAATTCATCACTAAAAACAACATAATCATTATTTGCCATATAAATATATTTATTGTTTCCATTAATATATAATTTTACAAATGAAATTGCTGTTTCATAATCAATAATAGGATTTCCGTTACTTGAAAAAATTGTATTTAAACTTAATGAATTATGGGCTATTAAATTTTTTGTAGAAGTATATATTGTTTCTGGTATGTCATTATAATTTTCAACAAAAGGCACATCTTCAGCAGAATATTCTCCCCACATACCATAATACCATTGATATACTTTTTGCGATCCTTGATAATATCCATCTTCTTCATTTCCTTCTATCTTATACCCATAAGAAAGAATTGTACTACCAGTTTGATCGTTTATTATAAAACCGTCTTCTGTATAAAGTATACTTATAAAAGGAGTATTACCATCATCTACAAATATTGTTACACTATTAACTATTATATTATTTTCATTAATTGTTGCTTCCAAATATAATCTATTTTGTATATCACTTGTACCTTTCTTTTGTAAGATAATATTTACTGAATTTAAATCATCAGATTGCATTCTATATGCAGAATAAATATTTGCACCAATTGTAATGCTATTGCCTGCAAGTCCTGTAAAACCTGTAATATCATAAGAATATGAACCATCATTATTTACTGTTATTCCTGTTCTTCTAGTTGTAGTTTCGCTTGAATTACTTGAATTTAAATATAACTCATATACAAAACTTGTTTCAGTTAAACCTTCAGGTATTTGAACATTATTTAAGGTTAATTTTAATGTACTAGTATCCGTTGTGTAATTTTCTTGATAATTTACAGATAACTTTCCTGAATATACAGTTATTCCATTTAATGTATAAGATTCTAGCCCCTCTATATTGTTATTAAATGATACTTCACCTCCAACAAAATTGATATATTCCTTATTTGTAGTTATTGAATAATATTTATTTACATTTGTAGTTCCTGTCAAAGAGCCTATA
>CALVZG010000019.1 GCA_944372465.1 uncultured Clostridia bacterium
TGTTATTGTAGCAATTATTTCTTCAATTATTTCTCTGACCCTTCTTATAATTGATAAAAACAATAAACATACTGCTAGAATCGTTGTTTCTTCTGTGGTAATTGGTATCGCCATAGTTGCTATAATTATATTTGCTACAGGAGGTGGCAAATGAAATCATTAAATTTAAAACTTGTTGGCATAAACTCAAAAGTTATCCCAACAATTAAAGCAGACGATCAATTAGTTGTTTGCAAAAAAAATCAATTTGGCTCTTTTGAGGCAAATATCCAAACTGAAAAAGATGAAATAGAGTTATCTTTTTCTAGAGAACTTGAATTAAAAGCAAAATTTTGGTGGCTTTACGCTCTTATTTCTTTTATTGTTAGTATATTTGGTATATTTGAACCTTTTTATGACAGAAAAAGCATAACTTTTGATTGTAAATTCAAAATTAAATTAAATGAAATTAATGATATAAAAATTAAATTTAATTCATTCTCTTCTCAAGGAAAGGCAGTTGAACTTGAAACTACAAATGAATTTGAAGAAATAATCAATGAATATAAAATAGACAAACAAGCAAAAAAAAGATGGATTATTCTTTTAATTTTAAAAATTATTATATGGATTGCTCTTGCAATTCTTATAGGATATTTTATTATAAAAAGAAATTAAGGAGGAAATATGAAAGTTTATATTAAAAACAAATTCTGGTCGCTTGGTGGAGGTTCTTCTGTATTAAATGAAAACAAAGAGCCAGTATTTCTTGTTAAGGGAAGGGTTTTCAGCATAACAAGAGTAAAATATGTATGTGATATGCAAGGAAACAGGTTGTTTAAAATAAGAAATAAATGGTTTAATTGGTTTATCCATAAAGCGTTTATTTATGATAATAACAAAACAAAGATTGCAACTGTAAAAGATAAATGGTTTAATGTAAAACAAGAATATTTTATATTAGGCTATAAAGATGAAATTAAAGTAGAAGGTAAATTTTTTAGTCTTGGTTGCCAAATATTAAGAAATGGTGAAGTTATTGGTTCTATAAGAAGAAAAATAGCATTTATTAATGATGCATTTGAACTTGAAGCAAATGAAGAAGATATACCATTTCTAATTGCTCTTGTCATTGCTATAGATAACATCACAGATAAAAAACATAAGTAATAAAAAGATTCTATAAAAAAGAAAATTTTGAGTTTTTAATTTGCATTTGCTCTTTTAATACCTGCAATATTTTTGCTAACCGCTTGTGGTGAAACAAACTATTTTATACAGTTTCAACGCCATAACATTGTTCTTTGCAGGCATTTTCAAGTGCGATTGATAAAAATGGGAAAACATTCTTAAATAAAGGTCAATCTTTTGAAGGCAGTGTTTCAATAGAAAGTGGCTATGATGATGAAGGAACTCTTACTTTAAAAATAAATGGTGAAATTCAAGATATAACTTTGAATGCAGAAAATAACGCAATTCCCCTTAAAAATCCTTATGAGTATAGCAATGCAAAACAACCTTATCACTATTATATAGACTTAAATTTCTACGAAATAGATTATTTTGTAGATATAATAGAAAATGTTTAAAAACAAAAAATCTCTTTGAAATTTCAAAGAGATTTTTTAATATGGGATTATATTTTATTCTCGAAATTTTTTATACATTTTTTTTAAAAGATTATGCAATTTTTTTATTGTGCATTTTTAATATAATCTGCTGTTTTTTGATAATTTAAATATAAAAATTTTTATTTTGTAATGTCATTTTTATAATGTTTTTAAAATTAAACATAATTTTGGAATGAGATTAAGATTTTTAGACATTAAAAAATCCCTTTTTTATAAGGGATATTTTTTGTTGGTGGACTGCGGGGGGCTCGAACCCCCGACCCTTCGATTAAGAGTCGAATGCTCTACCAACTGAGCTAGCAGTCCTTAATCCATATTCAATTAGTTTAGTTTAATTGTTTATATCATGTTTTTTCTTGCTTATTGTATTATTTTTTTATTTTCTTTAAATTTATCTTAATACTTTTGCAACTTATCTACATATAAGTTTTTTGTAAATCAACTTTTTTAAATATATTATAAGTTTAATTTTTATTGTTTTAAACATGTTGTATTATATATCAATTTTATATATTTGTCAACTATTTATCTCTATTTTAATTTCTTATCTTATTTGTAATCTTTTATCTTTGTTATAAATTTTTTAAATATTTTTACATGAAAAAACTAGGGCATCTCTCCCCTTATTTACTCATTTTACTTATTAAGCATTATTCATTTGTTTCTTTATCTTGAAATCTTTCAGGAACAGGCATCGTCCCATATTTCTTTTCAAAATCATTTATATGTCGCTTTATTACATATTCTATTTCTTTATTTTTTGATCTACCATAAAAATCAGCCACAAAAGATAACTTAAAAAGAACTTCATTTGAGATTCTTAAAGTGTATCTTGGATAGTCTTTTTTCATAAATACCTCACTTATTGTTATAAAAGTTTGTTAAATTAGCAAAAGTATTCATGTTGCCGTCATTATGGCGTCAAATAATGACACGATTTTTCTATTTTAGACAAAAAAACTTTGAAATTAATATTTCAAAGTTTTTATTATCTCTTTATTATCATTTATTATCTCTTTGTTATCATTTATTAATTTATTGATTCTCTATTTCATCATCTTTGCTTAATATTTTTTTTGCACGCAAGATTTCTTCTTTTCTTCTATTTTGCATCTTATATTCATTCTCTCTATATGCTTTATCATCTTCAGTTGACAACGAACGAATATCATCGTAGGCAATTCGTTTTGCCTCTTTAAAACCATACAAATAAGTATTTTTCTCAATTTGATTGTTAAAATGTCTATTCTTTAATTTATTATCAAATATTACTTCTCCTGTTTGTATATCTGATAAACTAGCCACTCCACCTAATGCACTTATTAAATGAATGTTGTTCCCAGCAAATCTTATTTTTAATTCATTTGGCTTATGCCCACTTATATGTATCTTATAAATTTTAGGTGTTGTTATTTCTTTTCTTTTAAATAAAGATAATAATACATTTTTCCCATTATATGATTTTAATTTTGCGATTATCTCTTGACTTAAGATTGGTTTAACATCTTCATGAACCTTTTCTTCCTCTTCTTTCAATTTTAATATCTTTTGAAATGCATGGATTTTATTTAAGTATGCGACTTCTATTGCTGGTGTCTCTTTATAGTGAAGCAATTTTTTTTCACCATTATTAAAATATTTTACTAAACTATCTATTATTTTATTGTTTTTATAAATATCTGCTCCAAATTTTTTGTTTATATTGTATATCTGTTCTGGCAATTCTTCCTCTTTTGAAAAAACAGGTCTATCTATTAATAAAATTGCACTTGTTACAACTGCTCTTACGAAATCCCCATTGTCAACATTCCAATTTTTTTCTACAAATTTTGCAAACCCTAATTTTTTATAAGCATATGCTTTCCCCAACATTAAAACATCTTTTTTACCTTTCTTTTGTAAATATGAATATAAATTTGTCATATATTTCTCCTCATTATTGACTATATAATAACATATATTTTATAAGAAATCAATATACAAATTATAAAATATTTTATTTTTTTACATTTTTTTAATCTTATTTTTTTTCATACTAATATTTGTTTGACTTTTTTAATTTTGACAGTTATAATTAAATTGAATTTTAATAAAAGGAAGTATGAATATGAAAAATCAAACAAAAAGACCTCTTTTTCTTTCTGGATTAGTTATGAACATTGTCAGTTTCGTTTTACTTATAATCTCTAGTGCTATATATATTTTTTATATATCTAAAGATATGTCCTCTAATGCAATAGATGATGCCACAATAATTAATCTTTTAATAAACATCTTGCTTGTATTGATTGGAATTATCAATGTTGCGTTATCTTCAGTATGTCTTCTTCGTGTAAACTTTTCTTGCGAAAAATTCCATGCAAAAAGATTTCTTATATTAACTGCTTTTACTCTTAATATTATGTCTATAATTTTGGCCGTTGTGGGTATGAGAACTATGGGATTTGATATCTTAACATTATTTATAACAATCGCTTTAATTTGTTCTTCTGTATTTTTAATAATTACACATTATCGTAATGAAAATATATACTTCAAGAGCAAACAAGAAATTGATAGTAAAAATAAATAGCATTTTTAATAGGATATAAATTTATATCCTATTTTTTATATCATTTTATTAAATATTCGTCTATTAACTTTTATTTGAGTAAAATTTTTGATATAATTGTTTTATCGGAAGTTGAGCCAAGCACAACGAAGTTGTATTTGAGCGAAACTGATGTTTAATCATACAGTGATGACACAATTTATTGTATATTTTGCGTAAGCAAAATTAAAATTTAACTTTTTTAATTTTATCATCACTTTGTGTTTATTATATAGGTGGAATATGTTCTTTTTTGATACTATAATTTTAGGTGGCGGTGCAAGTGGATCTATATGTGCACTGCAAACAAAAAATACTGACATTGCTATTATTGACAAATATAGCAAACTTTCTAAAAAACTTTTAGTTACAGGTAATGGAAGATGCAATTTAACCAATATAAATTGTGATGAATCATTCTATAATGATAATATTATAAAAAAATTTTTTAATACTTTTTCTAATTTTGATACAATTAAATTTTTTAATTCTTTGGGTTTAGTGGTCTTTTCTGATAAAGAAAATAGAGTATATCCCCTTTCAAATAGTGCAAAATCGGTAGTAGATGTTTTAAACAATCAATTAAATCAAAAAAACATTTCTAAATTTCTAGATGTGGAAATAAATCACATTGAAATAAAAAACGACAAATTTATCTTAAAAAATGAAAACATGGAGTTTTGTTGCAATAAGTTGGTTGTTGCTTCTGGCGGAAATAGTATTTGTGGTTTCCTCAATAATTATAACATTATATATAGGAATTTTTGCCCTAGTCTTTGTGCAATAAAAACCTTATCTACATACAACCTTAATAATATTAAACTACATGATGTGAAAGTTTATGCTTGTAATAATAAAGGACAGAAAAAAGTATCAAGAGGAGAAGTTTTATTTAAAGAAAGTGGGCTAAGTGGAATAGTAATTTTTAATTTATCCTCTATTTTTGCAAGAAATAATGAATATAAAGGCAAAATTTCAATTGACTTAATGCCTGATTATAAAGAAAAGGACATCATTAATCTACTTAAAGAAAGAAAAAAATTAGGGTTATCTATCGCCTATTTCTTTGATGGATTATTTGTACGAGAAATTGCTTGGGAAATCTTATCAAGATGCAAAATTGATGAAAATAGATTAAGTAATGAATTAAAAGACGATGAAATTATACAAATGGTAAAAATAATAAAAAATTTTGATTTCATTGTCAAAGGGAATTATAATAACAATCAGGTTTTTAGCGGTGGGGTGTCATTAAATGAATTAGATGATAATCTTATGCATAAAAAAATAAAAAACCTTTATTTTTGTGGTGAAGTTTGTGATATTGATGGTGAATGTGGAGGCTATAATTTGCAATGGGCTTGGACTAGCGGGAGTATTGTAGGAAAAAATCTATAATTTTGTAAAATTATTTAGTAAAATTTCAAATATACATAATAAAAATTCAAATAATTTTATTTATTAAATTAAATTTTATTAATTTAAAAATTAAAATTAAATAAAAATTAAAATAAATTAAATTAATTATAATAAATAAAAAAATTTAAAATTAGTTATATGCATATAAAAAAATGCACTTTTTATATTTTATGTGCATTTTTTAATTAATTTTTGTTTTTTGACAATTTTCTCACAATTTTAATATATTTTTGTTTCAATTTCAATTTAATTATTATTATTATTTACCATTATTCTTCCCACTTCCAATTTGCAACTTGTGGCATATCTACACCATACTTTGCTATATATTTTTTATGCTCTTTGAGAATATTTTCTATTTTTTCAACCAAACTTGAATTATTTTCTAATAAATTGAGTTTTTCAAGCACTGAAAGAAACAGGTGGTATCTATCAATTTTATTTTGAACACGCATATCAAATGCTGTTGTAATTGTTCCCTCCTCCTGATAACCATGCACATCTATATTTTTATTTGCTCTTGTTATGGTAAGTTCATGTATAAATTTAGGATATCCATGAAAATTAAATATAATAGGTCTATTTTTTGTAAAAAGTTTATCAAATTCTTCATCTGTTAATCCATGTGGATGAAGTCTATTATTTTCAAGTTTCATTATATCTACAACATTTATAAATCTCACATTTAGGTTTGGCAAATACTCTTTTATTAAACTTATAGTTGCAAGTGCCTCTAATGTTGGAGTGTCTCCTGCACATGCTATGATAATATCAGGCTTTTTATAATCATTTAAACATGCCCACTCCCATATACTCAATCCATTTGTGCAATGATTAATTGCACTGTCCATATCAAGCCATTGATAACTTGGATGTTTTGATGCCACTATTGTATTTATATAATTTTTGCTCTTTTGGCAATGGTCGTAACATGATAGTAAGCAGTTCGCATCTGGTGGAAGATATATCCTGACAATATCTGATTTTTTATTTGCAATATGGTCTAAAAAACCCGGTTCTTGATGAGTGTATCCATTATGGTCTTGTTGCCACACATTTGATGTCAACAAAATGTTAAGTGATGAAATTGGTTTACGCCAAGAAAGTTCTCTGCATACTTTTAACCATTTTGCATGTTGGCTTACCATTGAGTCCACTATCCTTATAAATGCTTCGTAACTTGCAAATACTCCATGCCTTCCACTTAATATATAGCCTTCAAGCCACCCCTCACAAGCATGTTCACTTAAATAACTATCCATTATTCTGCCGTTTTTTGATAAATTCTCATCACTATCAATTATTTTTGCATTAAAATCTCGTTTCTCCTCTTTAAACACATCATATAACCTATTTGACATTGCTTCATCAGGACTAAAAATTCTAAAATTTTTATTTTCTTTATTTAACTTAAAGACATCTTTAATATAACTACTTAAAATAAGCATATCCTGTGCTTTAATAGTTCCCGGTCTGTCAAATTTTACCGCATACTTTCTCATATCAGGCATATTTAATTCCTTAAGAAGTAAGCCTCCATTTGTTACAGGGTTTGCGCTTATTCTCTTTTCGCCTTTAGGCAAAATATTGGCTATTTCGGTTTTTAATTTATAGTTTTCAAAAAGTTCTTCTGGTTTATAACTTTTGAGCCAATTTTCTAACAATGCAAAATGCTCTTCTTTTTCCATTGAAATTGGAACTTGATGTGCCCTAAATGAGCCCTCAATTTGTTTCCCATCTACTACTTTTGGCCCTGTCCAACCTTTTGGCGTTCTTAAAACAACCATTGGGTATGTTGGAGATTTATCTTTGTATTTGTTCTTTTTTGCATTATTTTTTATTCTTTTTATATCTTTTATTACGCTATCCATTACTTTAGCCATTTTTTTGTGCATATATAGAGGATTTTCACCTTCTACAAAGTATGGTTTCCAACCCATACCTTCTAAATACTTTTTAAGGTCTTTTTTGTCTATTCTTGAAAGCAAAGTAGGATTACTTATTTTATAACCATTTAAATGAAGAATTGGCAAAACAATTCCATCATTTTGTGGATTTATAAATTTATTTGATTGCCATGATGTTGCAAGAGGCCCTGTTTCTGCTTCGCCATCTCCTACTATTACTGTCGCTATTAAATTGGGATTATCAAATACTGCTCCGAAAGCATGAAATAATGAATATCCTAGTTCCCCTCCCTCATGCATTGAACCCGGCGTTTCTGGTGCGACATGACTTGATACTCCACAAGGAAAAGAAAATTGTTTGCAAAATTTTTTCATTCCTTTTTCGTCTTGTGATATTTTGGGATAAATTTCACTATATCTGCCCTCAAGATAACTATTTGCAAGAAAGAAATTTCCACCATGTCCCGGCCCTGAAATTAAAATCATATTAAGATTATATTTATTTATTATTCTATCAAGATGAGCATAGACAAAATTTTGTCCCGGTACAGTTCCCCAATGTCCAACAATTTTCTTTTTTATATCTTCTTTTTTTAATGGTCTTTTTAAAAGAGGATTGTCGAGCAGGTAAAGTTGTGCTACTGACAAATAATTGCTTGCTCTAAAATATTTATCAAGCAATTCCAAGTATTTTTTGGTATTGTAAAAATTTTTCATTTTAACCTCTTTTTAAATTAATTTCTTTTATTTTTTATAATTTGACATAATTTTTATAGATTTTTTTGTAAATTCTAATTATTTAATCTATTTTTAACATTTAACATTTTTTTGGTTTTTTATACTATTATTTATGTTTGTAAGTTTTGCATAACATTCGTAACACATACTTTCATACTTTTCATCTCCACCGATGATTATATCTTCCCCTTCTGTCGCCACCTTACCATCTACAAATCGAACATTTATAGTTGCTTTGCGTCCACATTTACAAATACTTTTTATTTCCATGAGTGATTCAGCAAGTTCAACAAGGCGTTTACTTCCTTCAAAAAGTTCTGTTTTATAATTGGTCAATAGTCCATAACATAAAACTGGTATTTTTAAAGATATGTTTTTTAATTGATTAACTTGTTCTTTTGTTAAAAACTGACTTTCATCAATAATTATTACACTTTTTTCTTCTTTTATATGATATTTTTCGCATAGTTCTAAAAAATTGTCATTTTTTTCAAATTCTATACATTCACTTTTTAAACCTATTCTGCTCCAAACCATTGCTTTCCCGTTCTCTGTAAATCTTGTATCTATTATAGGTTTGAATAAATACACTTTAAAACCTTTTTGTTCATAATTAAACTTACACATAAGTGCTTGAGCAGTTTTGCTACTTCCCATTGCCCCATATTTAAAATACAATTTGCTCATATAATCTCCTAGAATTATTTTATCTTTATATAAGTTTATTGTCAAACAAGATTGAAAAAATTTATAAATAAAAAAGAGGCTTTTGTAAATTAGCCCCTTTAATTTTTAATTATTATTCAAACTCTTTATTCTCTAATTTATAATAATCTTTCATTTGTCCCTTTGCTATTGTTTCTTGTTTTTTGTCTTTATATTTTTTCCTTTGTGATTTATTTGTTTTAAATACCTCGTGTTGAGCCATATCTTCTGCAAATTCTTCAAATTTTATTTCATTTTTAAATTTTAAACCAGACTTTATTTGATCTTCATTTTCTTTATAATTCTTTTTGCAACACTTATTATTTTTTAACATACCTTCCTCCATAAAATCTTTTGTTTCATCATTTTTTGTTGTCTTTTCTGTATAGATAGGATAATCAAGTATTCTTTCATCTTGAATAACTTTATTTTTTGTATTATCATTTTCAATAGTTAAATTGATACTTCCTCTTACTTGTCTTGTAACTCTATCACTTTCAGTAATTCTAAATGTAAGGTCTTGACATACTGTCAATATTGGCTTTCCTGTTGTCTTATTAACTACTGCACTTCCATATTTAGATATTGCAACTCTTTTCTTTGAACCACCCCTATTTAAAAGTATATCTAAAAGTGGAATTTGTACGCGTATCCCTTTATCTTCATTTTCAACTATTACCACAATATCTTCGGCAGAAACATCACTTTGGTCAACTAATTTTCTAAAACTACATATTCTGCCTTTCATTATGTCGTTTATATGATGCGTACAATAAATTGCTGAATTTAATTCATTAAACTCTCGTTCTGACAAGTCTATTGCATCTTGCATTTGATTTGCCCATAACGCTATATCTCTTACCTGTTGATCTTCTAACAATTTTTTCCCATGTAAATAATTTAATATATTGTAATGTGTTACATAATCGGTAATTCTTCTTATTGGTGATGTTGTATGTGAGTAATGCTCACTTTGAAGTCCAAAATGGCTTATATTTTTTTCAAGTCTTGAAATCTCATCTTGCATAATATTTCCACTTTTATTTACTTCACGCCCTCTTTCAAAATCTATTTTTATATCTTCAATTTGATTTGGTTGAGTTTTAAAATGTTTTCTGCTTGGTCTTCCTATTACTTTAACATCATTAGGATTGATTGTATTACAATATTTTGCCTTACTTTGCATTCTTATTAAAAAATTATTTACTAATTTTTCTTTATCTGTTCCTTTTACACTTGATACTATATTTCTTATTGATACAGGCGACAAATCTCCATCAAATGGAATGTCTAAATAACCAAAAAATTCAAACGCTTGGTCAAGTTTGCTTTCATTTGGTTGTTCGTGCACCCTATATATATTAGGAATATTATTTTTTAAAGCAAATTCTGCTGATGCTTCATTTGCTGTAACCATAAATGCTTCTATAACCTTATGATATGGAATATGTGGTTGCTTGCAAATATCTAATATATCTGACATATCATTATTAAATTTAACATCATATTCATTGTCTGAATCAAATTGAAGAAGATTTCGCCTATTTAATCCTTGCCATAATATATCAGAAGCAAATTTATTCATTACAACTTGTTCTTCTCGGGTTAAAGGTATACCTTGTTTAAATTTTTCTTGCAATAATTTTTCAGTTATATCTTTATTGCTATCTACAATTTCTTGTGCTTGTTCGTAACTAAATTTTTCTTTACTATTTATTACTGCGTCCATAATACTGCTACTAATAGGACGCCCTGTTTTTGTATCCACTGTTGTCTTTATGACTAATGCTAATCTGTCGACATTTGGGTTGAGGGAACAGATATTTGTAGATAACTGTGGTGGCAATATATTATATGCCTTATTGGGTGCATAAGTTGTAAATCCTGCTTGTATATAGCGTCTTCCTATTTCACTATTCAATTTAACATATTTTGTTACATTTGCAACTGCTACATATATTTCTAAATTCCCTTCTTTATCAAATTCAGAATAGATTGCGTCATCCATGTCTTTGCAATCAGCAGGGTCGGTTGTTGTAAAATTTATATCTCTTAAATCAATTAATTGAGGCTTATCTGATTTTGTCAAAGTTGATGATGAATTTAAAGATATTAATTGATAGTTTGTTAAGTCCACTTCAGTTGGTATTTTTTCTATTTCTTTTTGCACTTTTTCATCACTAAAATTCATGTTTGCACCATGACTTTCTGCGATTGCGTCATATTCTTCTATAGGGTTGCCAGCATCTCCTTTAATTTCTTCTAAAACGCCTATTGCTTCTTTATCCTCTGTTTCATTAACTACAATACGCATTGTGCAAATTTTATCTTGATATTTGGCTAAAGTTTTTTTCTCATTTGCTATAAATATTGGATACTTAAATCGTTTTTTATCATTAGGCAGAAATACTAATTCATCATGGCTTGATTTCATAACTCTACCATAAACTATTAATGAATTTTGAGAAGAATTTTCTGGCAAAACTTGCTCTTTCGATTGAGATTTTTCTTTTTCATGTTCTAATTTAATTATAAATGGAGTTTTATGAATCTCACCATGTATAACACGATTATAATAACCTATCTCTATCTTACTATTAGAATTATAGCCCTTACTATCTTTTTCATCAATATAATATTGATGAGTATCACCATCTATTATTATAAAAGAACTTCCATTTGATTTTATTAATTTACCATGCTTAATTTCGGCTTGATTTATAGATAGCATTTTACCTTTCAATATCAATCTGCCTGACTTTATCAAATCATTTATTGCAGTTGTTATCTTTGTTCTTGACTCAACTACTTTATTCTTTCTTAATCTTTCTTTTATTGTATCAATATCTTCCTGTCCTTGTTGAGCAATTGCTCTAAAAACTTTCTCTTGATTTATAATATCTTTATTTGATCTTTTGTCTCCCATAGCACCTCTTTTTCACATTTAGAATAACACATAATTCCATATTTTACAATAGTTATTTTAAATAAATTTATATTTTTTTTGTTGTTTTGTATATTATTTTTCATAATAAATTATTTTTGTAAAATTTGTCGAATTTTGTAAAAAAATATTTATATTTTTATCATATTTTTTTTAAAAATTTTAACATTATTTTGCCCTTAAATCTTGATTTTTATTAAGATTATGATAAAATAAACTCATGAAAACTATTGCATTTGTTGATTTTAACAATACCATTGAAGATATTTATTTGAAAAGGCGAGGGAAAAAATATTTTGATGCTATAAAGCGACTATCTAACATTTGTAAAGATGAATTAGAAATTTATATTATTTCTAAAGCAAAAATTAACCTCGAAGATGATGTGCTTGATTTATTATATTTTATGCCAGAGTGTCAAAGAAAATTTTATAAAGGTCTTATTAAAAATGGTGGCGGTTCTTTAACATTTTTTAATCACTGCAAAGATGGTAAAATAATATTACAACCCCCTATATCTTTAGGAGGCACAACTAAACTTGATGGAGTAGAACTTACACGCAAAATTGTAGACAAATATAATCAAGCAAATTTATATATCTTTATAGGAGATGATAAAGAAGCAGATTTGCCTATGATAAAGGCAAATGTTAAATGTAAAAAATATATGGTGCTTGCAAATAATAGGCGTTTTACACCACATATTGAAAATGTTATAAAAACTTCAAAACACAGTTATGGGGTTGCCAGTGCCATACACAAAATTTGTGATGAAATTGAAGAATATTCTGAAAATCAAAAATAAATAATAAAAGAATTTAAATTTCAAAATAAAACATAAAAAATAAAATATATTGATTTTTAAAAATTTCAATATATTTTTTTATATCTTTATAATTATTCTATCTTTAATATTTTTATTTCTATAAAATAAGACAAATATCATAAGGCAAATGTTTCAATTTTTGTTTAATTTATAGAACTTTTAATGATTTTTATGATTTTATATGTCTTGATATTTCTTAACATAATAATGTTTTTTATCAAAATCTATTATACCTTCTGCTCTTAATTTTGAAAGAGTTGTCGATAGTGCACTTCTATCTACAGATAGATAATTTGCAAGTTCTGTTTTATTGAATGGCAAATCAAAATATTGTGAATTTGCTTTCTTGCTTTGATTGTATAGATATGTCAATACTTTTTCTCTTATATTTTTCTTTGACATCAATTTTAATTTTTCATTGAGTTCTATATTTCGTTCTACTATCAACTTCACTAAATTTTTTACAATAAGCTCATGTCTTTTACATTTGTTTTGACATGGCGTAAAAAGTCTATGTCTATTTAAAAACATTGCTAGCGTATTTTCCGTTGCAATAAGATTATCACTGTAGCCTTCATTATTAATATCATTATTTTCTATTCCATAAATATCTCCTGCTTTTAATTTCGTCAGTATTGAAATGTCGCCAAAAATATCTATACTTTCAACCTTGGCACCACCTTTAAGTATCATAACAACATCTTCAGTAGGCTCGCCTTGACTTATTATATAGTCATTTTTGTTATAATTTCTAAACTTTATTTTAAAACAATGAGCCATTGCCTGCATATCAAATTCGTTAATTTGGTCAAAAATTTTTGTTTTCTTTATCTCTGAAAAATTTTCCATATATACCTCAAATTGTTGTAAAAACAACATAATTTCTAGAAAAAGTGTAGTATAATTCCTCTAGAAAGTCAAGAAATGCGAGAAATTTGTAAAAAAATTATCTTTTTCACATTTTTTACTTAAGGAGGAAATATATGAAAATTATTAAGCGAAATGGTCAAGAAATGATTTTTGACAACAACAAAATTAGAAACGCAATCACAAAGGCCAATCTTTCTGTTGATGATGTTTCTAAAAGACTTTCTGAAAGTCAAATAGATAAAATTGTTGATAAAGTTACAAATCAATGTACATCTATGGGAAGAGCTGTTGGCGTTGAAGAAATTCAAGACTTTGTTGAATTTGGTATTATGGAGCAAGGCGCTTATGATGTTGCTAAAAACTATATAACTTATCGCTATATTAGGCAACTTGCAAGACAAGTCAATACCACTGATAAACAAATCTTTTCTCTTATTGATTGTCAAAATGAAGAGGTAAAACAAGAAAATAGTAACAAAAATCCTACTGTAAATAGCGTACAACGAGATTATATGGCAGGCGAAGTCAGCAAAGACCTTACAAAAAGATTTTTGTTACCTGAACATATTTGGAAAGCTCATGAGGAAGGACTTATTCATTTCCATGATGCCGACTATTTCGCTCAAAGAATGCATAACTGCGACCTTGTTAATCTTGAAGACATGCTTCAAAATGGCACTGTCATTTCAAACACATTGATTGAAAAACCACATTCTTTTTCTACCGCTTGCAATATTGCCACTCAAATCGTAGCACAAGTTGCTTCTAGCCAATATGGCGGACAAAGTATAAGTCTTGCTCATCTTGCACCTTTTGTTGATATTTCAAGAAAGAAAATTAGAAAAGAAGTTGAGGCTGAACTAACTGAAGCTTGCGGTCATGCCGATCCTCAAATGGTAGATAAAATTACTGAACAAAGAGTTAAGGATGAAATTAATAGAGGGGTACAAACTATACAATATCAAGTCATTACTCTTATGACTACAAATGGTCAAGCACCTTTTGTTACTGAATTTTTATATCTGGGTGAAGCTAAAAATGAAAGAGAACGCAAAGACCTTGCTATGATTATTGAAGAAACTTTAAAACAACGCTATGAAGGCGTAAAAAATGAAAAAGGTGTTGCTATTACACCCGCTTTCCCTAAAATAATCTATGTTCTTGAAGAAAGCAATATCCACCCTGAAAGCAAATATTATTATTTAACTGAACTTGCTGCAAAATGTACTGCTAAAAGATTAGTCCCTGACTATATCTCTGAAAAGAAAATGAAAGAACTTAAAGAAGGCAATTGTTTCCCTGTTATGGGATGCAGAAGTGCACTTTCTCCTTGGAAAGATGAAAATGGAAATTATAAATTCTATGGTAGATTTAATCAAGGGGTTGTTACTATTAATCTTGTTGATGTTGCCCTTTCTAGTGGTGGCGATATGAAAAAATTCTGGAATATACTTGACGAAAGATTACAATTATGTTATGAAGCATTAATGTGCAGACATAATAGACTTAAAGGTACTGTTTCTGATGTCGCTCCTATCCTTTGGCAACATGGTGCTATTGCTAGACTTAAACCCGGAGAAAAAATCGATAAACTTCTTTTTGGAGGCTATTCAACTATTTCTCTTGGTTATGCAGGACTATATGAATGCGTTAAATATATGACTGGTAAATCTCATACTGACCCAGAGGCTACACCTTTTGCTCTTGAAATTATGAAAAAAATGAATGATGCTTGCAATAAATGGAAAGCGGAAACAAATATCGGTTTTAGTATTTATGGAACTCCTCTTGAAAGCACTACTTATAAATTCGCTAAATGTCTGCAAAAAAGATTTGGTATTATACCAGGAGTTACTGATAAGAATTATGTTACAAATAGTTATCATGTTCATGTTACAGAGCCTATAAATGCTTTTGATAAACTTAAATTCGAAAGTCAATTCCAAGCACTTTCTTCTGGCGGTGCAATTAGTTATGTTGAAGTTCCTAATATGCAGGATAATGTTGAGGCTGTTCTTCAAGTTATTAAGTTTATATACGATAACATTATGTACGCAGAACTTAACACTAAATCTGACTATTGTCAAGTTTGCGGATATGATGGAGAAATTCAAATTATTGAAGATGAAGATGGCAAACTTATTTGGGAATGTCCTAACTGTAAAAATAGAGACCAAACGAAAATGAATGTCGCAAGGCGTACATGTGGATATATAGGCAGTCAATTTTGGAACCAAGGACGAACTCAAGAGATAAAGGATAGAGTTTTACATTTATAAAAAATATAGTATTTAAATATATATTATTTGGAATAAACTTTTTTACAAACTTTTGCGGGTAGTTAATTTAAATAACAATATACTATGAGCGGGTTATCCACTTGAGAAAGCGCGAAATTTTAATTTCGCAAGAAAAGCGATGCTTTTCTAAAATTTTTAAGTAAACTTAAAAATTTTACTTTCTCAAGTATTCAATTATTTTAAAATTGCAAAGTATTGAAAAATCAAATATTTGGAGATATGTATGTACTACGGGAATATAAAATTTTATGATATTGCAAACGGAGAAGGCGTAAGAACCTCTCTTTTTGTTAGCGGTTGTACTCATCATTGTAAAGGTTGCTTTAATCCTGAAACATGGGACTTTTGCTATGGTAAACCATATACCGAAGAAACTGAACAAACAATAATAAAATCACTTGAAAATGACTTTATTAATGGACTTACTTTACTCGGTGGAGAACCAATGGAACCTGCTAATCAAAAAGCATTGCTCCCTTTAGTCAAAAAAGTTAAGCAGTTATACCCTAATAAAACTATTTGGTGTTATAGTGGATACTTACTTGATAGCGAACTTATTTCCCCAAGCAGAGCAAATTGCCCTTGGACTAGAGAATTTTTATCTTACATAGATATTTTAGTTGATGGTGAATTTAAACAAGATTTAAAAGATATTACATTGCGTTTTAAAGGTTCTAGTAATCAACGAATTATAGATGTGCAAAAAACTTTAAAAGAAAACAAAATAGTATTGAGTCCATTAAATGAAAAACGAAAAAATAATACAATTTACTATTAAATAAATTAATACAAAAAGCACCATATTGGTGCTTTTTTGTTGTGTATTTTATGTCTTTTCACATTAAATTTTTATCTTATTTTTTTCTTTACACATTAAATTTTTTATCTTATTACAAAACAGATTAAATATTAAACAAAATAAAATTACATTTCTTTAAGTATATTGAGGACTTCTACAATTTTTTCTGAAGCCTCATCTATAAGTTCTTTTGTATGATTTGCCGTATAACTTGTTCTTAATAGACTTTGCCCAACCGGCGTTGCTGGCGATACCACAGGATTTACATAAACTCCTCGCTCTAAAAGTAACTTACAAGCAATAAAAGTTTTATCATCTTGATATGTATAAATTGGAATTATAGGCGTTTTGCTTTCAATAATATCAACATTGTTCTCTTTTAATTTTTTTCTCATATATGAACTTATATTCTTTAAATTTTCTACTCTTTCAGGTTCATTTTTCAGTATTTCTAGTGCGGCAGTAGCACAACAAACATTTGCTGGTGTCATACTTGCACTGAAAATATATGGTCTTGAAGTGTGTTTTACATATTCTACTACATCACTAGAAGAAGCCATATAACCCCCTAAAGATGCCAAAGATTTAGAAAATGTTCCCATATAGATATCAACTTCATTTTCTAAATTAAAATAACTTGCTGTTCCTCTTCCACCTTCTCCTAAAACACCAAGACCATGTGCATCGTCTATCATAACTCTTGCTTGATATTTCTTTGCTAGGTCAACTATCTCTGGAAGTTTACAAATATCACCACTCATACTAAATACACCATCTGTAACAATTAAAATACCTGCTTCCTGTGGCACTGATTTTAATTTTCTTTCTAAATCTTCCATATCATTATGGTTATATCTAAGCATTTTCCCATAACTTAATTTACAACCATCATAAATACTTGCATGATTTTCTTTATCACAAATTACATAATCACCATGCCCTACTATTGCACTTATTATACCTAAATTACTTTGAAATCCTGTGCTGAAAGTCATTACACTTTCTTTGTTTAAAAATTGTGCTAAATCATTTTCAAGTTTTAAATGAATATCTAAAGTTCCATTCAAAAATCTTGAGCCCGAGCACCCACTACCATATTTTTCAATAGCCTTAATGCCTGCTTCTTTAATTTTAGGGTGATTTGTAAGACCTAAATAATTGTTTGAACCAAGCATTATAGTTCTTTTACCTTCCATGTTTACAACAGTATCTTGTCCTGAATATAGTTTATGAAAATAAGGATAAACCCCTTTTTCTTTGGCGATATCATAGTTATGTTTTTTTGTAATTTTATTGAAAATATCCATTTCTCCTCCAAAACTTTTTTATTTATGTATTATTAATAACAAATTATAAAAGAAAAATCAAGTATTTTTGCAATTTTTTTAATTTTTAATAAAAAAATTATTGTGATTGCTATATGCCTTACAAATAAACGATTTTTGACGATTTTTTATAATCACTTTTTATAGAAATAAAAACTTATTTTTATAACAATAAAATGCTATAGTCGTTATAAAATAAGGCCTTTAGCATTTATAAATAAAATATTAAAAAATTTTGAAAATTATATAATCTTTTAGTACTTATTAAAAATTAAAAAAAATTGCTATATCCTTTAATTTGCAAGGAATATAGCAATCATATTATTTAAAACTATTCAAAAAATGACAAGCATACTTTGTACATACTATAAAGGTCTGCTTTTGAAATTATTTCATATGGCGAGTGCATTGAAATTACTGGAACTCCAATATCAACAGTATCAATATTAAGTTGTGCAATAAATTTAGCAACAGTTCCGCCTACACCTATATCTACCATTCCCAATTCTGAAGTTTGCCATACCACATTATTTTTGTCAAAAATTTTTCTTATATATGACACCGTTTCTGCTGACGCATCACTTGCTCCCGATTTGCCAAAACTGCCTGTAAATTTATTCATACATGCACCACATGAGATTATTGCCGAATTCCTTTTCTCAAAAACATTTGGAAAATTTGGGTCATAACATGCAGTTACATCTGCCGAAATACAAATAGATTTTCCCCTTACAAGTCGAGAATTACACTTCATTGCTAAACATATCTCGTCTATTATATCTTCATATAATTTGTTTTTTATACCCGTGCTTCCCTCACTGCCTATCTCTTCCTTATCAACAAGTATACACATTACTGTATTTTCATTTTCAGCATTTAATATTGCTTGCATTGATGGGTATGCACAACTTCTATCATCATGACCATAGCCTCCTATAAGGCTTCTATCAAAGCCTATGTCTTTTGCTTTATATGCTGGCACGACACTAAGTTCTGCACTTGTAAAATCTTCTTCAATTATGCCATATTTATCATTTAAAATCTTTAATATATTTGTTTTAATTTTATCCTTTTTTGCATCATTTAATGGCATTGAACCAATTACTACATTCAACTGCTCGCCCGTTATGATATCATTTGCCTTTCCTGACATTTGAATTTGACTAAGGTGTGGTAATAGGTCGCTTATATAAAATATTGGTTCGTCATCTCTTTCACCTACTTTTATATTGACTTTTGTTCCATCTTTTAAAAATACTACTCCATGCAATGAAAGTGGTAATGTTGTCCATTGATATTTCTTTATGCCACCATAATAATGTGTTTTTAAATAACAAAATCCACCATTTTCGTACATAGGCATTTGTTTAATATCAATTCTTGGTGCGTCTATATGTGAAACAATAATTCTTATTCCCGATTGTTCTAATGGTTTTTGCCCTATTTTGAAAAGCACAACTCCTTTATCTCGATTGACTAAATATCTTTTGTCGCCCTTTTCCAATTTATCGCCAAAATGATATTCTTTGTATCCTTTTGATTTTGCTTCTTCTACAGCCTTTTCACAACATTCTCTTTCTGTCTTACATTCATTTATAAAGTCTTTATACTTTTCAGCAAAATCAAAAGCCTTTTTATTCTCTTCTTTTGTTGACTTTTCATAATAATTGTATTTTGTATAATTAAGATTTTCATATTTATTTTCAGTCTTATTGCTATTAGCATTAACTTTGTTTTCCAACATGTTACCTCCTGTGATTATTTTAATTATCTTATTTTATTTTGTCAAACAAAATGGTTTTTATAAGCAATTAGTAATTTTTTTATTCGTTCCTAAATTTGACTTTTTTTGTTGAATTTGTTATTATAAGTATGTGAAGTTATTTAATTTATAATTTTTAATTATCTATCTTCTAAAATGAGGTTGAATTTGGAAAATAATAAAACTAAAATAGATTATGATATTGTCATTGTAGGGGCTGGCCCTGCAGGACTTTTTTGTGCATATGAACTTATAAGCAAAAATAAAAATCTTAAAATTTGTCTTATCGACCAAGGGAAACGGGCTCAAAATAGAGTTTGTCCTATGAAAACAACAGGAAAGTGTGCTAATTGTCAACCTTGCAGTATTTTATCAGGATTTGGAGGCGCTGGTACATTCAGCGATGGAAAACTAAACTTTATACCAAAACTTGGCAAGAGCGACCTTTTTAAATATATGTCTGAAAGTGAAGCATACAAAATAATTGATGACACTGAAGATATCTTCAATAAATTTGGTATGGACGCAGAAGTCTATCCAAAAAATAACAAACAAAGTGAAGATATAAGAAAAGACATTGCAATTAAAGGTGCAAGACTTCTTTTAATTAAACAAAAACATCTAGGTTCAGATATGCTTCCTATGCATATTGAAAAATTTACACAATTTCTTGAAAATAATGGGGTTGATATAATAGAAAATGGTAAAGTTGAAGATATTGATGAAAACGGCATTTTTAATGATATATCCTATACAAAAGATAACATAAAGCATACTTTAACTAGTCGTTTTGTAGTTGTTGCTCCCGGCCGTACTGGTGCTGGTTGGGTGCAAGAATTGCTAGATAGACATGGCATACCTTATAATAGTCAAAGTATTGAAATTGGAGTTAGAGTAGAGGTTAGAAAAGAAATTCTTCAAAGTATTACAGATATTATTTATGACCCTACTATCTTTATTAAAACTAAAACATATGGTGATGAAATTAGGACTTTTTGCACTAATCCCGGCGGGTTTGTTGCAAAAGAAAACTATTATGGATATATTTGTGTAAACGGTCATTCTTTAAAAAATGTTAAGTCTAATAATTCTAATTTTGCTTTCATTAGCAAGGTTACTCTTACTCAACCTGTTACTAATACCCGTCAATATGGCGAATCTATTGCTAGAATTGCTAATGTTTTAGGTGATAACAAACCTATTATTCAAACTTTAAAAGATTTGAGAAGTGGCAGGAGAAGTGAATGGCATAGAATTAATAAAGGATTTATAGAACCAACTTTAAAAGATTGTGTTGCTGGCGACCTTGCTTTAATATTACCTTATAGAATATTGACTAACATATTAGAGGGACTTGAAGAACTTGATAAGATTATACCTGGGGTTAACAACGATGAAACTTTATTGTATGGACCTGAAATAAAATTTTTCTCAAATGAAATAGAGACAGACAATAAATTTAAAGTAAAAAATAGAAATCTTTATTTTATTGGTGATGGTGCTGGAAAGGCTGGGAATATAGTTGTTGCTGCTGCAACGGGTTTAATCGCAGCAAGAGATATTATTGATAAATGTAAATAAAATTATTTGTTTTTCTTGCGATAAAATTTTTATAAAAAAATCCACAATAATTGGAATTTATTCCATTCTTGTGGATTTTTATTTTTATCTTTATTATTCTTTTTATCTTTGTTTTTTTAAAAAATATTTTTAAATGTTATAGTCTTTGTCTTTGTTACTTGGTCAAATGTGCTCATTACTCCTTCAGTTCCTATTCCTGACATCTTATATCCACCAAACGGCATCTCAAAACTTCTATGAAAACTTGCACCATTTATAACTGTTCCTCCACACTCAAGTTGACTGCAAATTTTTAATGCTTTCTTCATGTCCTTTGTAAAAACACATCCACATAGACCATAGCATGATGCATTAGCAATTTCTATAGCCTCTTTCTCATCTTCGCATGGTATTATACTGACAACTGGAGCAAATATTTCTTCATCTAGGGCAACATCACTTGTTTTTGGTAAATCAGTTATAACTGTAGGTTGTAAAACTGCTCCTTTTGATTGCCCTCCATATATTATTCTTCCGCCTTGTTCAACAGCCCTTTCAATCTGTTTTACCGCTTTTTCACAAGCACCCTTTGTTACAAGACAGCCTATGTCTGTCTTTTTATCCATTGGATTGCCTACGACAAGTTTGCTTATAGTTTCAACAACTTTCTTTTCAAATTCTTTCAATACGCCTCTTTGAATTATAAAACGCTTACTTGCACAACATACCTGTCCTGTATTGTACATTCTTCCCCATACAACTTCCTTAACTGCCAAATCTATATCTGCATCATCTAATACTATAAAAGCATCATTCCCACCAAGTTCTAATGCAACATGCGCTAAATGTTCCGCTCCATTTAGATAAGTCAATCTTCCTACAGCAGTTGAACCTGTAAATGTTATACCATGTACATCTTGATTTTTTGCTAAACTATTACCAATAATTGCTCCCTCACCTGTTAAAATTTGCACAACGCCATTAGGCAAACCTGCATCATGCAAAAGTTTTGTCAGTTTTATAAGTGTTAAAGGGTTTTGGTGTGGTGGCTTGACAATAACGGTATTCCCTGCTAGTATTGCAGGTGCTACCTTTTGATCAAAAAGATCACATGGGAAGTTAAATGGAATTATTGCAAGAATAACACCAAGAGGTTCTCTTACTGTAATTTGAAGCGTTTTCTCTTGACCTGCCTCTGTGCCTTGAGGAATAACATTCCCATATAGATGTTTTGCTTTTTCACAAAATGCTTCAAATGATATCCTTATATTTGCAATCTCTCCATATGCTTGAGTTATTGGTTTCCCTGTCTCCTGGCTTAATGTTTTTGCAAGGTCATCTTTATTTTTGTCAACAAGATTAAGGAAATTCATTAAAATTTCAACTTTTTTATATACAGGAATTTCTTTCCATTGTCTTTGAGCCTTTTTTGCATATTCTATCGCTTTCTTCCCGTCTTTTTCAGTGCTATTTGGCACTGTATCTATTATTTTGTTTGTATAAGGGTTGATAATATTCATTGTCGCTTTATTACTAGCATCTACAAATTTCCCATTTATAATATTTTGCATTTTTACCTCCTTATTTCGTAAATGCTGTAAATGACAGCATTAAACCACCTGTTGTATTACGCCCATCATCAACATAACCATATTCTCCAAAAGTAAATTCCATTATAAATGGTGCTCCATTTACATTATTTTTTACTTCTTGATAAACTTCATCTATTCTTGTGTCAATTCCTGCTCTTCTACCACCACAATGAACTAAATGATAACATACAACAGGTTTCGTCAATCTTTCATTTAATTTCTTCAGTGTTTCCCCTACAGAAGATATGAGTTCATCTATTGTTGCTTCCATTCTGATTACTGTGGTTTTCTCTGCAAGATTTGCACCTATATTCATTGAAAAATCATCATTTGCAAACATTGGATGTCTAATAGCAATTAGATCTCCTAATCTATCTTTAACTCCTAGTGGGCTTGTGATTGTTGCTGAAAGAAGGGCGTTTCCTTTAAGTTCTGCAGGTTTCATTCCTCTCCATTTAGCGTACTTCTTTACTGCAGATATGTTATCAATAGTAACTAATCTTCTCTTGCCTTCCACTTTAGTAATAATTCCCATATCTTCAGTTTCTCTATATGCACCAGTAAATTCATTTACAAAATGACCATTCATATAGATTAATGCAACTGCAACTCCTTCAGATGTAATTTTGTTATCGAGATATAACTTCCAGTTACCTTCTATTGTATTGTCTGCTGCCGAACCACCAAAAAGAGGAACTCTTCCTACTACTTTATTTGCCCCTTTTAAGAAAAATTCTTCTTCTGTTGGACTTGCCGTCATATACATAACATCTGGTTCATCATTATATGGCATTTTTGTCATTGCTCTTGCATGTTTTGTTGCTTTCTCTCCTGCTTCTATAGCATCTTGATATTCTTTTCTATCTGCAAATCCAACCCCGACTATCATGTTAGGATCTGAAAGGACCATTATACCTACAAAAGGTTCATTCCCACCTATATATCCTTCTGGCATTATCACACCTGTAAACGAAGTGTTTCCAATTACAGGACAATTATAAATTTCTTTTATTCCTTTAATAACATCCTTTATATTGAAATCACAACTCATATACGCAAATACTATTTTTGCATCCTTTGATTTTCCCGCCATTTTAGCGGCTTCAAGTCCTGCCTCGTATGCATTTTTGTTTGTACTAAATCCTGTTAAAGCTTTCATTCTAACCTCCCTTTTGTAAAAACTTTTTTAGATTTTATAACATATTTTGCATTTAATATTAGTTATTTGCCATGTATATTCAAGTATTCATATAAACATTTGATTTTTTAAATATTTATATTTTGCCTTAAAAGGCAATCTGTTAAACTAATCCCTTCATATCCTCCTTTTATTAAAAATATTATAAACTTTTTAGTAAATTTTGTCATGTAAAATAAGAGAAAAAATGAAAATTAAAAAATAAAATTATATTTAACTCATTAAATAAATATAGTTTTTTATAAAAATAACATATAAAAATAATAATTTTATTATTTTTTATTAAAAAATGCACTTCTTGAAATTATATTTTTGAAGTGCATATTTTTATTATTTATTTGTTTTTTACTTATTCTAAATTAATTGTCTTCTCTAGTTTTTTCTAAATTATTTTCATCTCTTTTTTCTATATCTTTTTTCTCTATTTCTTTTTCTTTATCTTCTTCCTCTTTTCTTTCAAAATAATTTTTATATCCTTTTTTATGATTATCTCCTTCGTCCCATTTTGCTCCATGCGTTGCAAGTATGGTTATAACAAGCCCTAGTGCTATTACAAGTGAGATTATAGGTAAAATTAAACTATTTGGTATTGTAATTGCTGAAATTAAGCATAAAATTGCACAAGCAATCAATACAACTCCTAACCATATTTTTAATTTTTTAGCCATGGTTACATCTTCTTGCAAACAACCTTGCAAAATAAATACCAAACCTATTCCGCCACATATCATAACTCCTGCCCATGCCAAAGAAAATTTTCCAAAACTTTCTGGAATAGTTTCTGATAGAATCCAGAATACAACCGCAATAACTACTATCAATGCTCCTGCTAGTTTATACCATAAATTTCTCCCCATAATATTTTCCTCCTTTTTATTTATACTTTTTTATTTATTTAAGCATATGTCATCAATAATAAAAATCCTACTAATATCAATAAGCCTATTAAGATTGTTATAGAAATTTTTATTTTAGAAACTGGAGTTTTTCCACCTATTTTCCCATTATAACCATTTACATAAAAATTGTAAAGTTTATTTTTATAATTATAATGTCCTACATATATTGGAACAAGTATGTATTTATATTGTTCATTCATAAAAGATGTCTGAATATTTAAAGATAGTTTTATATCATAGTCATATCTTTTTAAAATTTGTCTTTCTATAGTGCTATTCATAATTGTTTTACATTCATTCCAACATTCTTGTCCTGACTTATTATAAGTATTGGCAAAATATCCTCTTAAGTATTCTGTTTTGTATTCAACAGCTTTTTTTGTTGGAAAAGGTTCAATCTTATTTACAATTTTTGTTGGTATTGTTGATGATGCTTGTATTAAAATGTCATCAAAAGTTACCGTTTGCAAACCACTAATATTAAAATATCTTGTTTCTGTACAAGCCACTCTTTTCCCATTTATATACCTATAGGTTGTATAATTTTTGCCTAGTGTCCCATTATAAGTGCTATCTGTTTGTGCATCAAATGTAAATACAGGATTATAAACTCCTTGTATATTTTCTGGTTTTACACTTTTCTTAAAATCTCTTGGGGCATATAATTTCTTTTTTGCCCATTTTGTTGCTATTTGACTTGTTTGATTTTTATCAAGTTTAAAAGGCGTAATACCCTGTGGCTTTAGTCCAGGTAATTCTTCTGTTTTTATAATATTGTTTGTTCCGCAAAATGGACATTTTATTGAAACTTCTTGACTATTAAGTATTTCTTTCGCACCACAAGTTTTACATTGATACACTTCTGCTTCTGTCCAAACATTACCACTTTCTAATAATTCTGTCAAATTTCTTTCAGTGGCTATCGTTTTATTTTCAATTTCAAACATACTTCCACAATACAAACAATGAATTTTTTGAACTTTAGGATCGAAAAATGTTTCACCCCCACAATTTGGACATTTATAAGTTGTAACATCTATATTGTCATCGCTATAAATTTTTGTACTTGTATTTTGAGAAGTACTTTCTATCTTTTGATTATTCTCTTGTTTATTTAAATCATCAGCCATTTATTTAAGTTTCCTTCCACATTCAGGACAAAATTTTGCATTACCTTTTACTTCTATTCCACATTCAGGACAAATTAATTTTAATTGTTCTCCACATTCAGGACAAAATTTAGGATTGCCATGTAATGTTGCATTACATTTAGGACATGTCTTTATAGTATTTTGAATGTTTTTGCTAACATTATTGTTTTGATTATTTTGCATCTGTTGCATATTATTCGCAAAAATATTGCCAAGTCCCATGCCCATTCCAAGTCCCATTCCTGCTCCCAATGTTCCTCCTGCCGTTCCCGGATTTTTGGCTGCTTCTTTCATTGCTTCTAATGTTTCTATTTGTGTATAAACATCTATATTATTTCTTAACATTCCTAATGATGCACTTTTATCTAAAGCTTTTTCTAATTCTTCAGGTAAAGAAAAATTTTCAAAAATAAAATTAGTAAGTTCTAACCCTATTTGATTAAAATCTTCTGCTACTTTTTTCTCAACAATTATTGATAGTTCTTGCAAATTGCCCGCCATATCTAAAACGGGTATTTTACTTTCTCCAATAGCATCTGAAATTCCACTTACGACCATACTTCTTAAATAATCAGTTATTTGTGTCGTTTCAAATTTAGTGTTTGTTCCACTTAAATTTTGCATAAAAACATAGGCATCTTTTACCCTGAAAGAATAATTGCCAAACCCACGAATTCTTATTGCTCCATAATCTTTATCACGAACTAGTATAGGATTTACTGTGCCCCATTTTTGATTTGTAAACTGCTTTGTATTTACAAAATATATGTCCGATTTAAATGGTGTTTCAAAACCATACTTCCATGACATAAGTTTTGTAAGAATTGGCATATTTTCTGTGTCTAATTTATAAAAACCCGGCAAAAACACATCAGCAAGGCGACCTTTATCAACAAAAATAGCAACTTGGCTTTCTCTTACTGTAAGAGCAGACCCCTTATTTACATGGTCCTTATTAATAGGATATTTCCAAATAATAAGATTACTCTCTGTATCTGTCCATTCAATATTCTTTAAAATTCCCATATTTACTCCTACTACTATATTTTATATAATACCATATATAGATACTATAGTCAAGCAATATATATCTTGTTATTTAATCATTTCATATTGATAATATTTAAAATAAGTTCTTAATTTTCAATTTGCTTCTTTATTTTTATTGACATTATTATTATAATTATAATATGTTAATCTTTTTTATAGGAGATTAGAATGAAAAAATTTTATGAATGTTCTAAAATGCCTATCATTGTAGGAATAACGGCGGCTTTATTATATTGTGTTGACTCACTTATTGGACCTTGTATTTCTACTGGTGCATCATTTATGTGGATATCATTCATTGCATGGACAATAACAGTAGGTATGAAAATAAAAGAAATGCTAATAATATGGCTCGGTATACCATTAGGATTTGGATTCGCTGTTTTTATGATATATTTTTCTCAATCTTTTGATGCTAAATTATTAAGTATAAGTATTGCTGGCGTTTTAGGTACACTTGTGGCAAATCTAATTATGATGTATTTTGGGAATTTTAAAGATATTTGGGGAAAACTTTTAACAGGCATCTTTCTTGGTGTTGCATTAACTTTTTTAGGTATAGGAATTTCTTTAACCCCAAATACATTTTCTAATGCAAGCATACTACTTGGGACAATACTTTTATATTGTATATTAGGTATGTTTTGTGCTTTTATAACTTCTTATTTACATTCAATTTGGAAAACAAAAAATAACATTTTAGATAATAAATTTTCAATATATACTTCCAATTCAAATCAAATAAGTGAAAAAAATCAAAAAGAATCATCAACAAATAAAAAATAAAAATTATGTCATTTTATAATCTAAATTTAAATTAATTTTAATATTAAAAAAATATAACATTATTTACAATGATATATTTTTTCTTTTTCTAATAATTAATTTATTATTTTAATTTTAAATGTAAGCAATATAATCACTATTTGTGAGATATTTTGGCGCTATATCAAGTATGCTATAAGCTCCATATTCTCCGCTTTCATATAAATTGTTTAATGCTATGGCATATGCTTTCATAACTTTTGCTGTAAAAACAGGATTACTTTCTAACTTTAATTTAAAATTCATAGTATCATTCAAAGTCAAAACTTCACCACCATGATATAACTTTTTGTGAGATTTCATTTGTTCACCATCTATAAATTTTACAGTTGTTTTATAACCCTCAAAATAATCAGGCATTTTTATTATAGTTTCTTTTATAAGATTTTTATTTCCATTAGCTACTACAAAACATTGCCTATGATGCAAATCTTTTGTATTTACATTTGGTTTTACACCATTTTTTATTTGTTTCACTATCTCTTTATTTGGTAAAGTATATTGTATAGCATCTTCTACACCTTTAATATTCCTAATTGCCTGTGAATGTCCTTGACTTACACCTTTCCCCCAAAAAGTGAAACAATTACCTTCTATTGAATTAAACAATAATCTCATCATACTAAATAGTCCGGGATCCCACCCACAACAACAAACACATGTATGTTTTGTACATTTAGCTTTTTCTTCTAAATTTGATATGTAATTCTTTATGTGATTATGATTATCAAAACAATCTATAAAATTAAAATCATTTACAAGCTCTTCGGCTTGATTTTCTATATCACTTTTTGAACCACCACATAAAAACAATAAGTCAATTTTATTTTTAAAATTTTTAATTTTTGACATTGGATAAGTAAAAACTTTTGCTTTAATATCTCTTCTGCTGAAAACACATTTTAAATCAAATCTTTTATCATTTAAAAGCAATTCTTCTAAACTTTTTCCTAAATTACCATATCCAACTATTGCAACTTTGATTTTTTTCATCTTAACCTCCGATTTTATATATGTAAAAAAATATCATAAAGTTATTAAAGCTTTTAATTATTATAAAATTTATTGACACAAAAAATCATTTATGCTAGACTTATTGAAGCGTAAAAACTAAATTTTAGTTTTAAAAGATTAATATTTACGCTTTTTAAACAAAATATTATAATATAAACCTTAAATCAAAGCATTTTACAATAAAAATATCTTAATTTTACAAGAATATGTTACCAAATAATAAACTTTGACTTAAAACACAAATAAAAATATATTACATTCACCCAACATTTGACTTAAACTGATAAGCTTAAGCTTAAAGGTTGGATTACCAATTTTAATAAATTTTATATTTTTAAACTTTGAAATGCACTTGAAAAACCACTTTCCAATTTAATATACTGATATAGTTCAATCGGCAGAGCACTGCCTTGGTAAACAAAAACAGCACTTTTTAACCACAAAATTTCACCGCAAAAATCGTTCAAAAACAGCACTATGCTGGTGTGGCTCAGCGGTAGAGCACCACCTTGGTAAGATAAAAAATAGCAAATTTTACCACTTAAAAAACACTAAATTTTTACTCAAAAATTGAATATTCTAATGTAGCACAGTCGGTAGTGCACCGCCTTGGTAAGGCGGAGGTCACGGGTTCAAGTCCCGTCATTAGCTCCACGATCAAAAATCGCTAAAAGCCTTAAAATCACTGGGATTTAGCGATTTTTTATTTTTAATTTTAGAGAGCACTACCCTTTTCCAAAAATGCAATAGGTGTATTTTTTAAGTGTCGTAGGTGTATAAATTAAATCAAAAAATTATAAAAATAAAGACCGAAAACTCAAATTCGAATTTTCGGTCTAAACCTATCTAAATACACCTAAAACTAGCCCGGTAGGTGTATATAGGTGTACATTTTTTTAATTTAATTTTTATTTTAAATAAATTGTTGAAGCTCAAATATTAAAATGTCATTTACATCTTCTTCT
>CALVZG010000020.1 GCA_944372465.1 uncultured Clostridia bacterium
TCAAAAATTTTATAAAAAATAAACAAAAAATAGACCGAAAACTCGCTTTTGAATTTTCGGTCTAAAACTGCCTAAAAATGACTAAAACCACCCCAAATTGGTGTCAATTGCTGTCAAAATTTTTATAAAAGGTTTTATCTATGTTTATAATTTCATTTAATATTTCTTTATTTGCTTTAACTTTTTTTACTTCTACCATAATGATATTATAACATATAAATTAAATTATAGAATGCAAATTACAAACTTTTCGTAATTTTTTTTTAAATTTAAATATATTCTTTACCATTTATTTTTTATTTAAAATTAATTTATTTATTTTCACTAGTCATAACATTCTTATTTCTATCAACTTAATTTATTGGGGTTTTATTCCTTTTTGCATAAATAACTATTTTAATAATGGCACTAATCATTAAAATAATATATAAATATGCAATTATTTTTATTTATAATTTACATTTCCAAATCTTTGTCATCTGTAATTTTTTGCTCTTGGATTTGTTGTTGTTTGCATTGTCCACAACAATTTTTGTCATTATTGTCTAACTTATTTATATCAGTTTCAACCTGTTTGCTGTTAACTAACATATGAGTTCCATCAAATTCTTCCTTACCAATGCGATATCCTTTACATGTCGCTTCATCCTTTATTACAAAAACATCCCCCTTAAACATCTTTGTCATTACATCGTCTGGATCCCATGGACAATGGCAATATATATATCCTCGCTCTCCAATCATTTCGTCGGTAATAATAATAACTTTACGCCCATGTTCTGCAGGTGTAATACTAGGACGAACTTCTGATGATGCATTAAGTATAGGTTGCAGCTCTTTAAGTTGGTCAATTGGTAAAGAATTTAATTCAAAGGGCTTGCTAAGCAATTTTTCAGCTTTTATTCTTTCTAGTGCATAAATATCATATAACCCATGCATTTTTACTTTCCCACTTATAATACGAACAACAGCTATTCTATCCTGATCATAAGTGCAACCTTTAGGAGCTTCTTTAGTTGCAATAACAACTTTCCCATTTTCATGCCAAATTGTTCCTTTTAAATCTTTTAAATTTTTTACAGCCCCAATTCCTATAGTTATTACAGGGAGTTTTGTTGCTTCGACAATAGTGCCATTTTTAATAATATACTCATTTACATTTTCCATAACATTACTCCAATCTTAAAAGTTTTTAATAAATAGTCTTAAATATATTAAATTTTATTATAAGTTTAATATATAAGTATATAAAGTCAATTAATTTTTTCTACTCATTTTTAAATTCGTTATATTATATTTCTTCTACTTTTGTATAGAAAAACAACTTTAATAAAATCGTCCCGTTGTTAATCTATAAAACTTATTACTTTATACAAATCTTCATAGTTTGTTTCTTTATATTTTAATCTACTTGCAGAAAGTTCGTTAAACTTTATTTATCCATTTATTTTCTTATCTAATTGTTTATTGTTTAAAAGATTTTATGCTCTTTATTTGCATAAAATATATGTTATTTATATTGAGTTTGGCTGGTCTTAATATCTTTTAAATTTTTCAGTTCTACAAAAATTAAATATTGGCTTTTAAGCATAAATAGGTATAGTTGTTTTAGCAACTACGAATTTATATTTATAAACATATAAATAATATTGCCTTAAATGATAGTGTTTGTATACATCTACAGGTTTAAATCAAATATTTTTTCAAAAGTTTGCCTTATTTATTAACTATAATAAATTATGTCTATTTTTTTATATTTTTTATTTATTAAAGACAAAATTTTTATTAATTTAATCATTTTTATAGTTTTTTATATTTTTTTAGTAATTTTTTGATGAAATTTCAAAATAACTTTTTGAATGACCGCAAACTGCACAAACTTCAGGTGCTTTTGTGCCGACAACTATATGTCCACAAACTCTACACTCCCAAATTTTAACTTCACTTTTTTCAAATACTTCTTTTAATTCGATATTTTTTAAAAGTGCTCTATATCTTTCTTCATGCCTCTTTTCAATTTCTGCCACTAATCTAAACTTTATAGCAAGGTCTGCAAATCCCTCTTTTTCTGCTGTTTTTGCGAAGCCCTCATACATATCAGTCCATTCATAATTCTCTCCATCTGCTGCAGCCTCTAAATTTTGAACTGTATCACCAATACCATTCAATTCTTTAAACCAAAGTCTTGCATGTTCTTTTTCATTTTCAGCCGTTTTTAAAAATAATTCAGCAATTTGTTCATATCCCTCTTTTTTAGCAATAGATGAAAAATATGTATACTTATTTCTTGCTTGACTTTCACCTGCAAATGCTATTTGAAGATTTTTTTCTGTTTCTGTACCAGAATATCTATTGGTTTTGTTATCTTCAATAAGTTCAAGACTTTCGCCTGTTGCTTTGCAAATAGGACAAATAGGTTCTTCGCCCTCTTTTACTTCAAATTCAGCTCCACAAATTTTACATCTGTATCTTTTCATAATTTCCTCCTTTTTTATTTCAGAATTTTCATTACATGGTATTTTTTCTAATAATTTTTTTATAATGTCTTTTGGCAAAGCATCATCATTTTTATTAAGCAATTCTTTTAAAAGTTTGTGTGCGTTTGCACTTTGTGGCAACATATATCCTGCTTCTCTTATTAAATCCTCTGCCATGTATCTATTAGATTTTTTTATAGCAACCATAAGTCTATAAAAATTATTATCTTTTGAATTTTGGGCTAAAGATTTTGCAATATTTTCAGATTTATTTTTATTTATAACAACTTTATTCAATGCATCAATAACTTTTTTATCCTTTAATTGCTGTGGCGGAAGTTCTGTTGGCATCATTGAAATCGCTTTACTTGGACAAGCTTTTGCACAAATTCCACAGCCTATACATTTCTCAACATCAATAATACTATTTTCTGTATCTGTCGCTCCATAAGGGCATACATATAAACAAAGACAATCTTTGGTGCATAATCTTAAGTTTCGAACTGCTACAAATTTTTTCATCTATTCCCTCCCTTCTATTTTTTCAAATTTAAAGTTTGGAACTTTGCAAACGGGACAAATTTCTGGAAGTTCTTTCCCTATGTATATAAATCCACAAATAGTGCAAACCCAAACATTCATACCTTCAAGCATTTTATCACCTTCTGTTTTATATCTCTCAAGTAAACTTGCAAGCATGATTGTTACTTTTTCACTCCAAGTCTTTGCCCTTAATGCACCTCTATCTTTTGCAACTTTTGATAATGTATCAACTTTTTTAAATCCTTCAGTTATATCTTCTTTACATAAGTAAATAAGACTATCTAAATTAGATTTTTTATCTTCAGCAATCTTACTTTCAAAGTAGTTTGCGAGTTTTTGATATAATTCCATCTCTTCAAATTTATATTGTTTTTCACAACCTCTTGCTAAATTAGAACACAATACTGATAACATACCATTTGAAAGTTTTTCCATATTTTCTTGACTATCAGGCTCAATTTCTGTGTTTAAATCCTCTACAACTTCTTTTTCCTCTTTCAGCAACTCAAACATAGATTTTGGCGCACCACAAAGTGGACATGCCCAACTTTCTGGTAAGTCTTTAAATGCTATCTTCTCTTTTGCTTCGTCATAAATATATCCACATATTTTACAAATGTATTTCATATCGCCTCCACTTATAAGTAGATTAGCATGATTAGTCATTTTATGTCAAATATATGAAACATTAAATTATATCATTCTTTATCATTATATAGATATAGTCAAAGGTTAAACAAATACTAATTAGAAATTTTCTTTGTTTTTCTTCTTAAATTAATTATTTTTTTATATTTTTGATATTTAAAAGGTCCTTTTACTAATTTTTTATATTATAATTATTATATTATTTCTTGATTAAATCTCTTAATTTTTCAATTTTATCTTTTTCATAAATATAAGGTTTTCTTTCTTTTACAAAATTTATAGACCCGCGTTTTTCATAATCATATCGTGGTATTAATTGCAAATGGAAATGATTATTTAAACCATCACACATTGTGCACAAATATACACTTTCACTTTTATAAACTTCTTTTATTACACACATAATTTTTTTTGCAAGTTTAAATATTTTTTTACATGTCTTGTCATCAACTTCCATCATATCTTTAAAATGCTTTAGTGTTGATATTATTACATGACCTCTTGCTCTGGGATTGGTAGATAAAAAGGCTTCAAAATATTTATCTCTGTATATAATATTTTTGCTGTTATCGCCATATAAAATTCCATTAAATTTTCTGTCATAACAGGTAGGACATATGCCTTGGTCTGTTAATATGGCATTATTTAATTTTTCAAATTCTTTATTAAACGCTTTTATTATATAATCTCTACCTACAACATCTATATCATTCAATTTCGAAATTGGTACAAACATAGGCAAATAAAAATTATCTTCATTGCTTTTTAATTTTTCTTCGCCACCGAGTTTTAACTCCCCACTTTCTATTTCCCCTACAAAATAGTTAGCAAATCCATAATCTGATATATCTAAACCTACATAATTTGTTATTTTTATATCAATATTCATTTCTTCTTTAAGTTCTCTAATAGCATTTTGCTCAAGAGTTTGATTATTTTCACAACCGCCACCAGGAACTACATAATATTCTCTAATATCTCCGTTTATCTGTTTCTTCCTACGGAACATCAATAACACTTTATCTTTATTAAAAATAATTACTCGTGAAGAAATTCTTGCCATTAAAATTCCCCTCTAAAAATAATCTATTTCAATCGTTTTATAAATTTATAATTATAACTGTTGTAAATAAACACTATAAATTTGATATTTTAAAATTTTTACTTAAAATTAGATATTTCAGTTTTTAATCTAGAGATAAAATCCTCTAACTTTATATTTGATAAATTTTCGTTACCTCTTCCTCTAATTGAAATTAAATTGTTTGCCTTTTCTTCGTTACCAACAATTATCATATATGGAACTTTATAATTTGCCGCTTCTCTTATTTTGTAACCAATTTTTTCATTTCTTACATCTAGTTTATTTCTTATTCCAAATTGATTAAGTTTTTTGCTTATTTCTTCTGCATAATCTTCAGTATCATCAGTAATATTCATAACTCTTACTTGTTCTGCTGACATCCATAAAGGAAGAGCACCTGCATATTTTTCAATTAAGTATGCTAATGTTCTTTCATAACAGCCTAAAGATGTTCTATGAATTATATATGGTAATTTCTTTTGACCATCTGTATCAGTATAATACATATTGAATCTTTCAGCAATTTGAAAATCTATTTGTATTGTAATAATTGTATCTTCTTTGCCAAAAACATTTTTTATTTGTATATCTAATTTTGGCCCATAGAAAGCGGCTTCGCCATCTGCCTCGTAAAAATCTACTTTCAAGTCTGTCAAGATTTTTCTCATCTCACCTTGAACTTTTTCCCACTCTTCTTTTGAACCTATATATTTTTCTTTATTATTTTCGTCCCATTTAGAAAATCTAAATGTTACATCTTCATATAAACCTAAAATCTTTAACATATATGTGGCTAAATCTAAACAACCTTTAAATTCCTCTTCTAACTGGTCTGGTCTAACCATCAAATGCCCTTCAGAAATAGTAAATTGACGAACTCTTATTAGTCCATGACATTCTCCGCTGGCTTCTTTTCTGAATAATGTTGATGTTTCGCCTAGTCTCATTGGTAAATCTTTATAAGAACGAGGTTTATTCAAATATACTTGATATTGGAACGGACATGTCATTGGTCTTAAGCAGAAAATTTCTTTATCTTTATTTTCATCTCCTAACACAAACATTGATTCTTTATAGTGGTCCCAATGTCCTGATATTTTAAATAAATCATTTTTGCTTAAAAATGGTGTTTTTGTAAGCAAATATCCTCGTCTTTCTTCTTCATCTTCAACAAATCTCTGTAAAATTTGTATCGTTTTTGCCCCTCTAGGTAACATAATTGGCAATCCTTGACCTATATAATCAACTGTTGTAAAAAACTCTAGTTCTCTGCCTAGTTTATTATGGTCTCTCTTCTTTGCCTCTTCTATTTTTGCAATATGTTCACTTAATTGTTTTTTGTCAGGAAAAGCATAGACATAAAACCTTTGTAACATTTTATTTTTTTCACTACCTTTCCAATATGCACCACTTAATTTATTGATTTTGAAAGCATAAGATTGAAGTTTAGATGTATTTTCTACATGAGGTCCTCTACAAAGGTCTACAAAATCATCTCCTAAATAATAACATGAAATAACTTCATTATCTGGGATTTCATCAATTAATTGCAATTTATAAGGTTCATTTTTAAATAATTTTTTTGCCTCTTCTTTTGAAAGTTCAACTCTTTTAAACTCTTCATTTTTATTTATAATTTCTTTCATCTTTGCTTCAATTTTACCAAAGTCATCTTGCGAAAATTGTGGGTAATCAAAGTCATAATAAAAACCATCTTCAATAGCAGGCCCTATAGCAAGTTTTACAGAATCTCCATATATACTTTTTACTGCCTTTGCTAATACATGAGATAGACTATGTCTACACATTTTCATTTTTTCTAATTTTTCATTCTTTTCCATAATTTACTCCTTTTAAAACAAAAAAATCCTCTACTAATATAGTAAAGGACGATAATTTACCGTGGTTCCACCTTTTTTCAAAATGCTTAAGCATTTCCTTATTACATTTATAAATAAATCATTGTTAAAGTGGTTTCATATCTATTCTATCTTGAGTCTTTCACCAACCGACTTTTCTCTAAACGAATTAAATAGAACTACTTGTCTTTAACTATTAAATATAAACTGATAATATTTTATAACAAAAACAAATTTTTGTCAACTATTTTTATAATTTATATTTAATTGTATAGATATTTAATCTACTTTGCTTTATTTTTCTTATAATTTAACAATTACTTTTAATTCTTAACAATATTTTTAAATCTTATAATTTTTTTCTATTCTTTTTTGTATTCTCTAATTTTTCTTCTTTATTAACTTCTTTACTTTCTTCTGTTTTTGGAGTTTTTTCTTCACTTTTATTATCTTCTATAATTTTTTCTTTATTATTTTTTAATTTTTCTTCTTTATCAATTCCCTTTTGCTTTTTTGATTTAATTTTTATTGATATATAATTCCATAATTTTACAACTGACCATTCTTTTACCTTAAGCGTGCACATCTCATAAATTTGAATTATCAAAGTATATAATACTAGGAATAAAACACCTACTGTATACCATGTGAAAATAGTTCCGTCAATCAATGGTGAATTGAGATACATATTGTTTGATTGATTTAAAACACTATTACCAAAAGCACCTACAACGACCATAAATGCTAATCCTATTGGCAATGACCACCATTTTTTGAAAGATGGAATAAAATATTTTGAAATTATTGCTAACAAGAAGATAAATAACATGAATGTATGATAAAGATAGCCTGTAAATGGATGAATATTAAAAACATTATCAAAATAGACAAAGAAATCAGGATAAATATAAGTTAATAAGCCCCCTATCATTCCTGCAAATATTGCATATTGAAAAATTTTAGTATTGGTTTTAAAAATTAAAACAACTATTGGTAAAACAAAACCCATCATACTGCAATAGGTATCTGGTAAGAAATCAGCAAAAGTTGACGACCTTGACTTTGATACAACAATCCTATTGATTATTATTAAAATTAATCCTATTGCTGCACAAATTTTTATAGGAATATACATCTTATCTTTCGGAACAAATTTTACAAGTAAAAATATAGCCAAAGCCATAATTACCGCCAAAACAACCATAAATAGAATATGCTCTATACCAAAAATTTCCATTTTAATATCTCCATATATTTTAATTATATCATATTTTGATATATTTTGAAAAATATTTGACAATTTTTTTCTGTAAAATTATTTTACTTATTTTATTTTTATTTAGATTAAAAAATGTAAAAAATTTTTAAATAATTTTAAAAAATTTTTAAAAAATTATTATAAAAAAATCTAAAATTTTATTTATTAATTTATCTTTACTTATCAGTTGATTTGTGCTATATTTTATATATGTTATTTATGTAATTATATATATTATTTTTATAAGTATACTATTATTCAATAATACCATAATAAATTATCAATCTACTTTAGGAGGAAAAATGAAAATAAATTCATTTAAAAAATATAATATTTTAATTTTATCATTATTGATTTTGATGTTTCTTTTTACAATATTTTTTAGTTTTTCTTATCAACAAAAAAATGATAGCATTGAAGATTTTTATCAATTTGAAAGTGCTGTAAAAGAAATGGTTAAAAATGACTCTGAAATAATTAATGACTATACTATAAAAAAGAAAAATTTTAACAGTCTTAATGATGATAATCATCAATCTGAATTTTATTTAAAAAGATTGATTGTTTTAGGTGAAATTAATAATTATTATGGTGCTACTAAAGTAATTAATGGTTATAAAAACTACAATATCCTTTGTTATAATAGTGAAGAAAATACTGAATTTGCTTACAATAATTATATACAGCAAAAAGACCTTGTTGTTTTTGCTGACCAAATAATTACTGCAAATGATTATGCTGATAATACATATACTAACACCACTCTTGATTGGGGATATGACGCTATTGATGCTGGCGGTATTAATGACTACTTAAAAGATTATGGTACTGATGAAGAAGTCGTTGTTGCAATTTTAGATTCTGGTATTAACACCTCACATTCTCTATTTCAAGGGCGTCTTTTAACAGAAAATGGCAAAATTGTCGGCGAAAGTTTTTATGATTCTATTTATACAAGTAGTGGTTATAGTTTTGAAGATGACAATGGCCATGGCTCTCATGTGGCTGGTATAATTGCACAATTAACACCCGACAATGTAAAAATTCTCCCTGTGAAAGTTTTAAATAGTGAAGGGTCTGGCACTTTCACTGAAGTAATAACCACCTATGAAAGTTTAATACAAAAATATACTTCTAAATATAATATAGTTTGTATTAACTTAAGTTTGGGAGGTGCTAGTAATAGTTTAAGTAGTTTTTTAAATCTTTATTTTGGTACATTGAAAAATAACAATATTTTAACTGTTGTCGCCGCAGGAAATGACCAATTAAATGCAGATAATTATATGCCTGCTAATTGCAGTAATGTTATTACAGTTTCTTCAATTATGCAAAATGATGACGGAACATATCAATTTGATTATAATTATTCAAACTATGGTGATAGTATTGATATAGCAGCACCCGGTACTAATATAAAATCTGCTTATCACTCAAATACAATTTATGGAAGTAATGTTGTTGCTACAATGTCAGGCACTTCAATGGCTGCTCCACATGTCAGTGCCGCTGTCGCACTACTTTGCTGTGATGGCGATTATTGGCAAGGCTCTACCCCTACTTATACTGCACAAATCATTGAAAAAAGGTTGTATGAAAATACTATTGATTTAGGTGATGAAGGGATTGATAAGTATTATGGACACGGAATGCTCTATTTCAAATATTTTAATCTTGATAATACTCAAACTGATGTTTTGACTTTTAAAAATAATGATAATGATGTGTTAAACATAAATTCTTATATTGAAATAGACAATGACTTTTCTTTAAAAGTTGAAGCAAATGGGAGTGATTACCAAATCTATTATACTTTAGATGAAACAATCCCAATAAAAAACTCTGCAAACTTATATACTAACCCTTTAAACATAACCAATTCTTGCACTTTATATTTTATGGCTTATAAAATTGAAAATGACCAAATAATAGAAAGTTCAAAACTTTATATATTAGATTTATTTAATCCAAATGATAATATAGAAAACTTTTTTACAGTAAAAGATGGTGTGATTATTGAATACACAGGTCATTTTGCTAGTCTTGTAATTCCAGATGTAATTGATGGGCAAACTATTGTAGGTTTAGATGACTATCTTTTTGATAGCAATGAAATTGTGAATTTAACCTTACCTCAATCTTGTTATAGTATTGGAAAACATTGTTTTACAAATTGTACTAATTTAGAAAGCATAAATCTAGAAAATGTTACAACAATTGAGGCCTATGCTTTTGAAAATTGTTCAAAATTAAATAGTATAAATTTACAAAATGTTAAAATTTTAGGTCAAAAATTTCAAAATTATGATATAAATGGTCATGTTTTCGTAAATTGTGAAAATTTAACATATGTATATCTCCCTAACATTCAAATTATGGGTGCAAATAATTTTTCAGGTTCTTCTGTAAGTTATGTTGTGATTGGAAAATCTTTCTATTCTTACTATCAAGAGGCAATAGAAAGTAATATTACCATTTACGGATATTCCGGTTCTAATGCTCAAACTTATGCAGGGGTTTATGGTAATATATTTGTTGCTATTGACGAATTTAGCATTGTTAATGATTTGCCATCTAATAAAAACATTTCACAGTTTGAACAAGGAACTCTTGAAGTTGAAGCAACCGGATTTGGACTAACTTATCAATGGTATAAAACTTCAAGCAATATTGAAAATGGTGTTGCTTTAGATGGACAAGTAAATTCAATTTTGCAAATTCCTTCTTTAGTTCCTGGACAAATTACATATTTTGTAAAGATAACTAATTGGGATGGGCAAATTAAATACTCCTCTCTTTGCAAAGTATCTACAACGAGTAATCTTAATTATGTCGCTCAAGTTTATATGAATGATAATTGGTATAATTATGAAACACTTGAAAGTGCTGTTGTTAACGCTGAAGATAATGCTGTTGTTATTTTGGTAAATAATTATCAATTACAAAATTTTATTGAAATTAATAAAAATATAAATATTTTGGCAATAAATAATGCAAAATTATATATATCTGACACTCTTGCTAACTTAAGCATGACACAAAACAAAGCAATATTCACTATAAACAGTTCTCTAAAATTAGGCTATGAAAATATAGTATTTAAAAATTACGATTTTACTACCCTTTGTATTGACGGACAAGATAGAATAATTAATTCATTATTTGAGATTCAAACTAATGCGACTTTAAGTATATTGAATAATGCTTGTATCCAAAACTTCAATCTTAACACTTTAATTGATGGAATAGAAAATTCTCAAATTAACCTTTTAGGTGGAGAAATTACAGGTATTACAGGTAATTCTAGTTATTTGATTCATGCACAGGATATATTATTAAGTGGACAATTTTCAATTTCTAACTGCACAAACTTAGATAATTATTTGATTTTTGTAAGTTATGGTAGTATTGAGATAAATGATAATGTATTGTTTTCAAATAACAATGCAAAATATTTAATCGCTTCTGATTTTTGTGCAAATATTACCATAAATAATGCAACCTTTAAAAATAACATTTGTGAAAGTTTAATTTATTTTAGTACCCTAGGCGGTGCTGATAATAATATAACAACAGTTTTAAATTTATTCGGTGGAATAGCTTCTAATAATTTTACTATAGATAATACAACTAGTTATGATGTTTTTGTTGATTGTAGTCTAATATTATCAAATCTAGACATGCAAGTAATAAAGAATAGTGTCAACTTAAATAATAATTGCAAATTTAACAATTTTTATATTAATAATATCAATAATGCTAATTTTTATATAAATATTTTGGAAAATCTTGACGAAAATCAAAAATTATATTTTAATTTCTTAAATCCAAATGCTTATACTAATAGAAATTCTCCTATTATTGTTACAGATAAAAATATTTCATTAAATCTTGAAAATTTTATTTTTGAAAATTATGCTTTTGTATTAAATGAACAAGAAAATAAAAATTATATTTATATTAAAGATATTACAAAATATGAAATTAAATTTTTAATTGATTTTGAAATTTATGATATAAAATATTATTTTGCGGGTGATATAATTGAAGAAATTGCTGACCCAGAGGTTGAAGGATATAATTTTATTGGCTGGTTTACAGATGAATATTATCAAAATGAATTTGAATTTGGTATTATGCCAGCAGAAAACTTAACAGTATATGCTAAATTTGAAATAAAAGTTTTTGTTATTGAAGCAAGTTGCAATGAAAATGGTCAAATCTCCCCTAGCGGAACAACGAATGTAAATTATAACGAAAATATTACATTCACTTTCATGCCAAACACTCATTATCATGTTAGTAAAATACTTGTAGATGATGTTGAACTAACCGAACAAGAAATGGAAGATGCTATTTTAAATGGTTATAAGTTTTCAAATATCAATCAAAATCATAAAATTTATGTCGAATTTTCAATAGATACTTATATAATCGAAATTATCACAAATGATTTTGGAAATATTACGCCTAATAATTATAATGTTGTATCATTTGGGCAAAATTTAACTATTTATATAACTCCTAATATAGGATATCATATCGAAAGTATTAGTATAGACAATAATTTTATTGACGAAAATAATTTTAATAATATTTTAGCAAATGGCTACACTTTTGAAAACATTTCGTCTAATCATAATATAGAAATTGTATTTGCTATTAATGTTTACATTATCAATTCCTCTTCAAGCGAATATGGGAATATTTCTCCGATAGGAAATATAGAAGTAAATTATGGTGAAAACCAAAATTTCATCATAAAACCATACCAAGGTTGCCATATAGAATATATCTTAATTGATAATAAAACATTAACTTATGATGAAATAACTAATATCTTAAATAATGGATATAATTTTAATAATATTGATAATAATCATACAATTTATGTAAAATTCGCTATTAATGTATTTATGATTACTTCGTCAACTAATAATTATGGGAAAATCTCTCCAAATGGAATTAGTTATTTTAATTATGGCGAAAATATTAATTATTCGATAAGTGCAAATACAGGTTATAAAATTGCTAATATTTACATTGACAATATTTTATATAATAGTTTTGAAGGTCAAAATATAGAAAAGAGCAATTACACATTTAACGATATTAATGATAATCATTCTATTTATGTTGAATTTATAAAAATTACTTATGCTGTCAAATTATCTATTGATGGTGATGGAAAACTTCTCTGCGACAAAGATTTAAATTCAATCGAATATGGAGATTCAAGAACATTTACTATAAATGCAGATTTGGATAAATACGATGTAGAAGTTTATGTTAATAATAAAAAAATTGAAGTAGAAAATAATCAATTTGTTGTAAATAACATAAAACAAAACATCAATATAGAGGTTGATTTTATAGAAAAACCTTTTGTAAGAACTTTAACTGGTAAAATAGTTATAGTTTCCGCTTGTGTTTTAGTTGGAGTTATTCTTTTGACAATACCTCTTATTCATATGGTGAAAAGAAAAAGAATGTATAAAGAAATAAACAAATACTAAAAAAATTAAAACTAAAAGTAAAAATTACTTTTAGTTTTTTTATTCTTTTATGTTTATTATTTAACATTTATTGTTGTTTTTACATTATTAAATATTATTTTTCTTTAATCTTTCTACCATATCTATAATATTCCCTGCACCTAATATGGCAAAAATTACACTTTTATCTTTACAATTTGTTATTGCTTGTTGACAATCATCAAAATTTTTAAAATATTTAACAATTGCTCCTGACTTTTTTAAATCTTTTGTCATTCTATAAGAACTTACACCTTTTAAACGCTTTTCTCTTGCTGGATATATGGGTAATAGCCAAATTTCGTCTGAACTTTTAAAACATTTAAGAAATTGAGAATATAAATCATTTGTCCGTGAATATGTATGTGGTTGAAAAATTGTAATTAATTTTTTATAATGTAAATTCTTGCATAATTTTAGCGTTGCTATTATTTCGTCAGGATGATGTGCGTAATCATGCATTATAATTTTATTTTTGCTTTGATAAATAACATCAAATCTTCTTTCTATGCCTTTAAATTTTTCAATCCCTTTTTTAATAGTTTTAAAAGGCAAATTTAATACATATCCTACTGCTATAGCCGCAAGTGCATTGTAAATATTATGTTCGCCATAACAAGATAAATTTATTTTCCCTAATCTTTTATTTCCTATTGACAAAATAAAAGAAAACTTTCCTGTTTTGTCTGCTTTTATATTTTTAGCAACAATATCTCCTTGATTATTAATAGCAAAAGTTAATTTTTTTGATTTTGTTTGCAATTTTCTTGCATATTCATCATCATTATTGACAATTACAAAGCCATTCTCGCTTGTTTGATTTGCAAACTTTTCAAATGAATGGTATAAATTATCAAAACTTTTAAAATAGTCTAAATGGTCAGGTTTTATGTTTAATATGACACTTATATAATTACTTAATTTCAAAAAACTATCTTTGTATTCACATGCTTCAGTTACAAAAAGTTCACTGTTTGATACTAAAACATTTGAATTTATATTTTTTAATACTCCGCCTATATGTATATTTGGATTTAATTTTGCTTCTATTAGTATAGATGAAACAAGGCCTGTCGTTGTCGTTTTGCCATGCGTTCCTGCTATGGAAATAGTTTTCTTATATTTTGTTAACATTCCTAAAATTTCTGCCCGAGAATATATCCTTTTATTCAATTTTTTCGCCAATGCCAAATCACTGTTACTTTTTGATATAGCACTCGTATACACTATTGTATCAGCATTTTTGACATACTCTTTGCTTCCTGTTATTTTAAATTCAATAACTTTGTCTTTAACTAACTTATCTATTTCTTTGTTATAAGTGATATCTGACCCTAAAATTTTTATTCCTCGTGCGTATAAAAGACGAGCAATGGCTGACATACTTATTCCACCCACACCAATCAAGTATACAATTTTTGTTCTTTCTAAAATATTTTCATTGTTTTCCATGTTTTTATATATGCTAAAATGAAATAACTTTACACAAAATTTATATTCTAATCATAAAAATTTATATGACAAAAAACTTTAGTATATCTGATATAGAATATGAGCAAAATGCAGATGCGAAAGATGTTACAACAATGAAAATTCCATCAAAACTTAAAGGCATATTTTATCCAAAAAATCAAAAAGAATTGATATTTATTTATAATTTTTTATCTATTAATGATATAGATTTTAAATTAATTGGCAATGGTAGCAATTTGATTTTTTCTCCAAACTGTCAAAATTTGGTGTTAATATCTACAAAAAAATTAAAAGAAAAAATTCAAATTAAAAATGACATTTTAAATATTTCTTGCGGTATGACACTATACAAAATATATAACTTTTGTCAAAAACTTGGGCTTTCTGGTTTTGAAAAACTTGCGGGTATTCCGGCAACTTTAGGTGGTGCAATTATTATGAATGCAGGTGCTTTTGGAGAAAACATCTGTGATTATCTTTTATCAGTAAAAATAGTAGAAAATGGTAAAATTAAAGTATTGCCAAAAGAAAAAATAGAATTTTCTTATAGAGAAACCTCTTTAAAAAATTGTTTAGTCCTTTCTGCTAAATTTAGGTTGCCACATAAAGATAAATGCCAAATTGAAAGAGATTTTTATAAATATCAATATTTGCGTAATACAAAACAGCCTAAAGGTCTATGCTCCGGAAGTGTGTTTAAAAATCCAAAATCATTTTCTGCAGGCTTTTTGATTGAAAATTGCTTGCTTAAAGGAAAAACAATTGGAGGGGCTAAATTATCTGAAAAGCACGCTAATTTTATTTTAAATGAAAACAATGCGAGTTTTTGTGATGTTGTCAATCTTATAAATTTAATTAAAGAAGAAGTATACAATAAATATCAAATTATGCTTGAAGAAGAAATTATCTTTGTTTAAAAATTCAAATAATTAAAAAATAAATATATAAAAATAGAAAGTTAAAATATTAACTTTCTATTTTGTTAGTTCTATAAAACTGTTTTTCTATTAATTTTAATTTTTCATATTTTATTATTTTAATTAATAGCCTAAACTTTTAACTTTTTCAGGTTTGTTCCTCCAATCTTTTTCAACTCTTACAAAGATTTTCAACATGACTTTTTTACCAAGTAATTTCTCTGCTTGTTCTCTTGCAAATGAGCCTATTTTTTTTAAAGTTTGTCCTCCTGCTCCAATTATCATTCCTTTGTGTCTATCATTTTCACATATTAAATCCGCATCAATTTGAACTATATTCCCCTCTTCATTAAATCTTATTATTTCAACTGCTACGCCATGTGGTACTTCTTGATGCAGTATGTTAAGTGCCTTCTCTCTTATTTCTTCCGCTATTAAAAATTTCACGCTCTTATCTGTATAATAATTTTTATCAAATATGTAGTGATTTTCCTTATATTCGGGCAAATACTCTAAAATCATAGATTTTAATTTTTCTATATTTTCTCCTGTGTATGATGAAACTTCTATATCACAATCAAATGTTTTTAAATTTTTTTTATCTATTTTTGTTTTTACTATTTTAGTTGGAATTTCTAAATGATTTATATATTCTTTTTCCTCTTCTGTAGGCAAGGTTGTCCCGTCTATAAGATAAAGAATTAAATCTACGCCATTAACTGCCGCTCTAACATTTTTCATCATGGTTTTGTCTAGTGCATTTTTACTATGATGTATACCCGGTGTATCAACTAATACTATTTGATAATCTTTGCCATTGACTATTCCTAATATATTATCTCTAGTAGTTTGTGGTTTTGATGAAATTATGGCTACTTTTTCTCCAACTAATGTATTTGTTAAACTACTTTTCCCAGCATTTGGTAAACCTACCAAAGCAACATATCCTGCTTTAAACATTTGAACCTCTTTTACTATTTAGTATATTTACTTTCTTTTTATATTTAATTTATTTAATATAAAATTAGCCGTTTCATTCATAATCTTTTCATCTTCACTTTCTATGTGGTCATATCCTAAAACATGCAATAATCCATGCAATGCTAAAAAACCCACTTCTCTTTTTGTGGAATGTTTATATAACTTTGCTTGCTTCTTTGCAACATTTAAACAAATAACTACATCTCCTATATATAATGAACCATCTGGAGATACTTCTTTCATGCAATCTTTTAACTTTTGAGGATACTTTATATCAAGCATAGGGAAAGAAAGCACATCTGTAACCTTATCCACTTTTCTATATTCTTGATTTAATTTTTTTATATTATCCTCATTGGTAAAAGAAACGGTAATTATAGCATTTTTTAAATCATTTTTTGTTTCTTTTGTAGCACAATTAAAAATTCTTTTAATTAACCTTTTATATCTAAACCCAACATTTTCAAAATTAACTATCAATGTTCTCCTCCTATGTTTTTACTTAATGTTATTGTATAATTTATTATATGACACCCGCCACCTTCATCTAAAGTGTAGCCCTCATTTAATATTATGTCATTTTCTTCCAAAAAAATCAAGGTTTTTTGCCGTGCTTCTTCAATTATTGCATCTTTTACATCTTCAAAAGGCTGTGCGATTTCTATAATTTCTATTTCATAAAATATTGTTTTTTTAATTTTAAAAGGTAAAATTAAATTTTTAGTTAACTCTTCTGTATAACATTCTATTTCATAATTTTTATATGCTATATCTACATTATTATCATATATTAATAAATTATTTAGTAACACTTCAACCTTCGTTGTGCTCTTGCCTGTTCTAATTTTCTCTACTCTATAATCATAATGAGTAATTGAAGTTGATAGCCACACATCAGCGATTATTTCTGCTTTAGGATTAACTTCATAGACTGTACCATCAGAATCAGTTGTGTAAGGCAACACCAAAATATCCCCTTTTTGCACAATATCCCCTTCATTGACATTTAATGTTCCTTGAATGAGGTTGATTTTTGTGATTAGTCCATCATACTTACTTACTATAGGTTGATAATTACCTTCAATCTCTTCTGGCAAAACCGATTGATTTAAATTAACTATAAGACTTTGCCCAACAATTGCAATACTGACCGAACTTACAAAATCAAAATTGCTTCTCACTAATATTTCAAGGTCATTAGTAGAAATTCGACTTTTCATATTGCTTGTCATATTATCTTCAACAAAAATTTTTACTTCTTGACTTTCTTCTTTGCTAACACCCCAAACTTCTACTTTATAGACAAAATTATACTGCAAAATATAAAAAGCAAGCGTCAAAATTATTCCCGCTACAATACCATATCTTAAAAAAATGTTCTTCAAATAATAAATCAGTCCTTTGTGAGTTATAGATAATAATTCTAACCCTTGTTCAGTTATTAATTTTTTGATTTTTGTTCTATCTTTAAAGTCAACTTCAAATTGACTTAAAGAGTGTTCTTCTCTCTTATAATTATAAATTTTTACTTGTCGAGTTATATTATTTAATGCTCGTTCTTGATTTAATCCTTTAATTTTTATAATCGTTCTATTTTTAAACATTAAAAAATCTCCATTTTCATAATTTTCCCTTGCAAAAGTAAAGTGTTTTCGGTAAGTTCACTTAAAACTAATTCTTCGCCCTCTACAACAATTCTGCCCTTCTTTACTTTAAATGCAAGCATTTCGTTTGAAATTATTGTAACTCCTAAATGTCCTTCCACATATAAAAGTTTTCCTGAAATATTGATGAGATTGTAATCATTCAAAAAATTATTATCTACTTTAGAAATCTTATTTTTTAATTCATCAAAGAAATTAAACACTATACCCTCCCAAATAAGATATGCTAATTTTTTTATATTTATATTGATATTTAATATTTTATTATATAATTTATTATTTTAATATATATAATTATCTTTATATTTTATTATAGGTTTTTAATTTAAAAAAAAGATAGGCTACCCTATCTATTAGCCTATCTTCTGTCTTTTATTCATCGTTATTTATTCGTCATATTTATTAAATACATTACTTAATATCAATGCTTTGATTTCTGGCGGCAGATTTTTTATTTTTGACATAATGTCTTTGTTTATTATTCTTCGTGAATATGCATGTTCATCTAAAAATTCTTCAAAATCATCTTTTTTTTGTTGTCTATTACTATTTTTATTAATTCTTATCTGATTTAAAAAGTCTAATTGATTAAAATCATTATCACTTTGAATAGAATTTGTATTGTTTTGATTTGTTTTTTTAGTATTTTGTGGTTTAAAATCAAAATCCTCTATTATAGGCTTTAAAGTTTTATTCTCGCTTTCTTCATTTGCTATAGGATTTTGTTTTACCTCGCCTGTATCAATCTCTTCTTCATCTTTTGATAGAGTTATTTTATTATCATTTTCTAAACTTTCTTTCTCTGCTTTGTATTTTTTGAGATTTTCTTGTAACTTATTGAATCTTTTTTTATTTGATCTGCGAATGAAAATAATTGCTACTATCAGTAGTAATAAAATGCAACCACAAATGATACAAATTAAAGCAATTTTATCCATTAAAAATCTCCATCTTCATCATCATAATTATTATTCTTTTTATTATCGCTTATTATTGCCCGTCTAAGCGCTGTATCCGCTTGTAAATTCATAAGTTTATAATAATCCATTACAGAGAACCTGCCCTCTTTTATTGCTTGAGATATGGCTTGTGGAACTTCCGCTTCTGCTTGTAAAACAACAGATTTCATTTCTTCTGTTTTTGTTCGCATCTGAATTTCTTTTATCTCTTCTGCCTTTTTATTTCTTTCTGCTTCAATTTCTGCATAAATCTTTTCTTTTTCAGCAAGTTTTATCTCTCTTTCAGTCTTTAAATTACGCCCTATATTGGCAGAAAGTATGTTGATGTCTATAAGTTCATACATAGATTTTTGCGTAATAACCCTTAAATCTAAATTTGAAAGTAAAGTTTTATTTGGCTCTGATAATATTGATTTATGGTCTTTGGTCTTTGAAATGTTTTCCATTATCCAAGCACTAACATTATTTTTCAAGTCTTCAATTCCCAAGCCATCTATATATTTTGATAAATTTAATTTTATTGAAAATTTAGCACTTATAATCATTTCAATATCATCTTGAGTAAATGCTTTTATTTCATTTACGGTTATAACTTGAGAAATAATAGCATCATTTACAGCTTTTAAAACATCTTTAGATGAAAGTTCTATTGCACAAGCAAGTTTATAGTCTAATTTTATATTAGAATCTTCTGCAAGATTTAAGGCTTTAATAATATTCATTATGTTGCCACCTGAAAGAGTTATTGTTTCAATATCATTTAATGAAATATCTCTTTTAGATTTCTTTGCCATTATATAGGCATCGACTATTTCCTTTACATTTAATTTTCTACTTTTCATACTTAATAATTTAAAACTAGGTATATAACACCCGGCAAAAAGTGCTATAAATAAACTCTTTAATGGAATTAAACAGTAATAGATTAAAATTGATAAAAATAAAACTCCAAACACAGATACCAGTGTAATTTCAGTTGCACCAAACATTAATAAAGATACCATCATCTTCCTCCAACCCAATTATAACATAAGTCAAAAGATATGTAAATAGTTAATTTTAATTAGATTTATAAAAAAATATCAAATAATCAAATTATTTTTTAAAAATTTTGTCATTTTATATTAATTTTTATTCTTATCTTTGCCCAAAAAAGAACGCTGATAATAAAATAAATATTGTTGTGCATACCCTGATAAAAACCCAAATTCATCTACTAAATTTTGAGAAATTCTCAATCTATTATTTAACGGAGGATAAAAACTATTGTACATATGTTCTATCCAAGTGTCTACAGGAAAAACATCAAAGCGGTTATAAGCAAATAAAAGAATACAATCTGCGACCTTTGGTCCAACACCACTTAATGAAATAAGTTTATTGCGAAGTTCTTTTGTTGGAAGTTTATCAAATTCTTCAAGAATATCTAAACTAATGCTTTTTAAAACTTTAACTAGATATTCTGCTCTATAACCAGCGCCTGCTTTTTTAAAAAAGTTTACATCACAATTCTTTAATTTTTCAATATTTGGAAATGATTTTATATCATTTCCACCATTTTCTCCTAATTCAATGCGTAAATTATTCAAAATTTTCTTTATTCTTTTAATATTGTTATTTGCAGAAATTATAAATGAAATCAATGTTTCAAATTTATCTTGTTTAAGTATTCTTATTCCATAACCAAATTTAATAGGTGAAGATAGTATTTTGTATTCTTTTAATTTATCTTTAATTTCATTATAATCTTTATTTAAATCAAACCAATTTATAAAATAATCTATATCTTTAGTATAAATTATAATATCACTCTCATTTTCAATTATTTCGGCATATTTATTGCCCGGAAAAACAATATATTTTTCATCTATTTTATCAAAACAGAAAACTTGCCCACACTCTAAAATATGTTCGATATTAAATTGGCTTTTATCATTAATTTTTATAAAATTTTTTCCTATTGTATAATTCATAATTACCTCTTAAATAATTATAACATATAAATTCAAAATTTTAATAGAATAAAAATAAAAAGCTAAAAAATTAATCTTTTAGCCTTTAGAAAGATATAATAACACAAGTAAATTAAAATTTTTAATATTATATACAATATTTTTTAAATCAAAAAATTTATAAATAAAATAATTAAATTAAACATTTTATTTATTTAATTTATTTTTAATTTATTTCCTATATTTAATTATTTTTAAAGAATTTCTTTAGCAAAAAGCTTAACCACTTTGGTGCCTTTATACAAATTATTCTATATTTTGTGTTTTCTTTTTGTTTTTCCATACTTATATTTATTCTTATCTCTTTTTATTTGTTACTTTAATTTTTTTAATAAAAGTTTTTTATAAAATTTTGCTAATTTATTAAATTTATTTAATCTTATTAAACTTTTAAAACTTTTTACAATTTTTAGAACATTTATCTTTATAAGGACAAATCTTTTTATTTTTTATCTTTTTATATACAAAAATAATAGATAGCAAAATTAAAAATATTGTAATTATTGTAATAAAAGATTTCCAAAATCCAAACACTTCAATGGTTCTTGCAAAAGTATAGACAAAAAATGCTGTTAAATATGCTATTATAAACTCAATCAAAATTCCTATAAATGTCCATTTCTTGCCTATTTCTTTTATTAAAACAGATGAAGTTGCAATACATGGAAAATACAAAAGACAAAATACCAAATAGGAAAGAACAGAACTAGCACCTGTAAAATACACTGCAGAAGTTGTTAAAAGTATAGACGACTGAATTGAATTAATAGAATTTTCTTCTACGCCATTGAACATTGCAATAGAAGATACGATTACCTCTTTTGCAACAAGCCCTGCAATAAGCGCTGAAATAAGTCCCCAACTATTAAATCCTAAAGGCACAAAAATAGGTGATAGAATTCGTCCAAAAGTTTCAAGCATAGAAACTCCATTTTCATCTCCTATAAACTTGAATGTGATTGTGAAGTTAGAAAGTAGCCACACAATTATATTCATTGCTAATATTAATGTCGCAACTCTAGTTATAAAAAGTTTAACATTTTGCCAAAGCAAAGAAAAAGTTCTTTTAAAACTCATAAGTCTATATGGTGGAAATTCTAAAATAAATGATTGTTCTTTACTTTTAAGACAAGTTTTTTCAAAAATATAAGATAATCCTATTGCAATTACTACACCTAGCAAATAAAGGCCCATTATCACAAAAATATTATTTGCACCAAAAAATGCCCCTCCTAAAACAGCATAAATTGGAAATTTTGCTGAACAACTCATACAAGGCGTAAGCAAGCCCGTCTTTATTTTAGAATTTTTATCTTCCATATTTCTTGCCGTTAGAACTGCAGTCGTGGAACAACCAAAACCCATTAAAAGTGTATAAACACTTTTCCCTGACAATCCAACTTTACCAAGAACATCTTCAAATACAAATGCTACTCTTGAAAGATAACCACTATCTTCAAGAAGTGATAAAAAGAAAAATAAAAGTGCTACTTGAGGTAAAAAAGTCAATATAGAGCCCATACCACCTATTATGGCTACTTCTACCAAACTAACTAACCAATTATTTTCACCAAAAGTTTTTATTAAAAAATTGAGTAATGGTTGCGATATAAATTGCTCGAGGAGATAACTTAATCCATCACTTAAAAATGCTCCTACAGAAAAAAATGTTAGGTAAAAAGCAGTTGCTAAAAATAAAAGAAAAATAGGTAAGGCTAAAAATCTATTTAATAAAATTTTATCAAGTTTACTTTTACCATAAGTGCGATTTTGGGTTGTCGAATATATCTTCATAAGATTATCTATATAATTATACCTACTTGTTGCAACACAAATGGTTTTATCAAATTGGTCTGTAATTGATAACTTTTCTTTAATATTTTCATCATCTTCTAAAAGTTTTATTTTATAAAAAATATTTAAATTATTATCATCTTTAGAATAATCATATATCTTTTTATTAAATTTATTTAATTTTTCACTATTATCATTTAAAAGAGATTTTATATAATCTAAATCATAATTAGGTTTATAGCCATTTTCTATTTTTTCGTTTAATTTTATTAAACATTCATTTAAATTTATAAGGCTTTTCCTATTACTAGCATTGATATAAACAATATCTATTCCTAAACTGTTTGATAAACCTGCTAAATCAATTTTAGATATCTTTTTTTTATCAATTTGATTGACTGCCAGGATAATTGGGCAACCTAATTCCATTAATCCTAATGTTAAAAATAAATTTCGTTGCAAATTGCTGGCATCACAAATATTGATTATTATTCTATTCTTATTTTTCAAAATATAATCTGAAGCCACTTTTTCTTCGTAACTAAGTGCTGTCAATGAATATAGGCCGGGTAAGTCTACAATATTAATTTCCTTACCTTTATATTTATAAAATGCACTTTTTTCTTCAACTGTTACACCATGCCAATTCCCAACATGTTCATGTGAATGCGTTAAAGAATTAAAAAGAGTCGTCTTCCCTGTGTTTGGATTTCCTACCAAATTAACTTTTATCATATATCTGTCCTTTTTATTGTATTTTATAACTAAACTAAATAATAATTATTTGAAAATTATTATTTACTACAAATAAAACTATTTAACAATAATAGATTTTGCTATTGTATTTCGGATACATAATGTATAACCTCTTATTTCTACCAAATATGCTTTTTTCAAAAGTGATTCCCTTAAAATTTTTATATTTGTACCTGTAAGAAAACCAAGGTCATATAATCGTCTTTTTATTTTATTTGATAAACTTTCATCAACATACAAAATAGTATACAATTTATTTTCTTTACACTCATTAAGCTTTAACATAATATAATTTTATTTTTGATTTGTTTTATTATGACATTTTTTGTAAAAAGATTGATTTTATTTGATAAGTTAACTATAATTATGTTAAAATAAATAAGAGGTAAATAAAATGAAATGTATCTATTGCGGTAGTGAAGATAATAAAGTATTAGATTCTAGAAACAATGAGGAAAATATAAGAAGAAGACGAGAATGCAATAATTGCGGTAGAAGATTTACAACTTACGAATATATAGAAAAAATACCTTTTTTAATCGTTAAAAGAGATGGCTCTAGAGAGTCATATAATTTTAATAAATTAAAAAATAGTTTAATAATTGCTTGTAAAAAACGACCTGTTACAGAAGAACAAATTGACAATATTATAAACGACATTGAAAAAAATATACAGAACAAAATGATGCAAGAAATTAAATCTTCATCTTTAGGTGAAGTAGTTTTAAGTTATTTAAAAAATTTAGATGATGTTGCATTTGTTAGATACGCTTCAGTTTTTAAGAATTTTCAAAACAAAGAAGATTTTATAAACTTTATAAACAATAATAAATAATATATTTTTACAACAAAAAATTGATTATAATAAATTAAAGCACTAAAAATTTTTAATTTTAGTGCTATTTTTTATCATTGTTTTGAGTTAAAACATAAGGATTTGTTGGAACGCCTTGTGCTGGAAGTTCCACTAAAATTGCATCTTCTCCTATGCGCACAATGCAACCATATGGGATAAATAATTGGTTTGAATTTTTAAATATGTTCCAACCTATTTTTTCTCCTGGCACTATAAACCCCAATACCCTTGCCGAGCCTAAATCAAATACCATATCTATAATATGCCCTAGTCTTCTTCCATCTAGGACATTAACAATTTCTTTGCATCTTAATTCTAAAAATGTACTTTCCACAAGATAAATTATGTCTTAAAATAACAAAAAATGACAAAAATCATGATTTTATCAAAATAATTCAAAATAAAATTTATTTTAATAAATATTACATAATTCAAATGTATACCATTTCCAATATCCCATAATTCAAATGTATGTCATTACTAATATATAAAAAAACACTATTTAAAATAGTGTTTCAAAATATATTTTTAATTATTTTATTCAGTAACTATTGTTACTATTTTTTTTGCATTACTCTCTCCAAATTTAACAACTCCGTCGCATAGTGCATAAAGAGTGTAGTCTTTACCCATACCTACATTTTGTCCTGGATAAATTTTTGTTCCTCTTTGTCTAACTATAATAGAGCCTGCAGTAACAGCTTCGCCAGAATAAGCTTTAACTCCTAAGCGTTTGCTTTGTGAATCACGGCCGTTCTTAGTGCTACCACCACCCTTTTTATGAGCAAAAAGTTGAGCATTAAACTTAAACATTTTTTACCTCCAATTTTGCAAATTTTTCTTCATTAATTACAATTGATTTTAAAGATTTTAAACACACATTGAATAAATACTGTATTTTTTCGTCATTGGCATCATTTTCATTTAACTTTATCGTTAAATAACCATCTGAAATTTTTTTATATACATTAAATTTTGCAACTTCATTTATTCCTACAACTGCCAGTTGTGCAACAGTTGATATTTGACAGCAAAGCAAATCTTCACCATATTTTGCCTTACCTGTATGACCACTAACTTCAAAACCGATAATTAATTTATTTTTTTTATAAAAAGTTATATTTGTCATTTTTTAACCTTATTTTTTTATTGACAATATCTTTAATTGAGTGAATGGTTGTCTATGACCTTGTTTCTTTCTTTCATTCTTTTTAGGTTTGTATTTGAAAACAACTATTTTGTCGCCTTTTCCATGAGCAACAACTTCTGCTTCACATACTGCACCTTGAACAAAAGGATTTCCAGCAACAACTTTACCATCATCACTTACAAGCAATACATCAAGTTTAACCTTGTCGCCAATTGCATTTCCAAGTTTTTCAACACTTATAACATCATTCTCGCTTACTTTGTATTGCTTTCCACCACTTTGAACGATTGCAAACATATTTTACCTCCTCTAACCAATCTCGTTGCTTTAAGTCAGGTGCTATAAATTAACTAATTTAAAACTTTTTATAAAATTACAAGTTTTAAATATTATTTTTTAGATTACTTTTAATCTTTATAGGCTTATTTACCTTTTGCATACGGATACGCTTAATAATATAGCATAATTAAAGAATTTTGTCAAGAAAAAAGATATTTTCTATTTTTTATTTCTAAATATAAATATTTTACTTATTTTATTATTTATCTAAATGTATTTTTTGTAAAATTTTTTAATGTAAGTTTTTTATACAATTTTTTAATTCAAAATTTTTTAATTTTTTCTTTTTCAATTTTACTCTTGGCATGATTTAATATTATAATTTTTCGCCTTTTACACCCTAAAATAGAAAACGCAGACATAATTGTCTGCGTTTTCTATCTCTCTTTTATAGATTTAATTACAAGATTTATATTGAAATACTATTAAGTTTTTCTAAAAGTTTGACTACTTATCTATCTGTCTTGTCATTTTTTCTATTTTCTATCTCGTATCCTCTTTCTTTCTTATCTAATTTTACTTTAGATACTATAAAGTAGATTACAACTCCTGCAAGAACTGCTACAGAAAGACCAATCAAAACTCCACCTATAACTTCTTGTACATTAACAGGCTCTTTTGTGTCTGTTGAAACAGTGAATGATACTGATTTACTTGTTTTATTATTTGCTTCATCAGTTACTGTAATTGTTAAAGTATAATCTCCTGCATCTTCAAGTTTATGCTCATAAGAGATAACTTCACCATCACCTTTATCTTCAAGCGTCCATGTCTCATCAGTGTCATTATTGGTGAGGGTAACTTGCATATGATCTAACATATAATCTGTGTCTGTAGTTACATTATCTTTTACTTCAAGTCCTGCCATATTAAGAACTAAAGTATCACCTAATTTATATGTGTCATTTATAAAGTTATCTTCTAAATTAACTTCTGGTTCAGTTACATCACCATTTGAAAGTGTATATTCCAAAGTTTTAGCACTTCCAATATTATTGCCTAATTTATCTTCTGCTTGAACTGAATACTTGATAGTATATTGACCATTTCTTGTTAGTCTTAAATAAATAGTATTTCCATCAACTCTAAAGTTTGTAGAAGTGTCATCTACCGCATTTTGCCATTCATTTAAATTGATTGTAGCAAGAGTCGTTGTTGATGAGCCTGAAGTGCAAGTTATTTGAACATATGACTCTTCAAGGTCAACTTCACCATTACCTTGTATTTCCACTTCTGGTTTAACGATTGGAAGTTCTACAATTTCATTTTCATCAATTGTAGGATATTGAGTTTTTTCATAAACATCATCATCTATAGAAATGTTTATTCCAATATCGCCTACTGTTATAGTTTGAATTTCACTTGTTGGCGTAAATACATCTACAAGGCCATCAAGTAGGCCATTTACAACTTCCTCTAAAGTTTCTCCTTCTTGAACTTCTGGAGTATCTCCAAGGCCATTAAAATTAGTATTCATTGT
>CALVZG010000021.1 GCA_944372465.1 uncultured Clostridia bacterium
AACCTGAATATGTTGAGTGCACTTATACAAAAGGATTGCTTCTCTTTAACGCAATTCATGAAATGGTTGGTGATAAAAAGTTTTTTAAAGCACTAAAAGACTATTATAAAAATTATTCCTTTGAAAACGCAAGTTCTGCACAAATGATAGCCTCATTCAATAAAAGCACAGGATATGACCTTGAAGGATTTTTCAATTCATGGCTTAATGGTGAAGTAGTTATTCAATGACATAATCAAAAGTTTATAAATTAATATTTATTAATTTGTAAAACTAAAAAGTTATATGTAAACCTATCTGCTATCGGAAGTAAGTTTTAAAATGAATTTTAAAACTTCAAGAATGCAAATTCTTTCTTGAAAGCGTGAAACGCTTTTCTTCCGATAGCATTTTTTAATACAAGCATATATAAAAGATAGTCAATGATTTTTATTACTGCTTATTAAGAAAAATAAAATTAATTTTACAATAAAATTAAAATTAAAAGAATTTAATTTAAAATATAGCCCAATTTATAGTTTAATATATAATGAATATTATAAATTTAATTTTGTATAAATTCAAATAAAATATTTAATGCTTCAGTATATCTATATTTTAAAAGAGATGAGTATGTTTGATTGTTTGAAAGAAGAGTTCCACCACAAAGCAATTTACTTACATCAAAAATAGATTGCAACATATTTTTTAAATCTGAAAGTTCGTTTGTGTTTTCGAAAAGAGTGTTAAAATTATCTATAATATAACTTAAATTGTTATGAGCACTATTGACAGCAAGTCTAGCAGAAATTTCGTTATAAACTGAAGTGTCAAGACTTATAGCAATATCATAAATACTTAAATAGTAGTCATAACAAGAATTAAGTGCTTTATAGAGAACCTTTTTTTCCTCTGAACTAAAACTGCCAATAATAGTAATGCTATCAAAAGAAACAGTAATAATCTCGCTATCAAGTCCTTGATTAGCCTTGACACTATTTTGAACAAGGATAGCATCATTTTTATTCGCATAAACACTAGAAACTACATAAAAATAATTATCTTTTTGCCAGATGAAACCGCCAGCACCTATTGTTTGATAGTCAACAGCCAAACTTTCAGCCTCTTTTTCAACCTGCGAAGAAGCAAGAGTAAGCATATAAAGTTCAAAAGAAGTAGAACTTACATTTTCGCTTGTATTTGAAGTTTTTACAAGCATAACAGATAAAAAGTTTGCTATTATTAAACAAACAATAAGAAAAATGGTAAAAAATATGGAAATAAATGTCTTTTTTGATTTAATAAGACTTTTAAATGAAATTTTTGGCATAGTTTATTGAATATTCTCTCCTTTATATGCTAATGTAGTGTATGACAAAATGTAACAAACTATGAAAGAAATATCTATAAAAAAGTTTGCAGGAAATTGTCAAAAGTATTATAATTTATATGTTAAATATTTTGATTAAAAAGAGGAAAAACATTCAAAATATTCGTATAATTTATGCAAGGAGGAAATAAGCATGAAAATTAAACCATTATTTGATAGAGTAGTTTTAAAACCATTAGAAAGCGAAAGTGAAACAAAAGGAGGTATATTACTTCCTACAGCCGCACAAGAAAAATCACAACTTGCTCAAGTAGTTGCTGTCGGCAATGGTAGAAATGCTGAAGGCAAAGATATAGGAATGAGTGTAAAAGTAGGCGATAAAGTTTTGTTTGGTAAATACACAGGCACAGAAGTTGAAATAGACGAACAAAAATATGTTGTTGTAAGACAACCAGATATTTTAGCAGTAATCGAAGATTAAGGAGGGGGATATGTCAAAAAAAATTTTAGAGGGTTTAGAAGCAAGAAAGGCACTAGAAAGCGGTGTAAATAAACTAGCAAATACAGTTAAAATAACTCTAGGCCCAAAAGGCAGAAATGTAGTATTAGGCAAAAAGTATGCTTCACCACTTATTACAAATGATGGTGTAACAATAGCAAAAGAGATTGAATTAAATGACCCATTTGAAAATTTAGGAGCAGAACTTATAAAAGAAGTTAGTGTCAAGACTAATGATGTTGCAGGAGACGGAACTACAACTGCTTGTGTCCTTGCTCAAGCAATGATAAGAGAAGGTATGAAAAACTTTGCAGCAGGTGCAAATCCAATAATATTAAAGAAAGGTATTTTTAAAGCAGTTGATGTAATAGTTGATGAATTAAAAAAACTTTCAAAACCTGTATCTAGTTCAAATGATATTAAACAAGTTGCTTCAATATCAGCGGGAGATGAAGAAGTTGGTCAACTTATTTCTTCGGCAATGGAAAAAGTTGGAAGTGATGGTGTAATAACAGTTGAAGAATCACAAACCATGAAGACAGAACTTTCAGTTGTTGAAGGAATGCAGTTTGATAGAGGCTATCTTTCACCATACATGTGCACAAACACAGAAAAAATGGTGGCAGAACTTGATAATCCATACATATTAATTACAGATAAAAAGATATCTAATATTCAAGAGATTTTACCATTGCTCGAACAAATAGTAAAAATATCAGCAAAACTACTTATAATTGCAGATGATGTAGAAGGCGAAGCATTAACAACTTTAATTTTAAATAAATTAAGAGGAACATTTAATTGTGTAGCGGTAAAAGCCCCAAGTTTTGGAGAAAAGAGAAAGGCAATGCTTGAAGATATAGCAATCCTTACAGGCGGAAATGTAATTTCAGAAGAACTTGGTTTAGATTTTAAAAATATTACATTAGATATGCTTGGAAAAGCAAAAATGGTTAAAGTAGAAAAAGAAAATACAACTATTGTAGAGGGTGCAGGCGATGTTGAAAAAATTAAAGCAAGAGTAAATCAAATAAAAGCACAAATAAAAACACAAACAAGTGAATATGAGATAGAGAAACTCAATGAACGCCTAGCCAAACTTGCAGGTGGTGTGGCTGTAATAAAGGTTGGTGCAGCAACCGAAGTTGAAATGAAAGAGAAGAAACTCAGGATAGAAGATGCACTCGCAGCGACAAAAGCGGCAAGTGAAGAGGGTGTAGTTCCGGGCGGTGGAGTTGCACTACTTAAAGCAACACCAAAAGTTAAAGAACTTATCAAATCACTTAATGGAGATGAAAAGACCGGCGCGTCAATAGTGTTAAATGCTATAGAAGAGCCAATACGCCAGATAGCCAAAAATTCAGGAGTAGATGGCGGAGTTGTAGTAAACAAAATCTATGAAAATCTTGATAAAAAAGCATATGGATTTGACGCATTAAATAATGAGTATTGTGATATGATTGAAAAGGGAATAATTGACCCAACAAAAGTAACTCGTTCAGCACTACAAAATGCAGCAAGCGTATCAGCAACAATGCTTACAACTGAAGCATTGGTGGTTGAAATAGAAGACCAAAAAGAACCAAAGAACGCAGATGTGTACTGAAATAAAAATAATAAAAAATAAAAAAATAAGTTTAATAATAAATAAAAATAAAAAATAAGGGTTATAGTCTACACAATTTGAAACTAGCGGAATAATTAACACTTTAATCAACTTTGGTTAAGGTGTTTTTTATTCTCTTAACCGCCACAAAAACAAATATTTCTGCAGTTGTCAAGGATTGTCGCAAAAGCGACATTTATTTTAACCTTGACAACAAAGAATATTCGTTTACCATAATAAAAAGAGAAGAAAAAAAATAATAAAAAAGCGAAAGTGTGTTATGCTCTGTCAACACTTTCGCTTTTTGCTTTCATTTATTTGGTTGTAGAGTGTGCTTGTCTTCGGTGGAGCGAAGCGAAACCGACTTGTATCAAGATAAGCACACGTTTAAATGCCAAATCGCTTAATTATTGCTAAAATATTCTATAATTGGATTTAAATTATTCTTTTCGTATATAATGTTACATAAATTATCATTTTTTAGTGTTTTTAAAATATCCTTCATTGATTTTTCTTCTATTTCCTGTGAATATATATATTTAATTACATTTGTTATGCTTAACCGCAACATTTCATCTACTTTGGCATAAACTTCAAGTATAGAAATCTTTCTAAACTCAGGATTTTCAAATATTTTGCCTAGGGAAATCACTGCTAAAACATCAACAACCTTTTTCAATTGTTCAACGCAATCATCTGCGATTTTACACCTTCTCTTCCCTTCAAAATCAGGAGGACTTGTTGCAAATGCAATAGTAGGGATATGTAATTCTTTTGCCACCTCACAAACAACTGGTGACGCGCCAGAACCTGTTCCGCCACCAAGACCTGCCACAATAATTAGAAAAGAACAATCTTTTAACGCATCTTTTATTTCTTCACAGTCTTCTTCTGCTGCAATTTTTCCAAATTTGGGTAAGCCACCAGAGCCCAACCCTTTGGTTGTCTTTTTACCAATTTTTACAAACCGACTTGCTTGTTGGAATTGAAAATTCCAACCAACAACCCAATCTGTGTTGATGGCCATATATTCAATATTTGGCGCTTTATTACTTCTCAAATTTTCTGTAATATGTACTCCAGCGTCACCAACGCCTACAATTTTAATTTTAAAATTTTTATTTTGTTCTCCCATTATTAATTCTCACAAAATATTTCTTAAAATTCTTGTTAGCTCGTCTACATACTTATTCTGATGTCCGCATGAAGGGAAGGAAGTATTAAAAGCATTAATATTTTCTGAATAACCACTCTCCAAAATCGCCGCAAAAACTTTTTCCATGCAAGTTTTTTTTACGACAATAATATATTTTGGTGATAAAAGTTTAATTTCATTTTTCAAATCTGGTATATATTTATTTATAATTTCCTTTTTTTTACTCTTGGAATTAATAAAATCTATGGGTTCTTTGCAAACATCATACAGCCAACATTCCATTTCTTTAAATTTTGCAAGTGAAAAATCAATCCCTACATTTTCAAAAGATTCTTTTGTATATCTGTATAGATTTGAATTTTTATCATAGAAGAAAGTTCCGCCAGATGGTCTACTTTCTCCAACAAACAAAATTTTTATTTTGCTTGGTTTGAAATCATTTCGTTTCTTTTCAAATTTCTCTGATTCAACAATGTTTTTAAACAATAATGAGCTTTGCTCTGATTCTTTTACTCTTTTTCTTTCTATTTCTAAATCTAATAATTCAATACTTTCCATTGATATCTCCTTTATATTTTACAAAATGCTTATAGATTTTAATCAGTCCTTTCAAAATTTGGATACGACTTCATATAACATCCTTTACCTTTGATAGTAACAATCTCACAACCATACTCACGAAGATAGTTTATATTGCGAGCGATTGTTTTTCTATTACACTGTATTCCACAAAATTGACTTATTTGTTTTGCTATTTTTGTTTGATGTAACAAACATTTTTCAGAGCTTCCATATTTCAGTGCATCATAAACGTACAAAATAATAAGTTTTTTTATTTTTGTCATTTTTATTTTGCCTCCCTATTAATATTATAACATAAAACATGGGTCAAAAACAAACCATATAAAAAATCTAAACATATTTTAGTTTAGATCTTTTTGCTAGTTTCAAAAGGGTTGACCCATGCCCTTATTTTTTTTAATTAAAATCATTAATTTAATTTAAAATTTAATTTTTTTTTAGTAAATAATATTCAACTTAAGTTAAATTTCCATCTTTAATTAATTTTACCACCACCCATAAATTTGTTTGTTAGTTTTAAAACCCAACTTGTAGGTAAAATTTTTATTCCAAAATAAATTAATTTAAAACTTCCACCAACTATAACAAAAGGCTTAGATTTTTTTCTAATTGATTGTTTATAGATTGCTTTTGCCACTTTTTCAGGAGCCATTCTTTTCCCTTCATCATGCTTATCAAGAAATTCAAATGCCCGTTCTACTTGTTTGCCATATCTTTCATTAGTATCTGTAATTCTAACCCGTTTTTTCATAAAATTTGTTTTAACTTCACCGGGACAGACAGCACAGACATCAATACCAGATTTTTCAAGTTCCATTCTTTGACACATGGTGGCCATTTGCATAGCAGATTTAGAAAGGCAATAAAGACTTCTAAAAGGTGAGGCAAAAAGCCCAGAAACGCTTGAAATATTGATAATTTTACAACCTTTTTTCATATAAGGAAGAGCATACTTGCTGACAAGGAAGAACCCTTTTATATTAACATTCATAACATTTTCAAATACATTAGAAGGTAAAAGTTCAAGAGCGCCATTTACTCCCATTCCAGCATTATTGACAAGAATATCAATTTTTTTATATTTTTCACCAATTTGAGTTATAATATTTTTAACTTGTTCTTCATTAGATATATCAGCGATATAACTAAATTCGCGATTTTCCTCATCAATTTGTCTAGCAATACTAAGAACAATATCGCCTTTTTGTCTAAATAGGTTTGCGGTGGCTTTTCCAATACCCATAGAACCACCAGTAATAACAACAATTTTATTCATAAATATCCTTTTAATAAGAGTAATAAATTATAATTAAGAATAAAAAATTAAAATTTCTTAATAATAAACTTAATATAGACTATAACTAATTTTAACATAAAATTGTAAAACCACAAAATGATTTGACTTAATTTTTATCAAGTGATAAAATCATTAAAATATAAGGAGAGATATGAACACAACAAAAAAATGGTTAATAATAGTAGCAATAATATTTAATTTTTTAGAAATAGCATGGGATATATATGCAATAGTAGATTGGTTTAAATTAGCCCCAGCAATAAGAAGTTCTGTATTTTATCTAATATTTGCTTTTATAACCATAGCATGCTCAATAATTGTAATCGTACTTTTGACGATGGCGATATGGGGGAATGGCAAAATGTTTAGACAGCGCTATGGATATTACATGACAGCACTAGTTATATCGATAATAATAAATTTATTATCAGTTTCAAGCATACTTTTAATAATCACAATGTTTATTTCAGATTGGGTTTGGATAAAACCTGACAAAGAGAAAACTACACAAGTAGGTGATAATATTGAAGTTATAAGTGAAACAAAACAAGAAAAGATAGCACGCCTTAAAAAACTCAAAGAGGAAGGCAAAATAAGCGACGAAGAATATAATGAAGAGCTTATGAAACTTTTATAAAAGACAACTAATACAAATAAAATTAATGAAAATTTAATGAAAAAACAAATTTTATATCTATAAAGCGTAATAATAAAAAAAGATGAGTAAATGCGTAAATCATAGAATTAAAACTAAACCTCATCTTTTTTGTTATTTCGTTTATTTTTAAAAAAATTACTTAAAATTTTGCTACATTCTTCTTGATATCTATCATCATTAATAATTTCAACTTTGTGATTAAGCCTATTACTTGCAAGTATCTTTTTGCAAAGATTATCATTTGAGGTTGTTTCATTACAAGCATAAATAAGTTTATTAATCCTTGCATTTGCGATAGCACCAGCACACATAGGGCAAGGTTCAAGTGTAACATAGATATCACAGCCATCAAGTCGCCATGATTTTAATTTTTTACAAGCCTTTTCAATGGCGATAATTTCAGCGTGTTTTATGGCATTTTGACTTTTTTGACGATTGTTGTATCCACGAGAAATAACTTTGTCATTTTTAACAATAACAGCACCAATAGGTACTTCATCATTATCTAATGCTAACTTTGCTTCTTTTAAAGCTTCTTTCATAAAATCTTTCATAGACAAATTCTACTAAAAAAATATATTAAAGTAAAGTACTTTTGTTGTTTTTTAGTATTTATTGTTGTATAATAAAACAATGGATAACAAAATAAATACCTTTGATAGAAGAAATTTTTATAATGATGGTGATAGTGGAAAAGTGTTTTTGTTTGCACTAATTTTGCCGATTCTTTTGTCTTTAATTTTTTCACTGATAGCAAATTTAATTGCTGGAGTAAATGAAATTGAAAGTAGTGAAGTTACAAATAATATTTGGTTTACAGCAGTATATGGAGTGGTAAGTGGATTAAGTTACATAACATTATATTTAGTTTATAATAAAATAAATAAAATAGATTATAAAGCAATAAATCTTAAATTTAAAATGAAGTGGCATACTTATTTGATTATAATAGGTATAGGTCTATTATCATTATTTGGTATTTTATATTTTATAGGGAGTATAGATGACCTACTTCGACTTATAGGCTTCCCTCTTGAAAGTTCTACTGCCGAAAGTTTAACAAATCCGCAAAGTATAGGGATATTTATACTTTCGATATTTGTAACATGCCTTGTGCCAGCGATTTGTGAGGAATTACTATTTAGAGGGATAATTCTAAATGGTTTAAGAACAAGATATAATGATTACTGTGCAATATTTATGTCGGCATTTATGTTTGCACTTATGCACCAAAATTTACAACAATTAGTATATCCTTTTTTACTAGGTTCAATAATGGCATGGCTAGTTTTAAGGACAGGTTCTTTAGTTTCATCTATAATAGTGCATTTTATAAATAATTTTTTAGTTATATTTTTTACATACCTTCAAAATATAGCAGGATTTTCTATTGTGCCTAATCATGAATGGTGGTATTACATAATGGCAATATGCTTGCTTGCAATAACAATAGGAATAATATTTCTAATTGACCATTTTTATTTTAAAAATAAAAGTAAAGAAAATATAACAAAAAGTTCAGAAAAGCCATCAAAGTACATATACATATCAATAGGGGTAGCACTTGTACTAATGCTTTTTATAACAATATATACTTTTGCTAGTGTATAAAATTTGTTAAGAAAAAGAAATTAACAAAAGACAATTCAATTCGACAAAATATTTTAATTTTCTGCTTTTTTCTTATGAAAAAATTATGTAAAATAATGAATTGCCTCTTTACAGCGTAATAATAATGTATTATTATGTATGTAAGTTGTGCACAAGAAAATAATAAAATGGCGTCAAAAACGCTAGGGAGAAATTAATGAATATAAAAAATAAAATAACACGAAATTCTCTAATATGTTATTCATTGATAGTTGTATTATTTGTAGTTATACGACTTCTTTCAACATTAAAATTATTAGAATTTCTAGGAACAGTTGGAAAATATATAGTAAATGCAGCAATTCAAATATTGCTTTTATTTACAATATCAATATTTATGTTTAAAGGACTGCAAAAATCTAAAACAAAAGATGTTTTTAAATTTTATGGATATAAAAAAATATCATGGAAAGCAGTTATATATTCTATTTTAATAGGAATTATAGTTTATATATTAAATGTTTTTGTAGTTACTTTTTTTAATACCATTTTACAACTTTTAGGATATAATTTTGGAACAAGTACAGGTGGCGGTTCTTATCCATTTTGGTTGTTTTTAATAAATTTAATTGTTACGGCAATATTGCCGGGAATATGTGAGGAAACTGCTCATAGGGGAATGTTATTAAAAGGACTATCAAATTTAGGAAGACATAGGGCAATAATAATATCTTCGATTCTTTTTGGCCTAATGCACATGAACATAGAACAATTTTTTTATGCAACATTGATAGGAATATTTTTAGGATATTTAACAACATATTGTGATGCGATTTTCCCAGCAATGATAATTCATTTTATGAATAACTTTTTAAGTGTATTTATGTCTTTTTCAAGTGCAAATAGTCTTGGCTTTGAAAGTATGTTTACATGGATTAACTTAAATTTACAAAATAATTTTATTATTGCAATCTTATTTATCTTTATACTTATTGCCCTTCTCATCATGGCATTAAGAGTTCTAATAAAATTATTATTTAAAGAAACAGCATTAAAAAGAATGCACAATTTGCAACAAGCGGTATTTACAGAAGTGATAAGAAAAAATTTTCAAAATGAGGTTAAGCAATTAACAGATGGGGAACAAATAACACCAGAAGAAAATCTTGAAAATTTTGATAAAATATTTTTAGATAAATCTATTGATACTGGAAATTCAAGTGAAATTGATAATCTAATGCTTAGAGATGAAACTCCATTTAAATTAGATGTAATTTCATTAGTGTTGTTAGTTACTTGTTTTGTTTTGGGAAGTGGAGTAACGCTCATGACTTTCATAATAGGAGTGTTATGATAAATATAAGGATTGTTTGTGTAGGGAATTTAAAAGAAAAATATTGGATAGATGCATCTAGAGAATATGAAAAAAGGCTACAAAAATTTTGTAAATTGAATGTAATAGAACTCACAGAACAAAATAAATATCAAGAAATAAATAAAATACTAGAAATTGAGGGAAAAGAAATACTTACCAATTTAAGTGATAAAAATTTTCTTTTAGATATAAATGGAGAACAGTTTTCAAGCGAACAATTAGCAAAACAAATTACAAATTTAAGTCAATGTTATAGTACTTTAACATTTGTAATAGGTGGCTCATATGGAGTAAGCGAAGAAGTTAAAAATAAATTGAAAAATAAAATTTCTTTCGGGAAAATAACATTGCCTCACAATATAGCAAGAATTGTGTTGCTTGAACAGATTTACCGAGCATTTATGATAAATAGTGGAGGTAAATATCATAAATAAAAATTCACCAACTTTTAAGGTGAATTTTTTAT
>CALVZG010000022.1 GCA_944372465.1 uncultured Clostridia bacterium
AATATTATCATTAATTTTTTCTTCTTTTTTTAAGTAACATTTAATATAGTTTTTGCTATAACCTACATAATAGTCCCCCTTTTCTTCTTCTATAAGGACTTCTTCAAATTTATTCTTTTTTATGAAATTATTTTTTAATTCTTCATTTAGTTCGTTTAATCTTTCAAATCTTTGTTGTTTTATTTGTGGATTTAAGTCTTTATATTTTTTTGCTGCTAATGTCCCTTCCCTTTTCGAATATTGGAATATATGTAATTGAGAAAAACCTATATTTTTCACAAAATTATATGTTTCTTCAAATTCCTCATCACTTTCTTCAGGAAATCCAACTATAACATCTGTTGTTATACCAGCAAGTGGAAAGTATTTTCTTATTAAATCTACTGAAGTTTTAAATTGCTCTGCTGTGTAATGTCTATTCATTCTTTGTAAAACACTTGTACTCCCGCTTTGCAATGAAAGATGAAAATGAGGGCAAAAATTATCAAGTTTAGTAAGTCCTTTAACAAAATCCTCGCTAACCAAACTTTCTTCCATAGAGGAAAGTCTTAATCTTTTCCCAAATGTGTCTAATTCTTCAAGTAATGGCAAGAGTGAGGGTTTATTATCTATTTTATAATCTGTAACATTTATGCCTGTTAATACAATCTCCTTTATGTTATCTTTTAAATTTGAAACTTCATTTATTATAGAAAATATACCTCTTGACCTGCTTCTACCTCTTAAATATGGTATTATACAATATGAACAAAAATTATTGCAACCATCTTGAATTTTTATATACGCACGAGTTCTTGATTGCTGTGCAAATAAATCATCTTCATAATCTTTTGGAAGGCTTATAGTTCTATCATGCTTTTTAAGCAATCTTTTATCACCTTTTGCAAGTTTATCTATGTATGATGAAATTTTTATTTTACCTGCAACACCACTTACATATATTTCTCCCTTATCTAGAAACTGATTTTTATTTTTTTGACTTGCACAACCGCAAATAAAAAACTTTGCATCTTTATTAAATTTTTTACATCTTGCAATCATTTGTCTTGATTTCTTTTCTGCTTCACTTGTTACTGCACATGTATTTATAACATAAATATCAGCAGGTTCTAGTTTATCTGTTGTCTGATATCCCTTTAGTTTTAAATTATATATAAGTGCATCACTTTCATATTTATTGACTTTGCAACCTAGTGTCATCACGCATACTTTCATAGTGTAAATAGTGTATCAAAAATCTAAAAAAAAAGCAACAATAAAATAATCATATAATTTCAACATTTTTCTAAAATATATGATATAATAAAATTAAGAAAGGAAATAAATGAAAAATTATCAAAATATTTTACAAAATTTGCAAAAATCAACTTTTAGAAATCACTTTCGACTTAAAGAGAAAGACATTGAATATATTGAGCAAAAAGGGCTTGAAACTATAAAAAAACATGCTTATGATTTTATAAAAAAAAGACTTGCCCCTGCTATAATCAATAATGATGGCAAACAAACCCCAATGAAAGGGCATCCTGTTTTTATTGCTCAACATGCTACTGCTACTTGCTGTCGAAGTTGTCTAGAAAAATGGCATCATATTGAAAAAGATAAAGAACTTAACGATTATGAGATAGAATTTATTGTAAATTTAATCATGTCTTGGATAGAGAATCAAATAAAATAAATAATTTTATTTTTTAGTTAATTTTTTATTGAATTATTTTTATATGATATTAAAAACTTATTAATATTTTGCCCTGCCTAGTAAATAATCTATAGAACAATTTAAATATAGGGAAATTTTGTATAATGTTTCTAGTTTAGGTGTTGAACCTTTCTTCCAATCTCTACTTATCGATTCGCTTATTCCCAATTTATTACACAATTTCCAATGAGTAGTATTATTTTGTTTTAATACTCTTTTATATCTATCTATAAAATTTTCTAAATCATATTCCAAATTCAAAATTTTGGTTTGTGATTTATCTTCGTCTATTCCCATAAGATAATTAATTGAACAATTAAAATAATTAGACAGTTTTATTATTGTTTTAATTGTAGGGATTGCTCCTCTTAAAAAAGATGTCATTTGAGATGTTGTTATCCCACATTTTATAGCAATTTGTCTTTTACTTAACCCACTTTCTATTATTAAGTCGTTTAATACATCAGAAAAATACATTTTTATCCCCCAATATTTAAAATGTGCATTTTTTCGATAAAAAAAGTAATAATTTCGACAAAACTAGATAAATTATTTATTTTTATTGTAATAAAAAATGTAGTATAATACTTGCGTAGACTTTCTATCGCTAGTAAAATACTACAAAAAAGGAGAAAAAGTTATGAATGATATAATTGATATTTTGTCTTTGACTTTAAATGAGGAATTTAACGCAGATATAACATTAAAAAACAATATTTTCTCTATTAAATTTAAAGATGGTCAAAAATACAACCTAATCGTTAAGGAAGATAAAAATAACTAAATTAAATAATAAAAAAAAGAAAAAATATTTTTCAATTTTTTTCTTTATAAATAACATTTTACTATTTTGATTTTATTTTGATAAAACATAATACGAGAAAACAAATTTAAAATTATTTTTTAAATTTTGAAAAGCTTTTTGGCTTTTCATGCGAATGTAATTCGCTGTTTTCTCGTATTTGTTATATAATTTTTATTAATATCTTTTCCTTATAAACTTTTTCAATTTATATCATAAAAATTATTAATTTCTTTTTTATAATGAAATTATTTATATATTATCTTATAAAAATTTTTATATATTTAAGCACCTAATTCGTTTGAATTGCCACTTTCATTTTCTTTTTCTTCAACCTTAATTTTTTGACCTGAAACTTCATATGCAGTTCTTTCTTCAAATATGCCTTCGTCAATTTCTTTTCTATAAATTCTTGATTGTATTCTTCCTTCTATTTTTATTTTTGTTCCTACTTTTAAGTTTCTTACATAATATGCATTTCTTCCCCAAACAATACAAGGAATATAATCTGATTTATTAAAAAATGGTCTATTTACAGCAACAAGTATATCACAAATTTCTCTATTAAATGGTGTTACTCTATAATTAGGTTCTTTACAAATATATCCTACTAATTTTAAATTATTTGAGTTATCTTCTTTTAAATCATTTTTACTTAATATTTCTTTAACAAAAAATGATAGTATAAGTTTGCTTTTGCCATTTACAAGTCTATTATATGAGCGTAACTCACCTCCTAAAGATAGTGTGTTACCCTTATCAAGTTTTAATTGATATGCTGTTACAAGTTTTTCTGATATAGTAAAAGGCAAAATGTCTACAGTTTCTGAAAGTCTTTGAACCTCTATCTTCCCTTCATAAAATTTTTCACCTTCAACATCAAAAGTTTTTATTGGCTCTTCTGTTATCTTCCCTATTAAATGTCCTCTATTGTTTGGCATCATTATTGCTGTTGTACTACTCATTATCTTCTCCTTTTAATTCTTATGTTGTACGCCATTAACATCTATTGTATAATCATCACTGTATATTAATTGACCAACACTTGTAACTTTATACCCTTTCATTGTAAGCCAATCAAGAGTTAATCTTAACGAATCACAAACATTGTCTGCATTGTTGTGCATTAGAATTATTGAACCATTTTGAACTTTTTTCATTACTCTATCTGTTACTTCACTTGCTGATAGTCCTTTCCAATCAAGAGTATCTACATCCCATTGAATTGCTTTTAATCCTAATTCTGTGCACGCATTTATTAATGTGTTGTTATATGAACCATATGGTGGACGAAAAACTGTTACATCTTTGCCTGTGATATCCTTAATTTTAGAAATTGAAGTTTCTAGTTCACTGACGATTGTAGATTTATCAAGTTTAGCCATATCAGGATGAGTGTTTGAATGTGTGCCTATCTCAAGCCCTGCATCATCTATTGCTTTTACCATTTCTGGATATTCATCTATCCAAAAACCTACTAAGAAAAATGTTGCTGTAACATTATATTCTTTCAAAATATCAATGATTTCTTGTGTTTTGTCTGCTCCCCAAGCAGCATCAAAACTAATCGCAACTTGCTTTTCTTCTGTGTCGACACGATAAATAGGTACAAGTCTTGTAGACGAGCCAAACCATACTTGAGCACAAGCCCCACCTTCAAATGAAATACATAGTAAAACTACAACTGCAAGCATAGCAAAAAAAATTTTAATTGTTCTTGATTTGATTACACAAAATGGCATTACAAACCTCGCTTTTAATGATATAATATTGTAGAAAAATTGACAAAATAAAAATTGTTGTAAAATAGTAATTTTATATTACTTTTTGTCGAATTTTTTATAATTCAAAATATTGTTATGCTAAACTTTTAACTTTTATGATAAAAAAATACTTTGATTTTGATTTATTATATTTTGCATAAAATAAGGAAATAAACAAATAAAATTATTTATATAAATTCCTATTAATTATATAATTAATGTTTAATAAAATAATTCTTGATTATAAAATATTTTTTACGAAGTAATTTTTAAAATAAGTAATTTACATAAAAAAAAGAAGCACGAGCAAAATGCTCGCAAAAGCATCTGCTTTTAAAAATTTTTAAATTATTTAAAAATTTTTGCTTCCTTTTTTATTATAATTAAAAATAAATTAAAAAATATTAAAATCTTACCTTTCTAAATAAACTTTATTTAATTGTTTTTGCTATACCATTTTATTTATAGTAAAGAAATTTTTCTTAATTATTTCATTCCCAGTAGATAGTCTTTCTGATTCTGGAATTTTCTTTGTGTCCATTGGAAGAATCTTTAAACCAAAATCAACTGCTAATGTTGCATTGCCATTTATATCACAAGCATAAAATACATTTTGACAATTCTTTGCAAAGTTTATATACTTAAGCCCTTTTCTATATCTCTGTGATATAGGAAACTCTTTGACTGAAAGTTTCTTGATATATCCATTTTCAGTTACAGCAATTATATGAGTAAAGTCTAATTGTTTTGCAAATATTACGCTATCTCCATCATCAAGATTTATACCTTTCACACCGCCTGATATTCTTCCTTGTGATGGTATATCCACTTTATCAAAATTAAGCGACATACCTTTTCTAGTCAACATTAATATACTTTTGCCATTTTTATCAATTTCTACATTTTTTACTTCATCACCATCATTTAGTTTGCAAACTTGATAAAATGATTTATTTACTATCAAGTCTTTTGCATCACTCTTCTTAACCATTCCATATTTTGTCATGAAAAGTATTGAACCTTCTTGTGTTGCTTTCATAATTTTTACAGGAGTTTCATTTAACACTACTGATTTATCTATGGATAAAAGTGATAAACCCTTATCTCGCCACTTACATTCTTTTAGTGCAGAAACTGAAGTTTTAATAGCATTACCTTGACTTGTGAAAATAAGTATTGTATCGCCACCTGAAAAATTCTCAACTTGAATTGGTACATCTGTTATTGTCGAATTGTCAGTTAAACTTTTTTGCGACATTGAATAGTTCTTTGCTGTAACTTTTTTGATTGTATTACCCGCCGTTATTGCAACAACAAATTCTTTATCATTTTCCCCATTATCTTCTTGAGTTTCTTGTATTATAATTTCGTTATCATTGGAAATAAGAGATTTTCTTGCATTGTTATAATTTTTCTTAATTTCTTGTATCTCTTTTTTTACCACATCATATTGTGCCTTTTTGGAAGATAAAATCTCTTCATATTCTGCTATTTTTTTCTTTAATTCTTCAAGTTCTTCTTGTAATTTTGTAACCTCAAGATGAACTAATCTAGCAAGACGCATATCTAGTATGGCTTGTGCCTGTTTATCTGATAAATTAAACTTTTCTCTTAATTTTTGTTTTGCTTCACTTGTAGTTGAAGATTTTTTTATAATTTTTATTACTTCATCAATATTTTTTATTGCTATTAATAATCCTTCAAGAATATGGGCTCGCTCTTTTGCTATATTTAAATCATATTTTGTTCTTCTTACAATTATTTCTCTTTGATATTGAGCATAATATGAAACAATTTCTAGCAAATTTAATAATTTTGGTTTTCCTCCTGCTATTGCAACCATATTTATACCATATGAGATTTGCAAATTTGTTGCTTTAAAGAGATATTCTAGTATTTTCTTTGGGTTTGCGTCTTTTTTTAGTCTTATAACTGCACGCATTCCTGTTCTATCAGATTCATCTCTTATTTCAGTAATAGAAGATAATTTATCTTTATTTTGTTCTTTAAGTTCAGCTATTTTTTGCAGTAATTGGGCTTTATTAACTTGATATGGTAATTCAGTTATAACCAAGTTACTCTTATCTCCCGCCTTTTCTATTGATACTTTTGACCTTATTAAAATTTTGCCTTTACCTGTTTTATACGCTTGTTCTAACCCTCCATCAACATCTATTATTTCACCGCCTGATGGAAAATCTGGCCCTTTAATTATTCTCATTAGTTGTTCTACTTTAATATTAGGGTTATTTATATAAGCAACCACTCCATCTATTGTTTCACCTAAATTATGTGGCGGAATATTTGTTGCTACACCTACCGCTATACCTGTTGCACCATTTACAAGAAGATTAGGAAAACGCCCCGGCATCATATCAGGTTCTTTTAAAGAATCATCAAAGTTTAAACTCCATCTTACTGTGTCTTTTTCAAGGTCTTTCATAAGTTCCATTGCAAGTGGAGTTAAACGAGTTTCAGTATAACGCATGGCTGCTGGACTATCGCCATCTATTGAGCCAAAATTTCCATGCCCATCTACAAGTGGAGCACGAAGCACCCAATTCTGTGCCATACGACACATTGCGTCATAAACTGAACTATCTCCGTGAGGATGATATTTACCTAAACAATCACCGACTATTCTTGCTGATTTTCTATATGGCTTGTCTGGAGTAACTCCAAGTTCTAACATTGAATATAAAATTCTTCGCTGAACAGGTTTTAAACCATCTTCTACTCTAGGCAATGCTCTATCCATAACAACTGTTTCAGTATATGGTATCATTGACTCATGAAGAACCTCGCTCATGCTTTTATAGATTATTCCATGATTTTCGCCATTACCATCTATATTTTCTGTATCTTCAATATCATCACTTGTTTCTTGCTCGCCTAAATTGATTTTTTCTTGTTCATAGTTGTTATCTTGCATATTTTCTCCTATTTATTACAATTACCATTTGTTTTATATTTTTTTATAATTTTTCAAGAATTCATCTTCTTTATCAAAATTAGCATGCTCATTGATGTATTTTTTCCTTGCCTCAATATCATCACCCATTAAAGTTGTAACCATCTTTTCTGCTTCAGCAGCATCTTCAATAGTAACTTGTACAAGATTTCGTTTTTCAGGGTCCATTGTGGTTTCCCATAATTGTTCAGGGTTCATCTCGCCAAGACCTTTATATCTTTGTAAACTATAATTTCTTCCTGCTCTATTTATTGCCTCTGGCAGTTCGTTATCTGAATAAACATATTCGGTATAATCTTTTTTATAGACTTTATATAGTGGAGGCAATCCTATAAAAACATGTCCATCATTTATAAGTTCTCTCATATATCTAAAGAAAAATGTTAAAAGTATGGCTCTTATATGTGCTCCGTCTTGGTCAGCATCACTTAATATTATAACTTTGTTGTATCTTAAACTTGATAAATCAAAATCTTCGCCTATACCTGTGTTTAATGCTGATATTATTGTTCTTATTTCTTCATTTGCAAGAACTTGGTCTATTCTTTTCTTTTCTGCATTTAAAGGTTTTCCTCTTAATGGTAATATTGCTTGAAATCTTCTATCTCTACCTTGCTTTGCAGAGCCTCCCGCAGAATCACCCTCAACTATAAATAATTCAGATTTTTCTTTATTTTTAGATGTTGCCGCAGCAAGTTTGCCGACCAGATTGAAATTTTCTGCAGAATTTTTGGCTCTAGTTAATTCCTTTGCTTTTTTTGCCGCTTCTCTAACTTTTGACGCACCTTTTGCTTTATTTATTATTATTTCTGCAGTTGTAGCAGTTTTTTTATCTTTAAAATACTGCGATAGGCATTTTATTGTTAAATTTTCGACAAGTGTTTTTGCTTCAGGGTTTCCCAGTTTTGTTTTTGTTTGACCTTCAAACTGAACATTGTTCATTTTGACATTTAAAACAACTGTTATCCCCTCTCTAAAATCTTCACCTAATAGATTCTGTTCTTTTTCTTTTAAAAAATTGTTATTTCTAGCATATTCGTTCATAACCTTTGTAAATGCCGACCTAAATCCTGTTTCATGTGTTCCACCTTCGATAGTTGGTATGTTGTTTACAAATGAAAAAGAATTTTCTGTATAACTATCTGTATATATAAACGCAACTTGTAAATCAAAATTTTTATCTTCCGCCTCAAAATAAACAGGTTTTGAAAATAATTTATTTTTCCCTTCTGTTAAATAGACAACAAAATCTGCAATTCCACCTTCGTAATGATATTCCTCTTCTCTATCGGTATTGCAATCTATTAATTTTATTTTCAAACCTTTATTTAAAAATGCTAGTTCTCTTGCTCGATTGCATATTGTTTCAAAATTAAATTTTATATTCCCAAACATATCACTATCTGGTAAAAATGTTACTTTTGTTCCTGTTTTTTTCGTTTTTCCAACCATTTTTAACGGCTCAACAGGGACTCCACTATGCATTTTATCATTTTCATCTTTATAAGAATGAAACCCTATATAATATTCTTTTCCATCTTTATAAACGGTAACATTACACCATTTAGAAAGTGCATTTGTAACAGAAGCACCTACTCCATGCAACCCGCCTGAAAATTTATAATTATCTGTGTTAAATTTACCACCAGCATGCAAAGTTGTGTAGACAACTTCTACCCCTGATTTATGAAGAGTGGGATGTTCATCAACTGGTATTCCACGCCCATTATCCTCAACAGTTACTGAATTATCGCTATTTAGCGTTATAGTTATTGTATCACCAAATCCATTTGCAATTTCATCAATTGCATTATCAACAATTTCCCACAAAAGATGATGCATACCCTTTGCCCCCGTTGTTCCAATATACATACCCGGGCGAAGTCTAACTGCATCTAACCCTTCTAGCACAACTATATCTTTTGCATCATATTTTTTTTCTGACATATTTCTCCTTTATTGCCTTAATATAAAATTTCTTTATTTCTCTGTATTATTATAACATAATTATAACAATTTTAACAATTAATTTTCATTTATTATAATCTTAAATCTTTGTTATATTTTGCAACAACTTATTGATTTTTATAAAAAAACTAAAATTGATTTTTATGCGTTTTTATGTATTTTTATACATTTTGTTTTATTGTTGTTGATTGTCGAAGTTTGGCATATTTTGTAAAATTATGAATAAAATAAAGACGGGAGAGTTTATGAAAAGTATTGTATTAACAGGAGGAGGAACTGCTGGTCATGTTTACCCTGCTCTTGCGTTAAAAGAAAAGTTAATTGATGAATATGAAATTCATTATATTGGCGGAAAAGGTATGGAAAAAAATATAGTTACAAAAGAAAAAGATATCTACTATCATCAAATAGACACGGTTAAATTAGAAAGAAAAATAACTTTAAAAAATCTTTTAATTCCTTTTAAATTGCTAAAATCAATTAGGGAAGCAAAAAAAATACTTAAAGAAATTAAACCTTCGGTAATATTTTCTAAAGGCGGGTTTGTTGCCGTTCCTGTCGCAATTGCCGGAAAAAGTTTAAAAATCCCTATTATAAGTCATGAATCTGATTTAAGTATGGGCCTTGCGAATAAAATAATCTTGAAATGTTGTACTGTCATGTGCACTACATTTGAAGATACTGCAAAAATTAGCGACAAATGCGTTTTTACTGGTCAACCTATTAGAGAAATACTTTTTAAAGGAAATAAAAAAAATCTTCCGTTTTTAGATAAACTTGATATAAATAAACCTAACCTGTTAGTAATTGGTGGCTCAAGTGGAGCAAAATTTATTAATGAAAAAATTGTCAATAATATAGAAAAATTGACTGAAAATTTCAATGTAATTCATATTACAGGTAAACAAGGTGCAACTAAAAAAAATTGTAAAAATTATATCCAAATTGACTATGCAGAAAATATGGGAGATTACCTCGCACTTGCAGATTTGGTGGTTTCAAGGGCAGGCTCGGGTGCTATTAATGAATTTTTGGCACTTAAAAAGCCTATGCTTTTGATACCTCTTTCTAAAAAATGTTCGCGTGGCGACCAAATAGAAAATGCAAAATTATTTACTGATTTAGGTTACGCTGATATGCTGCTTGAAGAAGATTATGATGATAGTATGTTTTTAATAAAAATTAACAATTTATATAAAAATAGAGAAAAATATATCAAAAAAACACAAAAATTATCTGTAAATAAAGCAAATGATAAAATTATTGAAATTATTAAATCAAATGAGTTGAAAAATTAAAACTTACAATATTTTATTTATAAAACAATATTGAATTATAGTCTTTTGATAAAGGTTGAACGAAGAAATAAATAGGAAGCTGTTTGCTTTTTGCAAACAAAGAAAGATTTTTTTAATCTTTCTTCAAAAATTTTAAACATTGTTTTAAATTTTTCGCTTCCTATTTTGTTATATTATATTTAATAAAAAATAAAAATTTTAATAAAAAAATTTAAATATTTTGTCGATTTTTCTTAATTATTTATTTGTTTTAATAATTTATTAATTTCTGGATACCCATAACCCTCAAGATTTTTGTTATAACAAATAGGTTTACAACAATTAAGCAATGCCCTTTTAATTTCATTAGGAGAAAAATTAGGATTTTTTTCATATAATAGTGCACAAAGTCCAACAATCATAGGTGTTGCAACTGATGTTCCACTTAAAGATACATAAGGCCTATCTTTCCCGCATGATACAATATCTACTGAAGGCGCAACTAAATCAGGTTTAAATCTTGAAAAAGATGGTCCTCTTGAAGAAAAATCTGCTATTTCAAAAAAATTAAAATCAAAATTTTCTATATCAAATCTATTATCGTCAAAACCACCTACTGTTATAATTTGACTAGAAACTCCTGGACTTTTTATAGTTTGATATTCTGGGCCACTATTCCCTGCAGCAGCAACAACAACTACACCTTCTTTCCATAGTGCTTCTGCACCAGCCATTATAGGGTCATTAAATCCAAGTGGGTCGGAACCAAAACTCATACAAACTATTTTTATATCATATTGTTTATGATTTTCATACACCCATTCCATAGCATTTAGAATTTTATCCGCTGATGCTTCACCTAAACCATTAAGTGCTTTAAGTGATATTATGTTAGATTGTGGGGCTATTCCACTATACTTTCCCCCTGACAATGCACCGTTACCACTACACACACCTGCAACAAAAGTGCCATGTCCGTTATCATCATAGGCATCAGATTTATCATTTATAAAATCTTTAAAATATATAATTCTATTTGTACCTATACAAAAGTCACCATGTTCAACAATCCCTGTATCAATAAACGCTATATTTATCCCTTTACCCGACAATCCCAGTTGATTTGTTCCCAATATTTTTTTTCCCCCCCCCCCAAGGGTTGATGCAGTGCTTACCGATGAAATAAATTTGACTTGACTTAAATGAGTAAGTCCAGAAATTTGCTTTCTTGTTGCAAGAATTCTAAAAGAATTTATGAATAAATATTCATTTAGTATAGTTATTTTTCTATTATGTAATATTCTTTTTAATCTTTTGTAATCATATGCTTTTACTATACATTCCATTGTCTTTTCTTCACTTAAAAGTTCGACAATTTTTAATAGTACATTATCTACTTTTGAATTAATCATTTTAAACTTTCTAAAATCCTTTTCATATTCATATAATCTTCTGTAGATAAAGAGCCTTTTAAACTCTCTAACATTCCTTCTAATTTTGAATAATCAAATGTCCCTGCCTGTTTTTGCCTTGCAACCTCTTTAAAAAGTTCTTTATTTAATTGCTCTTGCGACAAATCTTTGTATTGATTATACTTATTCATCACATCTTGTTCTGAAAGTTTACTATTCTTAATTGGCTCTTTATCATTGTTTTGATTAAAGTCTGATAATCTCATCTTTCACCTCTAATCTCAATATATGCAAATAGAAATTAAGATTACACAAAAAATTATTTTCTAGCAACTTTTACTTTTATTATGAATATATCTTAATATGGATAATTCTATATTTAATATGTTATCAAAATTGTTTATGGGAATGGGAAACAATAATAATCCTTTCAACTTTAGCAATAATTTCTCTCAAAATAATCAACAATTTAATAATGAGCAAAACCAATCTAATTATAATAATCAGAATTTTTCGCAATCTAACAATGCTTACAATAATTATCCTTTTGAAGCATATGAAAATATAACAAAATCAAATGTGAATACACAAAATTTTAATAATAATGAAAATTCATCAAATTTTAATAATACAAATAATAATTCTTATTCTAATCAATTTTCTAATAATGAGATGTTTCAAAATAATCAACAAAATCAAAACAGTTTTAATAATTCATTTAACCAAAATGGTATTTTACCTATGTTAATGTCGCTTTTAAGCGGAAATAAAAATTTGTCCTCACTTGGAGATGTTTTTACAAATTTTCAAAGTCAAAATGTTAAAGATAATAATGATAATAGTGAAAACAATATTAATGAAGAACATAATCCGCCCAAAGATGAAATTTTATTATAAAAATAAAATAAAAAATTAAAGTATAATAAACTACTTTAATTTTATTTTATTATCGCTATTCAAATTTACTTTACAAATTAAACCTTATAATTAAAATCGTATTAATTTACTTTTTATCTTGACTATTTATTTTAATTTTTTCTGGTTTTTCTTGTAAATTTTCAACTATTGAACCATCTTTAAAATATATTTTTCTTTTACATAAACTATTTGCAATCTCTTCTTTTGTTGCAGCAACTATCAATGTTGTCTTTTTAGTGTTTAATTCTTTAATTAAATTAAATATTACTTCTTTAGTAGGCTCGCTAAGTTTATCGAATATATTGTCAATCATTAAAAGTTCAAAGTTACCTCTTAAAGTAAGTCTAATTAGTGAAAGAACATACTTTTCTTCAAGTGTTAAATCTTTTAATTTAGTATCTTTGATTTTTTCAAGAGAGTACTCTATTATTGTGTTATTTATCTTTTTCTCAATTTCTTTTTCGCTATAACCCCAATTTTTCAAAATGTATCTAAAATTTTCATAAACAGATTTCTTTTCTAAAAATACCGGTGTTGCTGGTATATATCCTGCATTTATGTCGGTTTTGTAATTTAATTTTTCTATAGGAATATCTTTAATATAAATTTCACCTTTAGTAAGTTTTTCAAGTTTAGCAAGAATTCTTAATAAACTTGTCTTACCACTCTCATCTTCACCAACTAATGCTATCGATTCTCCTGCTGAAATATCAATATTTATATCATAAAGAGCATAAAACTCTCTTGTATAACGCAAAAACAAATTTTTAATCTTTATCATTATTCACCTCTATCAAATTTGTATTTTAAAATATTAAAATATAAAATCACCATTTATTTTTCACTTAACCTATATTTAATCATTTAATTTTTATTAATCTATATAGATATATATTACTATAAAAACAAAAAAAATAAAAGCATTTTTTTGCCTTTATTTGATTTTTAATGTATATTGACTTGAAATTGGCTCACTTCCCACCAAAATTTGACCACTGCCTGCACTATTTTCTTCTACATCTCCAGCAACTACCCTTAATGTTATATCAACAGATTTAGAATAATTAAAAAGATATGTTTTGCTGGTAATTTCTGAAAACTTTTCAAAAGTTTCTGTATCTTCCTCGCCTTTTGCTTGTACAATTAAATTAGTTAATGAATACCATTCGTCAAAATCATCAATTTTTAAAGTGATTTTTTCTTGATTTTCTTCCCAAAATACCAAATCACAAATTTTGTTACATTTTATTTGCAAATCAACATATTTTTCTTTTAATCGGCTATCATTTAAGAAATTGATTCGTACACCATAATTTTCACTTCCTGCTGAAGTGATTTCTGAAATTGTTGCACATCTTAATTGTGTTGAATTTTCACAAGAAAACATAAAAAAAGATGATGAAATTAATATTATACTTAATAGCAAAATTAATATTTTTGAATTTTTTCCTAATTTTATAGACTTAATCATATTTTTCCTCTTAAATATTATATCCATTTTATTTTTCAATAAACATATAACTTAAAACATAAATTTAAGATTTCTTTTCTATTAATTTAGTCTATTAAAAAGCATTTTCTATATGATTTATATTATCGCCAATTATTTCTATACAATCAAATCGACATGGACAATCCATCATTTTATTTTCTTTTAAGTATTTTGTTGCAGTTTTTCTAATTTTATATTGCTTTAAATTGTTTACCGCTTCACAAGGTCTGCCAAAAGCTAAAGTTTCTCGCGTCTTAACTTCAACAAAAACAATATATTCGCCTTGTTTTGCTATAATATCTATTTCCCCTATTTTATTTTTATAATTTACTAGCAAAATCTTATATTTTTTCTTCTTTAAATATTGGCTAGCAATTATCTCGCCACTTGTTCCAACTACTTTATTTTTTTCCTTCATTTATATCTCTTTTATAAAAACTTTTTACTGAAATAATTTTTAAAATTTAGACTTATTACTTTTAATCTAATGTTATCTTTCCAATTCTTCCCTTTCTAAAATCGTCTAAAATCGCTTGAGCCGTTCTATCTAAATCATATTCGTCTTTAGATAATATATATCCTCTTTTTTTTGCAATCGCTGTCAATGTTAAATCATCTCCATATCTTGACTTCAAATTTTCAAGATATCTTTCACTAGCAGATTTAATAAATTCCTCTGCAAGTTCTATTTTGTCAACTATTATTTCATCTTTTATACTGCCTATAAATAATAATTTTTTTGCAATATTTTGATTTTCTAAATTTGGATATAATGTCCCCGGTGTATCACAAATTTCTATATTATCACCTATTGAAACCCACTGCGTTGTTTTTGTAACCCCCGGTCGATTGCCTGTAAGTGTTTTTGCTTTACCACATAAATTATTGACCAGTGTGCTTTTCCCTGAATTAGGAATTCCTATTACAATAGTCCTTATCACTGCTCTTATACCCTTGCTTTTCATTTTTTCTATTTTTTCTTTTGCAAGATTTTGTATTTTTTGTTTGATTAATTTGCCTGCACCAGACATAGTGCTGTTTAACAATACATAGTCGGTTGATTGTGATTTATAAGATTTCGCCAAATTTTTTACTCTATTTTCATCTGAAAGGTCTAATTTATTGAAAATATATAAAATTGGTTTATTTTGTGAAAGTTTATTTAAACTTGGATTAATTGATGAAATTGGAGCACGACTATCAAGCACATATAATATTACATCTACATTGTTTACTAGGCTTTTTATTTCTTTTAATGCTTTTGTCATATGACCGGGAAACCAATTTATTTTCATATCATATCTCCTTTATTTAAATAAATATTATAAATTTGTATTTGGTAAAATCTATATTAAAAATTAATTATATTTTATAGATATTTTTTATTGTTTTTTGTTTATTTATTGTTTTATTATTTTTTCATATTATTTTTTATTTAATTTTTATATTTTTATTTTATTTGTGTTTAAAAAATGCTATTTTTACTATTTTTACTTCTAATTATTAAAAAGGTCTGGGCGAATATTTTTAGTTTTTTCTATAGATTTTTTTTCTCTCCATTTTGCTATTTCTTCATGATTGCCTGAAAGCAAAACATCTGGAACTTTTAAACCCATGAACTGTGCTGGGCGTGTATATTGAGGGTATTCAAGTTTACCACTTGAAAAACTCTCTTCTTCTAAACTTTCCTTACTTATTACACCTGTTACAAAACGGCTTAAACTGTCTATTATTACCATGCTTGCGAGTTCTCCGCCGGTAAGCACATAGTCGCCTATAGAAATTTCTTGAGGATTAAATATATCTATTACTCTTTGGTCTATTCCTTCATAATGTCCACAAATAAAAATCAAATGGTCATAAGTTGATAGATTTTTTGCTATGTTTGCGTTAAATTTTTCTCCGCTTGGAGATGGAAAAATTATTTTTGAATTTTCCTTTTGCACACTTTTTAAAGCGTCATAAATAGGTTGCACGCTCATAAGCATACCTGCACCGCCACCAAATGGATAGTCATCACATTTTTTATGTTTGTCTTTTGAAAAGTTTCTTATATCAATCAAATTTATTTCTATTATATTATTTTCTTGTGCTCTTTTTAATATACTTGAATTCAAATATGAAAAACTTTCTGGAAAAAGCGTTAAAATATCTATTTTCATACTATAACCTCTTTAAGTTTTTCGCTATCAACCACAAGTTTTTCTCCTTTTCGCATAAATACATCATCTACATATGGTGCTTCATATGTCCTATTTTCTTTTTCTATAACAAATATGTCGCAAGAGCCATAATTTACCACATCAACTATTTGCCCTACAAGTTCTCCATTTGTATCATAAAGAACCATTCCTATCAAATCATCAATAAAAAATTCATCATCTTGCTTTGATTTCTCAAGATAACTTTTATCTACTTTAATTGTTTGATTTCTTAAATTTGCAGCATCATTTCTGGTATTAACATTTTTTAATTTAATATATAAAAAGTTTTGTCTTAATGAAATATGTTCAATTTCATAGTCTTTTTCACCTATTTTAATATTTTTTATAGATTTAAAAACAGCAAGGACATTTGTTAAAGGCAAAGCCTTCACTTCGCCTTTTATTCCTTGCGGTTTTAATATTTTCGCTATTTCAATCACATTACTCTCCAAATTTTACTATAGTTTTCTTGTGATTTCTTGATGAAATTGAATTTGCTATTGTTCTTATGCTTGAAGCAATCTTTCCTGCTTTGCCAATAACTCTTCCCATATCGTCTGGCGCAACAAAAACATGAACGATTGTTGCATCATCTTCCTCTGTTTCTGTTACACTAACGCTATTTTCATCTATGACTAAACTTTTTACAATATATTCTATTATTTCTTTCATTTTAACTCCTTAATTTATAAGTGTTTTATTATTTCTTTTCAATAACGCCACTTTTTACAAGTAATTGTTTTGCAGTATCTGTTGGAGTTGCACCATTTTTTAGCCATTTGCTAGCCTTTTCAGTGTCAATGTTGATTTCTGCTGGTTCTTTGAGAGGGTTGTATGTTCCTATTATATCAATGAACTTTCCATCTCTTGGAGCTCTTGAGTCTGCAACGATTACTCTATAGAAAGGTGCTTTTTTATCTCCCATTCTTGTAAGTCTAATTTTTACTGACATTTTTTCCTCCTTTATAGATTTATATCTTATCGCCTGTTTGGCGGGATATACATTTTATTATTTTAAATTTGTGGTCTTTTGTGGTCTATTTTTAAAACAATTTTCGCATCTTACCATTTTTCATTTGTTTCATAAGTTCTTTCGATTGCTCGAATTGTTTTAAAAGTTGATTTACTTGTTGTATGCTTGTTCCACTTCCATTAGCAATTCGCTGACGGCGACTTGCTTTGATGATTTCTGGGTTTTGGCGCTCCTTTGGTGTCATAGATTGAATTATTGCTTTATTTACCACCATTTGCCTTTCATCTATATCAAGATTTTTTATCTTTCCGCCTATGCCCGGTATCATAGAAAGCAAATCTTTGATATTTCCCATTTTCTTTATGCTGTCTATTTGGTGAAGATAATCGTCAAGCGTAAAAGAATTTTCTCTAAATTTCTTCTCAAGTTCTTTTGCCTGCTCTTCACTTACCGCTTCTTGTGCTTTTTCAATTAGTGAAAGCACATCTCCCATTCCTAAAATCCTGCTTGCTATTCTGTCGGGATAAAATGGTTCTATATCGCCAATCTTTTCACCTACTCCTGTGAATTTTATAGGCTTTCCTGTAATTGCTTTAATTGAAAGTGCCGCACCGCCTCTTGTATCTCCATCTAGTTTTGTTATAATTATTCCGCTTATATCTAAATCTTTATTAAAAGTATCGGCAACTGTTACGGCATCTTGTCCTGTCATAGCATCTACAACAAGCAATATTTCTGTTGGAGATACTTCTTTTTTTATGTTCTTAAGTTCCCCCATCAATTCTTCGTTGATGTGTAATCTTCCTGCTGTATCTATAATTACTGTGTCAAATCCCTGTTTTTTTGCGTGCTCGACTGCTTGTTTTGCCGTTTTTACAGGATTTTGTGTCCCTCTTTCAAAAACTTCAACATTTGCTTGTTTGCCTACGACTTGTAATTGAGTTATTGCTGCAGGTCTATAAATATCACAAGCAACTAATAGTGGCTTCTTCCCTGTTTTTTTTAAATATGCTCCAAGTTTTGCACACATTGTAGTTTTTCCTGCACCTTGCAAGCCACACATCATAATTATTGTTGGAGGATTTGGAGAAACTGCAAGTTTTTGATTGTTAGAGGACATTAAACTAGTGAGTTCATCTTTTACTATTTTTATAACTTGTTGTGCTGGTGTTAAACTCTTTAATACCTCATCACCTACAGCCTTTTCAGATACATTCTTTACAAAATCCTTTGCGACCATGTAATTTACATCAGCCTCAAGCAAAGCAATACGAACTTCTCTCATTGCTTCTTTTATTTCAAGTTCTGTAAGCCTACCTTTTTTTGTAAGTTTAGAGAATATATGATTAAATTTTTCAGATAATGATGAAAATAATGCCATCAATCCTCCTTTTTATCAAACAAAATTTTTTCATATTTATTAAGTTTTTTCTCTAGTTTTTCAAACCTTTCAAGCAAATTTAATTTTTCTTCTAAAGCATTTAATTTCTTTTCGCCCTTTGTTATGCTATCCTTTATTGCTTGTCTTGAAACATTAAGGTTTTGAGCAATTTCACTTATCGTATAGTCATTATTTAAATAATAAGATAATATTTCTTGTTGCCCATCACTTAATAATTTCCCATAAAAATCATAAAGTTTGAAAAGTTTTAGTTTATCCTCTACTTTCATTATTCTTTCCTTGTAAAGTATATTTGCTTTACTTATTGCAAAGTATAGCATATTATTTTACTTAAATCAAGTGTTTTAAATAAATTTTTTTAATTATTTTATTCAAAAATATTAATTTTAATTTGGCAAAAATTTTATTATTATATAATTATTAATTCCATAGTAATCACTATTCAAATATATTTTATCACTTTTTCTTATTAAAATATTTTTTTTATTATATTTATCTATATCTTTATTTTCTTCTATGTTATATCCTAATTTTTCTAGATATTTAATATCTATACCATTTCGGCATCGAAAGCCTAGCATTACGTGCTCTTCAATCAACTCTTTTATTGTTAGTTTTTCTTTTAAAGATTGTTCTTTTGCATAATATGACTTAAAAGTGCTAGAATTTGCATATCTAATTCCATTTATATAGGAATGGGCAGATAATCCAAACCCTTTATAGTTTTCACCTGTCCAATATTTAAAATTATGCCTGCTTTCATAACCACTCTTTGCAAAATTTGAAACTTCATATTGTAAAAATAATTCTTTTTTTAGAAATTTAGTCGCTTCATTAAAAATTTCCATGCATTCGTCTTCATCTGGTAAAAAATGAGGGTTATTTTTAACAAAATCTTTGAGAGGTGTATTATCTTCAATTTGTAATAAATATGTTGAAATATGATTGACTCCCTTTTCAATCAATTTTTTAAGTTCTTTTATAAATGTGTCAGAAGATTGATTTTTTAATCCTATTATCATATCTACACTTATATTTGAAAAGCCACTTTCTTTTGCAATTTCTATTGCATTGAGTGCTTGATTACTGTTGTGTAACCTGCCAATAAAATTTAATTGACTGTCATCAAGACTTTGAATGCCTATAGATATTCTATTTATTCCTAAATTTATATATCCTTTCGCTTTTTCTATATTCATAGAATTAGGATTGCATTCTATAGTTATTTCACAATTATCACAAACTTCAAATTTTTCTTTTATTTTTTTCAAGATTTTTGTCAAATCATCTAAATTAAGTAGACTAGGAGTTCCGCCACCTATATAAATTGTATCCACTTTATATGATGTATCTTTTTCTTTGCCTAATAAAATTAAATTTTCATTAAAATCTAGTTGATTATAATCAAAATTATCTATTTCTTTTAATAAATGTTCAATATATCTATCTTTCTCTTCTTTTAAATTGACAAAAGAGGAAAATGCACAATAATTACATTTCTTTTCGCAAAAAGGTATATGAATATATATCCCTAGCATAATTCCCTTAAAATACTCCTTTTTTATTTATCTTCTTCATCTAATTTCAAAATTGACATAAACGCTTCTGAAGGAATTTCTACCGAACCTATCTTCCTCATTCTCTTTTTGCCCTCTTTTTGTTTTTCTAACAGTTTTCGTTTTCTTGTAATATCTCCACCATAACATTTTGCAAGCACATCTTTTCTCATGGCTGAAACAGTTTCTCTTGCTATTACTTTTGCACCTATTGCTGCTTGAATTGGAACTTCAAAAAGTTGTCTTGGAATTATTTTCTTTAATTTTTCAGTCAACGCTCTTCCTCTTGCATAAGCCTTATCTTTATGAACTATTATTGAAAGAGCATCACATTTCTCGCCATTTAACAATACATCTACCCTTACAAGGTCGCTCCTTTCATATCCTGCCATTTCATAATCTAAACTTGCATATCCTTTTGTCCTAGATTTTAAACTATCAAAAAAATCGAATATTATTTCACCAAGAGGTAAAATATAGTTTACTTTAACTCTATTTGTATCAAGATAGGTTAAATCTTTATATACCCCTCGCTTTTCTTGGCAAAGTTCCATAATAGCACCAACATATTCTGGTGGTGTAAAAATACTAGCCTTAACTACAGGTTCTTCTATATAATCTATCTCTGTTGGCGATGGTAAAGATGAAGGATTTGATAATTCTTCAACCTCTCCATTTGTTTTATGAACTCTATAATAAACGCTTGGTGATGTTGTGATAATATCAAGATTAAATTCCCTTTCTATTCTTTGAGTTATTATTTCTAGATGTAATAAACCTAAAAATCCACATCTAAAGCCATAACCTAATGCTTGAGAAACTTCAGGCTGAAATTCTAACGAGGCGTCATTTAATTTTAACTTTTCTAGCCCTTCTTTTAGTTCGTTATATTTTGCTCCGTCAACTGGAAAGATACCACAAAACACAACTGGTTGAACTTTTTTATATCCCGGAAGTGGTTTATCTATTGGGTCATTCGCTTTTGTTATCGTATCTCCTACTTCAACATCACTTAAATTTTTTATAGAACCCGCTAAATAGCCTACATCTCCCGCTTTTAAACTTTCGATAGGTTTTGGAAAAGGAACAAATATGCCCACTTCAGTTACATCAAAAACTTTTCCTGTATTCATCATCTTTATCTTGTCGCCTATTTTAACGCAACCATCAAATACTCTTATTAAACAAATTGCTCCTTTAAAGTTATCATAGTAACTATCAAATATTAAACATTTAAGTTTTCCTTCTTCATCTCCCTTTGGACTTGGAAACTCTTTTATTATCATTTCAAGAACTTTATCTATATTTATTCCCTCTTTCGCTGAAATACAAGGGGCATGCATTGCTGGTATTCCAACAACATCTTCTATTTCCTTTTTTACCTCTTCTGGTCTTGCACTTGGCAAGTCTATTTTATTTATAACTGGCAAAATATCAAGATTATTATCAACTGCAAGATATGCATTTGCTAATGTTTGAGCCTCTACGCCTTGTGAAGCATCTACTATTAATATTGCCCCCTCACACGCTGCAAGTGAACGAGAAACTTCATAAGTAAAGTCTACATGTCCCGGTGTATCAATTAAATTAAGTTCATAATCTTCACCTTCAAAATTATATATCATTCGAGTTGGTGTCAATTTGATTGTTATACCTTTCTCTCTTTCAAGTTCCATTGAATCAAGCAGTTGTTCTTGCATATCTCTTTTAGCAAGTGTTCCTGTGTATTCTATTAATCTATCCGCAAGTGTTGATTTACCATGGTCGATATGTGCTATGATACAAAAATTTCTAATTTTATCCAATCTATTCATGTTTTAAATTATAACTAATATAGCAAAATAAATCAATCTTTTTTATAAACTTTGCATTTTCTTTTGATTGATAAAGTTTGTATTTCCTATTATTTTCGCAAACTTTTGATATTTTATTTTTTTATGTATTTTAAATTTGATTTTGTAAATAAATTGATTTTTTAATTGAGATATGGTATAATATTTAAGGAAATCATTGCATTTTGTTATTTTTTGATACTTTTTGTTGTAAAATTGATTAAAAATGCATATTAATATCTATATTTATTTGTTAAAAGGTGGTTAAAATGGATATTTTTAATTCATGGTTAGTTGAAACTCCTATTGCTCATCGCGGTCTTCATGACAAAGATCACCCTGAAAATTCTATCTCTGCTTTTGGTCGTGCTATTGACGAAGGATATCCTATTGAACTTGATGTCCAACTTCTTGCTGATGGAACTGTTGTTGTTTTTCATGATGATTGTCTTTCTAGACTTACTGATAATGATGGATATATCAAATTCTTAAACAAGTCTGATTTGGATATCCTAACGCTTAAAAATAGTAAAGAAAAAATTCCTACTTTTGACGAAGTCCTTACTTTTGTTAATGGGAAAGTCCCTCTTCTTATAGAAATAAAAAATCAAGGTAAGGTCGGCGAACTAGAAAAAAAAGTTATAGATTATCTAAAAGATTATAAAGGAGAATATGCTGTTCAATCATTTAATCCTTATGTTCTTGAATACTTTGCCAAACACGCTCCTGAAATTATAAGAGGACAATTAGCAGGATTTTTTAGAGGTGAAAAACTCTCTTTTATCAAAAAATATGCCTTAAAACGCATGATGCTCAATAAAAAAATCTCTAAACCTAATTTTATTAGTTATGAAGCAAAGCGTGTTCCTAACAGATTTGTGCGAAGATATAAAAAACTTCCTTTGCTTGTTTGGACAATAACAAGTCAAAGCGAATATCTAAAAGTCGTAAAATATTGCGACAATGTGATTTTTGAAGGTTTTGAACCTAAAATTTAATTGATATTATTAAAATAGCAAATATTTATTTAAATAATAAAAATGCTTTAATTTCAAAATACAAATTATTTTTCTTTAAAAGTTTTAAAAAATACAAATTATTTTTTATTTAATTGTTAAAAAACAAGTAATTTAATAAGCCTATAACAAAAAACAGCAATATGAATTATTATCTATTGCTGTTTTATTTTTAAATATGTTACTTTTTTTATTCCATATCTTTTTTCATCTATTATTTCAAATGGTGAATAGTCAAAATTATCTTTTTGTTCATGCTCACAAACAATTATTCCATCATCGGAAAGAAGTTTATATTCTGCTATTTTTTTTATTGCATCTTCATAAACACCACTTTTATATGGTGGGTCTAAAATTATTATATCAAATTTCTCCCCTTTTAAATTAAAAAGGGTTTTTTCATAACTTGATTTTATTACTTTATAACCATTAGTAATATTTAATTTTTTCAAATTTTCTTTTGTTAGGTTTATACTTCTATAATCATTATCAGCAAATACCACTTCTTTTGCACCTCTACTTATTGCTTCAATACCTAATGCCCCAGTTCCACAAAACAAGTCTAAAACTTTGGCTTCTTGCAATGAAAAAGCAAGTTTATTAAAAATTGCTTGTTTAACCATATCCGCTGTTGGTCTAATATGTTCAAATTTATTTTCTATTAATACTCTACCTTTATATTTGCCTGCAGTTACTCTCATAAAATGAGTATAACAAAAATTTTTCTATTTGCAAAAAATTATATTAAATTTTTAAAAAGATTATGTCATATAAAAAATTGTAAAATAAATAAAAATCATTTTTTGTTCAATTTTTATTTATTTATCTATTTATTCACATCTTTTAATATTTTTACATAAATTGATTTTTGTAAGGAGGAATAATGCAAAAAATAAAAAATTTATCTATTTTCATGGTCTGCTTGCTTATCATACTTGCCTCTACTCTTGTATTTGTAGGCTGTGGAAATAACGAAAATAAAATTCGCCTTAATGAAGTTACTCATAGTATCTTCTATGCTCCACTTTATGTTGCTTACAATTTAGGCTATTTTGAAGATGAAGGGCTTGAGGTTACTATTGAAAGTGCTACAGGCTCTGACGCTTCTATGACTGCACTACTTTCTGGAAGTGCTGACATTGTATTAGTTGGCCCTGAAACTGTTGTTTACTCTCAAGGCACTAAAGATAGTCCTGTTATTTTTGGCCAACTCACTCAAAAAGATGGCTCATTCTTCGTGTCAAGAGATAATATAGAAGATTTCTCTCTCGATGATTTAGCAGGAACTACCATTATTGGTGGACGACAAGGCGGTATGCCTGCCATGACACTTGAGTACATTATTAAACAGGCAGGTCTTACAATTGGGACTGATACTGCTAACGGTCAAGTAAACCTTAGAACTGATGTTTCATTTGCTATGATTGGAAGCGAATTTGTTACAAGTGGTTGTGAATTTTGTACTCTTTTTGAACCTACTGCTACTAATCTTGAAAAAGAAGGTAATGGTTATGTTCTTGATGCTGTCGGAGAATTTTCAGGATATCTTCCATATACTGTTTTTGCCACAAAACAAAGTTTCCTTGACAATAAAAGTGAGCAAGCTGAAAAATTCTTAAATGCAGTTTATCGTGGTTATCAATACATTGCAACTAACACTTCTTTAAAAGCTGCACAAGCATTAGAAGCATCATTTTCAGGTATGACAACTGAAGAACTTCAAATTGCTGTCGAGCAATATCTTGCTATAGATGCTTGGTGTTCAAGTCCTGTTATGACTGAAGAGTCCTATACTAAAATGATGGAAATTATTAATTCAACATCACAAACTCAATATACTGTTGATTATGATAAAATTGTTGACAACACTATTGCAAACTTAATTGTTCAGTAAGTTGAAATGTATCATAGTTCAAACTATGGTACATTTTTTATTATATTTATCTATTTAAAAGTTATAAAAACGCTATTTGAAGCGTTCGCCGTTGGCGAACAAGAAAAGTATAAACTTTTCTAAAAAATTTTGAAAAATTCAAAATTTTTTGCTTCAAATAGCGTTTTTATAACTTACTAAAATATTGATTTTATTATTTTATAAAATTTTTAATTATAATTTAATATGGAATTACAATAAAAATGAAAATTAAACATAATAGTCTAGATAATTATCATCTTTTTTATTTGTTTTGGCTTTTCGTCCTCCTTTTCCACCTTTTTTATTCCTTATTATAAAGAACAATGCTAATCCTACACCTACACCTACAACTACAGGAATAAGAATATATAGCCAAAGTAGAGAGCCACCTCCACCTGAGCCATCTTTATCAACAATTAAAGAGAGTGCGAGTTGGTTGCTTGATATGTTGTCTTGCATATAACGCATATTTAGCCTAAATTGATAAGTTGTTTCGTTATCTTCATTTACTGCAGGTTCTGAAACTATTAAAGTATCAGTCGAATTATCACCATAAAGTCTTTCTATATATTCTACAAAAGAATTAACATTTAACTCATATCCTGAATTTGTTGTGATTTCAAGAATGATAGAAGTACTTGTTGGAGAAACTGCTATGGCTTGCCCTGTATAAAGATTTCCCCCTAAAGAAATAGTCTTAATATTATCAGAATTTATACCATCAAAACTAACAAGAACAGCATTTTCATCGGTAAAATAGGCTACAAGTTTAAATTCTTGATTAAATGGAGATGTGCCAAACACAATATTTAAAGTTGAACTTTGACTTATGCTGTCTGAAAGAGTCCCTTCTTTTGTAAAATCTCCATTATTATCTCTATAATATATTTCCCAATAAGAGAAAGTATATATGCCATTATTTACTGCTTGAATATCCATACTTCTATTTGTGTCTGAAAAATTGATATTCATTGACGAAGTAGATGAACTTGCTCCTACAACCCTAATTCCTCCCTGATTATTTGCGATTGCATCATCAGAAATTGTTACTTGACAACTATATGGTATTGTTGAAAGAGTGAATGAGTAAGTTCCATCAGTTGCATCATTTGCCTTCAATATTATTTTATAACCACTTATTTTTTCATTGCTATCAAGAATTTCATTTACTTGATAATATTCTGTGTCCAACGGATTGTTAGTATTAATCAAAATACTTTCTAATTTATAATACCCATTGTATGTATCGGCAAAATCAATAGTTATTGTTATTTCATTGCCAAATTTTGTTGTTATTGTTTGATTTGAAGATGAGCCATCTATGCTAAATGTTGCACTTTCTATTATATTGCTTACATCTAAATTTGTGTTAAAACTATAGTTGTAATTTTGAAAGTTTTGTAAAAGTATTTCACTATTAACCATTGTCCAGCAATCTAAAAAATTAAATCCTAATTCACGAGTATCAAAATTATCTGAATTAGTTAAAAAACTTCTGTTTATTACTGCTGTAAGTTGTAATTTTTCACTGGTCAAACTATATCCAGCACCATAAAAATTTAGTGCTCCTTGTGTCCAATATGAAAAATTCACATTGTAATTTGTTGATGCTTGAGGACAATTTAAGTAGCCAATAATTGTTCCTCTATAACAATCTATAGTGCTAGTATCATTTAAAAATAATATATTCCCTCCATAACAAGTATTTGTAATTTGTGTTGTAGTGCCATCAATTTCTCCGCATATTCCACCAAAATATTGAGAAAATTTATTATCTACATTTGTGAGAACAGAGTTTGTTATATTGATATCTCCAAAATTTAAACAATCTAAAATCATACTTCCGTTAGTTAAAGAGCCAACAATTCCGCCTACTGCAATCCTACTATTTTTATTAATAGTAATATTTATATCATAATAGTTTACGCAATCTTTTATTATACTTTTTTGATTTGTAAAACCTGAACTTGTAAAACTTGTAGCCTGCCCAATTATTCCACCAAATGTTATATTGGAATATGTAGGAAGAATGATTTGATTATATTTGTAATTATCTGTCAAAGTTGAAATATTTTCAACAGTTTCATCAGTTATAATCAATTCTGCATTATAAAGTTCACAATTTGATATTTGCACATTTTCTCCATAACCAACTATTACGCCAACATATAATGGATTTGTGTTTGTTTCATTGATATTTATGGTTACTTCTCCTGCTACTCTTAAATTTTGGATTATTGCCCCACTTGCATATGGAATTAATCCATAATAATACATATCTGAAGAAAGTGTTATGTTTGAAATAGTATATCCATTCCCATCAAAAAAACCTGTAAATGTTCTTTTTGTTTGATAAAGAGTTGATAAGTCTGTATTTGAAAAATCTAAATCATTATTTAAAATAATCTTTATATTAGAATTATTATAGGTTGATGATAAACTAAAAGTAGATACAAAATCTTGTGTAGAATTTATGTAAATTTCATTATAAGATACATCATCTATTTTAATTTCCTCTGCTTTTGAAATAAGAGAAGACGAAAGTAAATTCCCTCCAAAGACACAAAAGACAAACGCTAATATCAATATTATTTTTTTCATGTTTTCACCTTTTTTATTATATTTAAAATATGCCAACATCTTATACTATAATTTAACATATTTATTATATTTTTTGCAAATAAATTATAAAATATTTTAAATTATAGAAAAAAGTAAAAAAAATAAATTTTAATATTTTTATAAAATCTTAAAATATAAAACATCTTTTTTAATTGTTTAATTTAAATTTTTAAATAAAGTCTAACGAAGAAAAAATATGCGGAACTGCTGGAGCGGGCTTGCTCGCCCAGCGGTGAAGCAAATTCAAAAAAACTTACATAATTTAAACAATTTTTAATTATTGAATAAAACTTTTTTATCTTATTAAATTATTATTTTATTTTCTCAGTTTTTTTATTAATCTTTCTTTATCTTTTTGTATTTCATTTTTCTTTTCTTTAATTCTTAATGAGAGTTGTTTATCCATAAGATAATACCTCATTTCATCTAGGCAGTGGTCATCATTTTTTATAGGTAAATCATTTTCACCCCACCAATATGATTTAAGTTCTCGAATCAAGTTTGTGCAAGACTTAAATATAAAAAGATGGGCTTTACCTTCACCGTCTTTTAAATATCTTTTAACTGTATTTATACCACTAAACATATCTTTATTAACTTTTGGATTTACTAAAATATCATTTTCATAAAAAAGTTCTACAACACTTTTAGTACTTGCCAAAGTTCGTTGCATTGCAGCACTATCAATAAGAGCAGAAATTTTTCCATTTGTATAATGCCAATCTAATCTTTTACAAATTTCCTTGATTTTATTGGCATGATAATATACATCTTTTCCTTTGTCAAAATGCTCTGCTATAACATAAACATTTCCATCATAATCTTCAGCATACCAATGAGCAGAAAGAGGATTATTTAGACCGGGGTCTATTGAAATATTGTCTTGCCATTCTTTAGGTATATCAAAAGGTTCTATGACATGAATTCTCTCATCAAATTCACTATATACAAGTCCACCACATTGCATAAACTTTCCGTAACGCCTACTTTCGAGTTCTTCTTCTGACATTGAATTTGTCATAGCCTCAATTTCATTTTTATTTAAATATGGATTGTCGCCCCATTCCATTTCAATAGTCCAAATTTCACTATCATTTTTATCATTCAAATATATTTCATTGTAAACCCATGTCAATCCTTTAAGTGGTGTCATAGTTCCATAAATTGCACCCTGTCTATCTAATACCCTCATTCGACATTCTTGATATATATCATATGGAGGCTCTTCATCAAACCACACATAGTCAAGTGATGTCCCTTGAAATTTTTCTCTGCCTTGATCACAACTTTTAAATCCTATTTTACTCAATGAGCCAAACACATTTTTAACTAATATAAAATCAATAATACCGCTTTCAGCACTATCTTGTCTTCCGCTTGACATAACTATTTTTTCTATCCAATCTCGCCTAAGATAGTGCAATATTTTTTCTTGTGCAACATCTCGTTGAACTTGTTTCGAAAGAGAAACTACCCATGCAGAAATTGGTTTATTTTCTCTAAATGGATGAATCCCCCGTGCAAGCCAAACTGTTTCAACAGCCCCACATTCAGTCTTGCCACTTCTATTTCCACCAAAAACCCATCTGTTTTTCTTTAAACATTTGTGAAAAAGCATCTGCTTTTTATGTATTTTTTCGCCTGTATTATATTTAGATAAAAAATTATCTTTTGCTCTGTTTTTTATTTCATTTCTTACTAAAGTTAATTTGTATCTTAATTCATTCATTTTTATCACCAAAATTTTTTCTAATTTGATATTTTTTGACAAATAATTCTTTGTCTAATAATTAGGTTAAAACTAAAATAAAAATATGAAAAATAAAGAAAACAAAAATCATAATTTTTATAAAAAATTTTTCTGCTTGATATCTTTATCAATGCTTATATGTTGTTATATCCTTATTTTTTTCAATTTTTCTATTTATATAACAAATGCTGAAAAATACTATTATGCAAAAATTCAAAAAGACAATGTCTATTTTTATTCATCGCCTATTGACAATAACGAATATATGTTATTTGAAATACCAAATTCTTATTTTGTCAAACTTCTTGACAAAGAAGATAGTTTATTCTATTATGCTCAATACAATGACCAATTTGGTTATGTAAAAATTGATGATGTAGTTGCAATGAACGGAACACCACAATCTCCATATTTTATTTCCTCTATTTGTGTCTATAATTTTGAAGGGCTTGGACTTTATTCATCTCCCTATCAAATAGAGGAAAACAAACTTGTCATAGTTCCACATTTGAGTTCAACTATCACTTACTATGGCAAAATTTACGGACAAGAAGCTATACCTAATGAAAGTGATATTTGGTATTACTGCAAATATACATCTAATTCTGAAATCTATGGATATGTCTATTCAGAATTTTGCTATAATTTTGAACAGCCCTCTATCAATAATGAATATTTTACTGTTATAGGAAATCCTAATTTTAATGGTAGTAATGATATTGATGGACTTTCCACAGTTGCTATGACTTTTATTATAATTGGTGTAAGTATTCCATGCCTAATTGTGATTTATCTTCTTGTAAAACCATCGCTTTTAAAAGAAAAAGTGTTCAATAATCACCCTAAAATTGACAAAAAGAAAAGGCATGGTGATTATTATGAATTTGATGAAAGTGATTTAAATTAAAGTGCTTCTTCAAGTTCAATTTCATTGTAATCTTCACCTAGTTTTTTAGTTAAATATGCTAAATATATATCTTTTATCCACTTCTCATCTTTTAAATATTCATTTAATTTATTTTCATTAAAGCCTTTCATTGCAAAATAATTCATAAATTTTTCTTCTGCTTGTATAAGTCTTCTAAAATATGTTCTTATTGATAAATTATGTCTTGTTGCAATTTCTTCCCCTTTATCATTATCTATGTATCTTTCAACTAAAATTTGTGCAAACTTTTCATCACAATTATTTAATGCTTGTTCAGTCAGAACTTTTATATTAATAAGCTTTACTTTTCTTTCGCTTAAATCTATAATCCTTTTTGATACTTCCATTACACTATTATTTTTGTTACCTGAAAAATAATAAAACGAATGTAATGCCTGCTTTTCGATAATCCTGTCATAAGATTCAGCCATATTATCTAATTTTTTATAAACATATAAAATAGTTTTTGCCCACACATTATTTTTCATAAATATCTCCTTTAAAACGAATTATAAAATTATGTAATTGCTATAGTCAATTGTTTATGCCAAATTTTGAATAATTTTGTAAAAATTTTTACAAATTTGTCGAAATTTGTCTTTTTTATTCTTTATTTTTTTATATTAAACAAAAAATTTAATATTCAAATATATTCAACATCACTATCAAGATAGGTATTTATGGAAAGTGATTTTAACGATAGTAAAGACAAACAATAAACTTTATAAAATTTAATAAATGTAGTTGAATTTTTTTTATATTTATGATAGAATAGAGAAGAATTGATTAAAGAATTATAAAATTAGTGTTATAGATTATGCTGGTGTGGCGGAATGGCAGACGCAACAGACTCAAAATCTGTCGAGGGCAACTTCATGTGGGTTCGACTCCCACCACCAGCACCACAAGCCTAGACGCTTGGCGACTATCCGGCAAGTTTTATCTAAATTCTTACTTTATTCTCGCTCTCATGCCTAGACGCTTGGCAACTAGTTAAGTGTTTAGGCGTTTTTTTATATCTTATCTTATTCCTATCATAAATTTTTCACTTTTATCAAAATCATTTTTGTTTTAATAATTTATAACAATTCTTTCCACTTGATATTCTTTTATATTATTAATCTTCATAAATCACTGAAAAAAGCATAACATCTTTATTTAGTAATATGTTGAAATATTTGATTAAAATAAAACAAAATTTAAAAATTATAGAAAAATTTATTTATAAATGCAATTTTATTTAATTCTCGCTATCAAAAAAACCTAGTTTTCCAAAAACATTTTAGATACTAA
>CALVZG010000023.1 GCA_944372465.1 uncultured Clostridia bacterium
ATGATATTTCAACTATTATTAGCAATGCAAAAATTAATATTTCTTCAAATTTAATTAGTTTATTAATACCTGAACTTAATAATCTTAACATCAATATTAATCTATCTGATAATATGATTGAAAATATCTCGCTCTCTTATCAAGATATTTCCGCTTCTATAGTTATTGAAAATTTACCAAGCATATTTAACCCTGTTGGTGAATATGCAGATGTTTCTTCATTATTAAGTTATGTTGAATTATTTGCCGATTACATTAATACAAAACAAATGCAATTTACTTTAAATGCTAACTATGGTGATATTAATGTATATGGAAATGTTCAACTTGACATAACTTCTCAACTTCTTATGAGCGCTAATTTACATTCTAACGATATAGAAAATTTTGATTTGTCTGCTAACATTGAAAATGGTATGTTCTATATTGATTATAGTGGCCTATGTTTAAAGATTGACAACAATAATTTTAAAGAACTCATTTATATTGTTTTAGAAGTTTTAGGAATTAATGCAAACAGCATTCCTTTCCTTGGAGATGTCGACCTTGACCTTGATTTCTCACAAATACAAACTGATATAGCCTCTGTTGAAATTTCTTTTGAAGATATTGTAAATATTTTACAGATGGTTAAAAATATTAAAGTATCATCTACTAGTCTTGATATAATTTTAGATAGTAATATCATTTATAATGTTGAAAATGCTAATGATATTGTAATTTCTCTTACAAAAGAAAATGGCTCAATAAAAAGTTTAGTAGTATCAAATATTTATACTAATAACACGCTCTCTAATAAAATAGATGCTACACTCACATTTGAAAGTTTGACTGAATTTGTCTATGTTGACCAAACTAAAAATTATATTGATATCTCGGGCTCTAACGAACTTATTAAAGCATTAATCAATATGACTACAGATACAGATTTCCATGTTCAAGGCTCTTTTGATATTCTTGGAAATCTTGCTGGAATTGATATTTCTTGGAATGTTCCTTTTGATATAAAAATCAATGTTGTAGGCAAAGGTGATATTGAATTATATGGAGTCATTGGAGAAATTCCTACTATGGTTGGCGTAAACAATGATGTACCTTATGAATTTGATGATACTGAAAGCGGTTCTAATAGATATTTATATATTTACTATAAGGCTGGTTATATTTATCTTTACCGAAGCGAAACTGTTGGACAATTCTTTGGCTCTGGAAGAACATATGAAAAATCCACAAAAGTTTCAATAGATACTTTCTTTGGCGACCCAATGTATTATGTCCAATATTGTTTTGGTTTTACTGATACCATTATGAATGCCATCGAAGAATCTATGAATAATCCTCGTACACAGCCAATGAATTTCGGAAACATCATAAATTCATTTATAGTTAAGGATAATAAAAATTTCACTATTAATCTAAATATGTATGAGTTAACTAATAACCCTGACCTTGATAATTTGACTTTATCTCTTGGTATTGAAGAAACTGCTGATGGTAAAAATTATGTAGGCAATATGCAGATTAGTCTTTATATGCCACTTGCAGACATTTTTACTCTTACCCTTTCCACTTCTGATTCTAGAATTGTTGATTATGGAAAAAAAGTCGATATGTCGCCATTATATGATTTTATTAACAATTATCAATATGCTAGTGAAACTGAATGGGAAGCTAGCAATGGAAATTGGAAACTTTCTAGCGAAATACTCTATCAAATTAATTTCATTACTAATAGTGATAAAGTTATCAATGGTCAATCATATCATTATAAAGATACTTTAAATCTCCCTACAATAGAAGACTATTATATTGTTGATGATAGTGCTAATAAAACAAAATATTTTTATCAATTTGTAGGCTGGTATGAAGATGAACAGTTAAGCATCCCGTTTACAAGTACAACTATGCCTCGCGATAATATTTATCTCTATGCTAAATGGGAATTTGTTAAAACTGAAAAAAGTATAACTATTACTTTTAACTCAAACGGAGGAAATTCTTTTGATAATTTAATTGTTATTGCAAATACTTTCGTAGATTTATCTGCTTATAATCCTTCAAAAGCAACTACTTATGTTGATAATGGTTATAATTGGGTAGGTTCGCATGTTGGAAAATGGACTTATGAAGTTACTAGATATACTTTTGCAGGCTGGTATACAAATATAGAACTTACTGAAGCATTTAATGGATATGCGGGAGATAGCGATTTTACTCTTTATGCTAAATTTACTTCTTCAACCACTACTGAATATTATTATGATTGGGAACGACCTTAATAAATAAAAAACATTAGAAGAAATTTTCTAATGTTTTTTTATTATTTTTGATATAATTTATTTTTAATAAAATAATTACTAAATTATTTTATTATTTTACTATTTTATTTTTTTATTTTATTATATTATTTTTTTATTTTTTTATTTTTTTGTTTTTTATTTATTAGTTATTATTTATTAATCATTAATTTTTATTTTATTTTTAAATTAATTTTTATTTATTATTTTAAACTTTTTTTGTTTTTTATTGCGTTTTAAATTAAAAAGGAATATAACCAAAAGGTTTTATTCGGTCTGCTGAAAATTCTATCCAAAAAATATTTTTATTGTTTTCTTTTTTAAATCGCACTTTTATGTCGCTTTCTAAATCTATATAACTTTTTATTAAAGGCTTTATTTCATCTTTTAACACTTCACAAATGTGTTGAGGGTCTGATATTTTATCATTTTCTAAAATATTATTTAATCTATTTGCTATTTTATAATTCATTTTCTACCTCCTAAAATAAAAATTTTATTATACATGTTTTTTTATATTTCTTTTTATATATCCCATTAAGCCACGATATTTATATGTGCAATCAAATATTTTCTTTGAACCATTATGAATATTTTCGCTGAGCAAAGTAAATGCTCTTGCACTTTCTATTGATTGAACTCTGCCACCTAGAGAATTTGACGAGCCTATAGAATCATCTTCTGGTATAACACCTAATAATGGCAAATTTAATGCTCTTACTATATTTTCTACTGTCATCATCTCTCCATTTAACAATAAATCACCCCTAACTCTATTAATTATAAGTCCTTTATATTCTATTTCGTAATCATCAAGTAATGCTATTACTTTATCAGCGTCTCTTATTGAAGATAAATGTGGTGTTACAACTATTATCGCTTCTGTTGCTGGGAAAACCGCCCTATGAAATCCTGCTTCTACCCCTGCTGGACAATCTATTAAAATATAATCAAAACTAGAATCTAATTGATTTATGACATTTTTAATATGTTCCCCTAAAATATTTGCTTTGCTATATGCATGAGATGATGGCAATATATAGAGTGATGAAATATGCTTATCTTGTACTAATGCCTGTTTTGGTCGACATCTGCCCATTATTACATCAGTAATATCAAACACTACTTGGTCTTCAACTCCCATAACTACATCTAAATTATTCAAGCCAATATCGACATCTAACAAAACTACTCTAAATCCTAACTTTGCAAGGTACATTCCTAGATTTGCACATACTGTGGTTTTGCCTACTCCACCTTTTCCACTTGTCAAAACTATTTTTCTCGCCATATCACTCTCCCTGCTTACAATTTTATCAAATTATAAGTTATAAAAAAAGAAAAGATATGTCGATTTCTTTTCTTTATTGTCTGATTTAGGAATTCAAATTTTATACTTCTTTTATAATAAAAATTTGTAAATAAAAAATTGAATATTATTATGAAAATTTTTTCTTAATTATTAAACTCTTTTACAAACTTGGAAATTAATATTATTATGTGTTTTCATATATTTTTTTTAAGAGTTCTGTATCTTCTAAAAGTTTGCCTGCTCCTAAAATTGAAACATTTTCACCATCTTCTACTATTTTAAATGGATAACGGAAATTTTTTCGTAAATATTTTTCTAGACCTGCTATTTGACTCATTCCTCCTACAAAAAGTACACCATTATTTATTATGTCTGTAGCAATTTCTGGCGGTAGAGATGTTATTGTTACATCAAGTGTTCTTATTATTTCATCAAAAAATGGTTCTAGTACAACAAGCAAATCACTAGAAGATATTATGTATGAACGAGGTATTTTGCTTTCTATATCTACTCCTGTAACTTCCATATTCAAAGTATCATTTGGATATAAACTTCCTACTTCAATTTTCAACTTTTCACTCGTACCCAATCCTATAACTAGGCCTTGATTATATGCTATTGTATTTGCTATTGCTACATCTATTGCTCGTCCACCTAATCCTAGCGTTGCTCCTTTTATTATAGAATTCATATTTATTACTGCTATATCTGTATTTGCTCCACCAATATTTACTATCATATTTGTCTTTGTTGAACTTATATTTTTACCTGCCCCTATACATGAGCATATGACAGTTGGTAAAAGTATAACCTCTTTAAAGCCTATTTCATAAAATAACGACAAAAATGTATCTTTATCTTTTTCTGATAAACCACAATTAATTAGAACTATTACAGAATCTCGTTTCTTTTTAAATTCTAATTTGCTAAAAAAATATTCTAATAATGCTTTTGTATATTCATAGTTCTTTATTTGTCCATTTGATATGGGGCTGAATACTTCGACGCTATCATTTGTCTTCCCCATCATTTTTTTTGCTTCTTGTCCAAGTCCTATGATTTGATAGCCTTGTGGAGTTGGCTGTGCAGATACTAATGTAGGTTCGCATAAAGCAAAACCATTGTCTTTTACATAGATTTTTGTATATGAGCCACCAATTTCTATTGCATATTTATATTTGTTCATATTATCTCCTTAATTTAAAACTTTATATTTACTGAATTTAATTGTCCGTCTATTGATTGGAAAGTTATTAGCACATTATCTCCTGACATGATTGTTATAAGATTATAAAGTATGTCGTTACGATTTGATATTATATGTTTTTCGCCATTTATTGAAATTTCCTTTATAATGCAATCTTTTGTTATACTTTCAATGACTTCCAAACTATTTTCATTAGACAAAATATAAATTCCATCTTCCAAGAAACTAAATGCCTTTTGATACTGTTCTATGCTGTAAGTTTTACCCTCATATGTATAATAGCCAGATAGTCCTATACTTATTAAATTATCTAAATTTTCTTCTCTTAACAATGTTACATATGACGCCTCATTGCTATCAATTCCTGTTAAACCCAAATCTTCCAAAAGATAAATTCTATATTCCGTCTTATATTCATTATTTGAAATTATTCTATCAAGGACTTTTATCAATGGATAAATTGGTACTGCACCATTCATTTGATTGCCATTTGTATTTGTATAATTTGAACTTAAGGTTGTAAGTCCAATCAAGTTTCCTTTTGAATCAAAAACTCCGCCACCTGAATTGCCTGAAGATATTCCTAAACTTAAATCTATTACATCTTCATACAGATTATTTAAGTAACTTATTTCATAATAAATTGTGTTTTCTGGTATACTTTTTTTATTGGTTACATATTCAAGTCTATAACCTGTATCTTTATTATAATAATAATACAATGTATTTGCTGTGGCTTGTGTCAAACTATTATTACTTGCAACATTACCAAAGGTTACTCTATTTAAATATTGCAAACTTAAAGGAGTCCCTATAGCAAATATCTTTTCTATGTCTAGTTTCTCCCCTTCTTCACAATATATCGACCTATCTTTCATTTCTACAAAACCTAGTTCAATATCTTGACAATATAATAATGCTATATCAAAATCTTTATTGCTCCATATTACATTTGCTTCATACTCATCACCAGTTTCATTTATTATTGATATTTCAATGTTGCTATAATTTTCATCATATAACCAATTTATTACATGATAATTTGTTGCAATATAAGAGCCTTTTTGTACTGATATTTCTTCTAGTGAAGAATATGAATAACTGGTTGAATTATAACCTTTTGATGCTACGCAAACTCCGCTTCCTTGAGATGTGTAATTTGCTGATAATTCTTTGCTATACGCATTTACTTTTACTGCAACACAAGCCTCATCTCTATACATTTTTGCAATATCTTCAATGGTCATATCTTCTGTTATTCTATCATTTAAGCAATATGATTGTGAATTTGTTTTTTCTTCTATTAATGGCACTAAAAAAGTGGTTGCAAAATAGGACAACAATAGTACTAATATTAAAGAAATCAAAATCATATAAAAACTATTTTTTTTCACTTTGCTCTCCTTTTTAGTGAAAAATTTTTTAATTTTGCCTCTATATTATTTATATTATTTTTTTTATTATAAGTTAAAAAAGGCATTTAAAAATGCCTTAGATTATTTGTAAACTTTTCTTATATACTTTTTTATAATCTTGGGCTACTTTCATACCCTCGAGTATCTCATATGAAGCATCACTTTCTACTACCGTTTTCATTATTATTGAATCTCCTAATATGTCGCAAACTATATCTTGAATTATTGGTTTTCTTGAAGCATTTAATGCAACGGCTAGTTTTACTATAACTCCTAATTTTCTTACAGCGTCTAAATCTTCTTCTGTTACTATATCTTTGTACTTTATCCAATCATTTAATGAAAAATCATCTAAATTTTGGCATACACAAATAAAACCTGCAATAAGAAGTTCCCTATGTGTTACTCCTGATAAATCAGAATAAACTATTTTTTCAAAACCATATTTTGTATAATTTTCACTATTAATACATTTACCACTATCATACATAAATGATGCTATCCTTAATGGTTTTACATAATATCTTGGCAATTTATGCATTACTTTTAATTGTTTGAATAATATAGTTGCCATATTGTAAACACTATTATTTATTGAAAACTCATCATTATTAAACTCATAGTAGTTGTCTAGTGAATTTGATAGTAAATCATTAAACTTTTCTTGACTTGCATTTAGTATATTTAATTGTAAAAGCCCTGCTCTTAAGTTTGCTGTTGATATTGTAACCTCTTTAATTGACAAAACTTCAAAAAATGCTTTTATTAACGCAAACCCCGCTGTTATGCGTTCTGCGTTTTCATAATCAATTCCTTTTATCTTTTTAATTTTGTCAAGGTCTAAACTTTTTATAAACTGATATGTTTTTTCCATGTTTGTATTTGTTAGTTGAAAATTATTGTCAACATCTAATGAATATCGCTGAATTTTTTTCGCTATTCTTCCCATAGAAATGAAACTATCACCTATACCAACTATTTTACTATCTTCATCAATATCTTGTAAAATCCCGCTAAATTGTATTTGTTTTTTTATTTCTTTTACTACATCATCTAGATTTTTATCATGTGTGTCTACATTGTAAGATCCTATTGGAATTATTTGACTTCCTAATATCGCTCTCCTATTATATTTTACAATATAAGAAACATATGCTCCTACATATAAAAATACGCCCTTTGCACTATCTATACTATTTACAACAGCATTAAAAAGATTCTTTATATAATCTTCATCATTCAATATTACAAAATTTAACCCTGTATTATTATATATTTCGTCCAAAAAACCTCTATAATTTCTTGCTTTTAATATAACATTTGTAGTTACTGAAATTATTCTACTTACATTATAACTTTCTATCAATTTTCTATAAATTTTTAAAATCTCTAACATTTGATTTTTTGTATTTGGATTAATCAGTTCATCTCTATCAAGTTCTTCTCCAAGTGCAAAATTTTGTATCTTGGTTAATGCCAATAAACTTTTGCCATTGTTTATTTTATATATAGATAATTTTAAAGCTCTCTCGTTTAGTTCTATTATCGCAACCTTTTCCATACTTACCTCTACTTATTCAAATCTATAGCATTTACTGGGCAACTTGCTTGACAAGCTCCGCATCTTATACATTTATTTTTATCTATTTCTGCTTTACCATTCTCGTCAAAACTTATTGCACCAACAGGACATATAGCAACGCATGTTCCACAACCAATGCATTTTGTTTTATCTACCACTTTACATAATCCTCCGTCTGCATTATTTTAACATATTTTGAAAAGAAAGTAAACTATTTTTTAACCACTTTTACAATTTCTATTACTGATAATATACATAAAAATACGCCAAATGCTATCTTTAAAACTTCACTTGATAAATATCCTGCTAATAAAGCCCCTAAACTTGAAAATATAACTCCACTCAATATAATATAAATCAACCCTTTAGTTTGTATATAACCATTCTTATAATGAACTATCAAGGCAAAAATCGCCATCACTAAAAAGGATAACAAATTTATCCCTTGACATAACTTTTGATCTAAACCTAAAAAAATAGTTAAAAGTGGTATGAGTAGTGTTCCGCCACCCATACCTAATCCACCAAATATCCCAGCAATTAAACCAAAAAGAATATTTAATAATATTGTTAAATAAATACTCATAAAATTAATTTTATTCCTCCTACAAACATAATAATAGCAAAAATTACTCTTATCGCTTTAGGAGGTAAAAATTTTAAAGCAAATGCACCTATTATCCCTCCTATTACCACGCCTAGCCCTATTGTCAAAAGTGAAAAAGATTTTATATATCCATTTATGACATATATAAAGGCTGAAACTAAACTTAAAGGGAATATAACTGCTATTGCTGTCGCATGAGATTTTTTGGCGTCTAGTGATAAAATTTTTTGCAATATTGGTACGCATATCATACCGCCTCCACCACCAAAAAAACCATTCAAAAATCCTATAAAAGCTCCACTTAATAAAAGTAATAACTTCTCTTTTTTTGTGAATTTTTGGTCAGTTTTTGACGAATTTTTTCTTTTTCTCCTAATTTTTTCTTTTTTCGTCATTATTTGCAAATTAAATTCTCTTTTTTTTAGTTTTTTTATTATATTGTTTCTTTCTTTTGCACAATTTAAGTTGTAGCATATTTTCTTTAATCTTACATTTTTTTCTTGCATGTAATTATTATGAATAAATATGTAAAAAATATTTGATTAAAATTAACAAATGTTGTATACTATCAAAGTAAATATTTGAAAATTAGAAATATGCCTTGTGTTAAAATGTTATTGTTATTTTTAGGTATGTTTTAAATTTTTGACTCAAATTACTATTAAAAGGTGGCTTATGATTAAATCTAAATTAAAATCAAGTAAATCAAAACTTTTAAAATTATGTGTTGCTTTTCTTCTTCCCTTTTCTCTTATGGGAGGAATTGCTTCTTTTGATAACATTTCACTTGCTGAAAACTCTGCCGATTATGTTTATTATTATGAAGAAAATGTAAATGTAACTAACTCATCTTTCACTGAAGGCTCTACGCCTTATGCTTCTGGCAATTCACTCTCTGGGTGGGAGGCTATTGAAACTACATCTAATGCAAAAGGTATGATTATTGATGTAGGAAGTGGCACAACTACTGATGAAGATAGTTCTACTTCTACATTCTCTACTTATCAAAATATCTATATGCTTCAATCTAATCCTAATGCTAAAGGAAGTGATAGCAGAATTTTAATGATAAATTCAAAGCAAAATGAAAATTCTACTAATGTTTATGCGTCTAAAGGTTATAGGTCAAATTCTATTACTCTTGAAGCTAACTCTTATTATAGATTTTCTGTTTCAGTTAAAACTATGCTTAATGGCGATGAAAGTGCCTCTGCTTCTATTTATGTTTCTGGGCTTGTTGATAATGATGGAAATGCCATTGAAGTTGGAACAGAAAATATAACTTCCAATATCTGGAAAGAATATTATATCTTTATTGCTACAGGCGACTCTAGTCAAACTGTTACTATAGACCTCTACCTTGGTTCTAATGACAATATTGCTAGTACAGGCGTTGTATTCTTTGACGATATTAATGTAAATAGATATTCTGAAAATGCTTTTTATGAATCTTGCTTTGATTTTGGATATACTGGAGTTGACAATTATAAAGACCTTCATAATACTTATTCTTTTCTTGTAGATGGTTTAAAAAATAAAAGTTCTTTAATTGACACTAGTAATTATAATTTTAATTTTGAAGATGAAATTAATTCCTATAATACTCTTGGAGATGCTTGGACTAAAGTTGAAAGTTCAAATGGACATGCCATCATTGCTGACATAAGAAATATGCAACCTTCTTACTTTAAAGATTTGACAGGTTATACTTATATCGGTGATGACCTCTCTTACAACAATAAACAAGCAATGCTTTTATACACAGATGAAAATGGTGGATATGTTGGCGTTCAATCTAAAGACTTTGACATTAAAGCACATGGTATCTATAAAATATCTGTAAATATTAAAGTTGCTGAAATATCTAATGGCTCTTTCTATATTAAATTACAAGAAAATGACAATATTTACAATCTTTACTCAAATTTCTTGACTGATGATGAAAATGATAGTGATAGTTCAAAACAATACATTGCTTTGCAGAATGGACAAACTAGTGGCTATTCTTCAAATACAGATAATAACTTCACAAATGATTATCAAACTGTTGAATTTTATTTAAAAGGACATTCTCTTTATGATAGTTCTATAAATATTCAACTTTGGTTAGGAGATTCTTCTACTTCAGCCACTGGTTGTGTTGTTGTTGATAATATAACTGTTGAATATGCTGATTATGAAGATTTCTCTGCTGCTTCTAATAGTTTAGAGTTACTTTCTTTCTCCTCTACTCCTTCATCTATACCAAATTCTTATTTCAATTCTACTGAATTTAGTGGTGATAGTATGACATATCCTATAACTGCTTCAGACTGGACTAGCGAAATAGAAAATGAAAACTATAATGAAAGTGGCGTGATTTATCTATATACTCCTGAACTTTATAGAGAAATGTACTATGATAATTATAGTTGGGCTGGAATATATCCTGGTAATCCTTTTAACTATACTGATATTGATTTCCCTAACAACATCTATATGATGTATAATAGTAAAAATAGTTATCAATCTATCACTTCATCTAGTTATAGTCTTTCAAGTAATTCATATTATAAATTATCTTTTGATTTCTATAATCAAAATGGTATTGGTAATGTTAATCCTTCTCAAATAAAAGTTGAAGTAATTGACGAAAATGGTATCACATTATTTTCACAAGATGGAATTTCAAGTAATAGCAACTGGGATAATATGGAAATTTACTTCCACACCGCTGAAACCGTTTCTCACAACATTCAGTTAAAAATTTCGCTTGGCGATGAAGATAATAAAGTTGGTGGCCTTGTTTATCTAGATAATGTTATTGTTGAAACATCTGATGAAGCAACTTTCAACTCTGAAAACGCTTATTATAAAGCTGATTTGACTGACTATTATTTAAATTTAACAGTCAATGGTGAAGCTTCTAGTGATATAACCTCATCACCTGCATATAATTTAAGCGTAGACACAATTTACGATTCTAATTTAACTGAAGATGATAAGATTGATTGTGCTTCTGCTGGTATTGTTAGTGGTAAAAACAATCCTTATGGCGAAGATTTGAAAATTGAAGACTCAAATTATCTTGCTATCCAAACTAAATATGCTTGCAATGCTACTCTTACTTCTAGTTATACCCTTTCTCTTGAAGCAGATAATTACTATAAATTAACTTTTGACCTTGCAACCATCTTTAATATTGGGGCAGATAAAGCAGATTCTGATGGACATGATTGTAAATATGGAGTTTCTGTTTCAATTGAAGGATTTGATGATATTACAGAAATTGTCAATGCTGGACAACTTAAAAATTATAGTATCTATTTAAAATGTACTGAGGCTGTAACTCCTACAATATCATTTACTTTAGTTTCAGATTGTAATGAAACACTTGGACTTGCTTTAATTACTCACCTTGACTTTACTTCTATAGAAGAAACAGAATATACAAATGCTTCTCTATCTCAAACATTTGGAAAAACTTCATTTATTGCAAATCAAAACGAAAGTGAAGATGACTCAACTGATGATGATACATCTGACGATTCTACTACTGATGACACAACAGATAATTCTGCTTGGCTATTAATTCCTTCTTTAATTTTTGGTCTTGCTATAATTGTTGCTATAATAGGATTTGCTCTTAGAAAAATAAAGATAAAGAAAATTGAAAAAATTAAAAAAGAAAATTATGATAGAAAACTTTCTATCAATCACGATGTTATATTAATTGAAGCTCAAAAGAGAAGAGATAAAGAAGTTGCAGATTTAATGAAAGCTAAAAAACTTCTTGAAAATGATAGAATCAGAATGGAAGAAGAACATAAAGAATTTGTTAAATCAAGTCAATTAAATAATAAAGGAAAAATCTCTAGAGAAATGGAAAAAGAACTTAAGTCTTATAACCTTAATATTATTAGAATTGATGAAAAAATCAATATTATAAAAGAAAAAATTGATACTGTGATGTCTGCTGAATATTTACTTTCTATAGAAAGAAAAATTGTAGCAGAAGAAGATGAAGCTTTTAGAAAAGAGAAAAGAGCTTATAAAGAACAACTTAAAGATATAAAAGCACAACAAATTCAAGAAAATAATGATAAGCAAGATAATAATTAACAAAAAAATAAATTAAAGTCTACTGATTTTCATTAAACTATAAAAACCACCATGTTAGGTGGTTTTTATTATTTTAAACGACAAAATATTTTAATAAATAAAATAAGTGATTAACAAAATTATTCTATAATACATTTTAAAAAATAAAAAATAATTTAGATAAAACCATTTGATTTGCTGTTAAAACATTAGATTTATCAAAAACAAGCGATAATAGGCAAAAAACATACTTCTTTATTGTTAGTTAGTTAGTTAAACTAAACGATTACTTTTGTATTTTATAACTATTTTTGTATTTTATAATAAATAATAGAGCAAAAAAATTTTTTTAATTTTCGCAAGTGGTAGTTATTTTATAATTTAAAAGAACTTTATCATAATTGATAAAGTTCTTTTATTTTTTAGTAGTACAAAACTATTAAATTTATTTTTCAATTTATTTTCTATTTATTAGTCATCATCATCGTCATCATAGTCATAATCATCATCGTTGTTATCTTCATCGTCGTCGTTATCTTCATCGTCATCTTCGTCGTCATCAAAATCTTCATCATCAAAGTTAAGTTCATCTTCTTCATCATCAAAATCTATATCTGGAGATATGTCATCATCATCTAACAAACTTGATTTTGTTATATCATTTACTGAAGCCATCTCTCCCGTCTCATCATCAACTGTCATGATATCATCTTGGTCATCTCTGACTATATAGTCTTCCCAATCATTATTAAGTTCCCCATCTTCATTTTGATGCTCTTTTAAACAACTTGCGCACATAATTTCATCTGGTTGAATATAGTTTGTTCTGCAAATTGGACAAAGTTCTAAATCAATATCATCTACATAATCTTTCTTTGCTTCCATTTCTGCTTTGCAAACAGAACAATATTTATCCTTTTTTTGTATATAATTAAGTTCACATCTTGGACATCTAATATAAACTGGTTTTTTCATAATTACTCCTTAAAATAAAATTCTATTTTTAAGATTGCAAAACATTTTTATTTATTTCGCTTTACACATTATACATATATATGATAAAAATGTCTATTAATTTTTTAATTTTTATATATTTTTTTAATTAATTTTTTGTGATTATTTTTTGCCACTTTTAATCAAATCATTTTCTGCTTGACTTTTTCTCAAGTATAGAGGTAATAATTGCACATTCCCTAAATTCTTGGTTTCCTTCGCTTTAATTTTGCTTAATTCTAGCAATTCTTCTGGTGATGGCTGAACTTTCTTATCTGTCAAATCTTCTTCTTGTAAGGATATTTTATCCTCTTTTATTAAAGAAAATTCTTCGCTATCTATTAGTTTTTCTTCGCTTATTTTCTCACCTAATTTATTATATTTACAAATATAGTATAACCCACTTAAAGCATTGATTATACAATAAAAATCTTGATTCACAACATTGTTTTTTATATAAGAATATGCCATTAAATCAAAGGTTGTAAGATTTATTATATTCCAATTTTGACCAATCCCACTTATAAGACCTTTTGCTAGTGCTATTGATATTCTTATGCCTGTAAATGAACCAGGTCCTATCACTACTGAAATCGCATCATTGTCCTTCAAACTCTGCTTTATACTATCAAGCATTTTATCTATATTTAACAACAAGTTTTCTGAATGTTTACAATTTGCATCCATTGATTTAAAAACTTTTTTGCCGTTTATATCTATTGCAATTAATGCTTCTTTATATGCAGTCGAAATTGCTATCATGATTTACTCCCTACGATTATCTTTCTTTTATCTCCATCTAACTTCTCTATTTTTATGTCTATATGTGGACAATTTATTAATCCTTCTACTTGATTTGGCCATTCAACTAAAACAATTCCATCTAAATTCTTTAAATCAAAATATTCATTGAAACCTAATTCTTCTGCCTCTTCCTTTGATGAAAGTCTATACATATCAAAATGATAGACGGGATACTTCCCTCCTTCATACACATTGAGTAATGTAAAAGTTGGACTTGTAACCAAACTTTTACTTCCCAAACCTCTAACAAATCCTTTTACAAAATGGGTTTTTCCCGCTCCTAAATCTCCTTCTAAAGTAAACACTACGCCTTTACCTACAGTTTGTGCAAGTTTATCGGCTACTAGCATTGTTTCGTCTTCATTATTTGTAATAACTGAAAAGATTTCGTCCATATTTCTCCTAATTGCTTTCTTATTAAAAAGAAAGTTTTTTTTAATTATTAATCTTTTATATTATAACATATTTAATTAATATTTTAAAGCAATAAGCCTAATCATTTTACAAATTCTTTCGTAGAGATGCAGTTTGATAGTGAAAAGCGAGGAAGATTTTGGAAACCAAAAGTAAATTGCTTTAGCAATTTGCAATTTTAAAATTTATTTTAAAATTATCTTCCGAGCAAAGCCTTTTAATAATAAACATTTACAATTGATGATTATTATTGTTTTTATTTAAAAACTTATTTGTTACAAAATTATAGATAACTATTCCTATAATTGCAGATATTACTCCAATAACAATTCCAACAAGCGTATCACTTAAATAATGGACACCTAAAACCATTCTTGAAAATGCTATTAAAAATGGAAAGATTACCCAAAAAATTGTACCTAATATTTTAGTTAATTTATATTTAGATTGTTTAATTAATGAATATATCATAAATGTTGCAAATAGACCACCACAAACACTGTGTCCTGAAGGCATACTGTAACCATCTTCACCTCCATAATTTATAATTTCATAATTATTAACAAAAGGTCTATCTCTAGCAATTATTAATTTTAAAATTTGATTAATAACTGAAGCAATAACAAAAGTAATAGCAAAGGCATAACTTAATTTTCTTTCTTTAAAAAAAAGTATACAAAAGATTATAATAAAGCCTAGATAACTTCCAAATAAGGTAATAATTTGAAATAAAGATATCCAACCTACACTTGCATTAGTTTGCAAAAATTTTATTATATTTTCTTCAAAAGTCATATATCTATATTGTATCAAAAAATAATAAAAAACACAAATAATACAAAAAAAATAAAACAATAGTTTACTTTTCCTATTGTTTTATATTTTTTTACTTATACTAAAGCCATCATCTATATCATAAAATGTTGTTTTATATTCTTCATCAGATTTTAAAGCGTCAATAAATTTTCTTAAATTTACCACCATTGTACGACTTTTATGAGGTATTTTTTCTTCGCTTTTAACAAGTCCATGCAAAAATACATTATCTGCAAATAATATTCCTCCAACATTTAATAAATTTTTGATATATGGATAGTATTTTATATATTGTCCCTTTGCACCATCTAAAAAAATTAAATCAAAATGTTCTTTTTCTTCATCTAATTTTTTTAAAACATTTAAAGCATCATCTTCATATAAATTTACTCTATTTGCAAAACCAAATTTTTTGAAATTTTCATTTGCTAATTGGGCTCTTAAGTCATCTTTTTCTATTGTATATAACTTCCCATTACAATTTTTTAACATTATTATTCCTGAATATCCTATCGCTGTGCCTATTTCTAATATTTTTTTTGGATTTGTTTCTTTGCAAATTTCAATTAATTTTTTTGCTGTATTATCCCTTATTATTGGAATATAATTGACAAGGGCATAATCTTTTAACTCTTGCATAGTCCCACCTTTTTGACTAATCAAGAGTAACTATTGTTAAAATCATAGGACGGCGTTTTGTTCTTCTAAAAATGAAATTTGATAAATTTCTTTTTAAAGATGCCCTTATCACTGAAGGCTCAACTCCTCGAAGGTCAGTTTCTTTAAGTGAGGCAATTATACTTGCTTTAGCATCTTGAACAAAACTTTCTTGTTCGTCTGCATAAACTACTCCTCTTGTAATTATAAAAGGTTCATTGGTAATTTCTCCAGCAACATTGTTTATATTTACGCAAACCACACATATACCATCTTCTGACAACTGTTTACGCTCTCTTAACACATTACTATCCATGTCGCCTATTCCCATTCCATCTACTAAGCGTTGTCCTGCTTTAACATACCCTACTTCTTTCAGTGAATTTACTCCTAATTCTATTTGCATTCCTATACTTGGTAATAATATATTTCTTTCTTCCATTCCTAATGTCATTGCTAATTCTTTATGAGTTTTAAGATGTCTATATTCTCCATGAATTGGTACGAAAAATTTTGGTTTAACTAAACTATGCATTAATTTAAGTTCCTCTTGACACGCATGACCTGAAGTGTGAACTTCTGCCAATTCATCATATATAACATCTGCGCCTAATTTATATAATGCGTTTATTACATTGTATACATTTTTTTCATTCCCCGGGATTGGCGATGCTGAAAGAATTACTAAATCATTTGGTCTTATTTTAACACTTTTAAATTCTCCCGCTGCCATTCTTGTTAATGCACTCATTGGTTCGCCTTGACTTCCTGTTGTCATTATTAAAACTTCTTTATCATCAAGTTTATCTACTTTTTCAAGGTCTACTATATTTTCACGATTAAATGTAAGTTCTCCAATTTTCATTGCCACCTCACTTACATTTATCATGCTTCGGCCTGTAAAGGCTATCTTCCTTTTATATTTTTCGGCTATATCCATTATTTGTTGCATTCTATGAATATTGGAAGCAAATGTCGCTACAATAATTCTATTGTTTGCGTGATTTTTAATTATTTCATCTAAAGTTCTTCCAACAGACTTCTCGCTCATTGAATACCCTTTACGGCATACATTTGTGCTTTCGCATAATAATAAATTTACGCCTTTTCTTCCTATTTCTCCAAGTCTTGGCAAATCAGTCATTACTCCGTCAATGGGTTCATAATCTACTTTAAAATCTCCTGTATGAACCACTGTCCCAACTGGAGTTGTTATTGAAAAAGCAAGTGAACCTGCTATTGAATGACTTACTTTTATAAATTCTACTGAAAAAGAACCTATTTTTAATACATTTTTAGGTTTGACTGATATTGCTTTATATTTTATTTTTGGATATTCTTTCATCTTATTTTCTACAAGTGCAAGTGTAAGTCTTGTACCATAAATTGGGACATTAATTTGTTGCAATAAAAACGGTACTGCTCCTATATGATCTTCATGACCATGAGTTAAAAGTAGTGCTTTTATTTTGTTTTTATTCTCTATTAAATATGTTATATCGGGTATAACAATGTCCACTCCTGGAAGGTCGTCATCTGGGAAAGTTAACCCTGCATCTACAATTATTATTTCGTCATTATATTCAAAGGCAGTCATATTTTTTCCTATCTCACCTACACCGCCTAAAAAGGTGATTTTTAATTTGTTGTTATTCATATATTTCTCCTTTTAAAATTAAAATCATTAAAAACATTATGGTTTGAAAATCAACCAATATTTTTTCTTTTGTAATTATTATTTTAAATAGCATCAAACTGAAACTAGATATTGTAGTTTTGTTTACATGATTTATTTTTAAAACCATTATATAAACATATTTTTGTTTGATTACACTATAGCGAAGTGATTTTAAGACAAGAAAGCGCGAATGAAATGAGCAGTTTTGTTTTACAAAACTAAAATTTTGAAATTAATTTCAAAATTTTCTTTCTTGTCCCCATTTGGCTTATAAATCAACATAATTTAACAACGATTATAAAATGAATTTTGCATCATCTATTTTATCAACTTCTTCAAGCTTTTTTGGTGTTAAAATTACATCATTATCCACATAAAATCTCATACCTTGACTTGAGAAAAACATTACCATTTCAAAAACATGTATCAAAGGTGATATTATAGGTAAAATGATAATAATAGAATATAATCCAAGAACCATTGACAAAACAATCGCAAGTAGAAAGATGATAAAGGCTGTTGAAAATACTCTTGCCCCTCTTCTTAATACTGCTCTCATTCCTGTCATAAAAGACTTAAATACATTTTGATTATAAACAACCATTGCTGGAGCCCAACCAGAATTAAATGTTTCTTTGAAAGCCATAAATAAAGATGGAACTATTACAAATGCAAAAGGCATGATATAATCAAATATAGGATTATTTACACGAGTTAAACCCCACATACTAAGCACTATCAAAAAGTTAAAAGGAATTGCATAAAAAACTTTAACTATTGAATAACTTAATGATGTTTTTAAGGTTTTTAAATATGTTCCTGTAAAACTTTGTTTTTGACAAGAGGACATATATCCATACATCATTTCACAGGTTACTATTTTACCAATATTTAAAAGAATTGGGAAAACTATAAAAGTGATAATGCAAAAATATATTCCGATTCCTACATTGGTAAAAATTTCTTTAAAAAATAAGATTACAAAATCTGCTACTGCTGTAAGCCCTCCAGCAATTGAAGAACCATAAAGCGTGCCTGTTTCTAAAAATGCTGTGAGATTAGATTGATTATATGCCATATTTACTGCGTCAATATATTGATTATAAAAAACTGCAAGCAAAGCAATAAAAACTCCAATAGACAAAATATGGTAAACAAGAAGTTTCCATACTTTGTCAAAATTTACACACAGTAATCTAACTGAATTTTTAAACATCATATCTTAAATTCCAAACTTTATTTATATATCAATTATACTATAAAAATTTTCTTTTTGCAAGAATTTGTTACATATAATTATGAAAAAATTATCAAAAAAAGACTAAAAATTAATAAATATGATTAAAAGAAAAATAATTGTGCTAAATATCGCACAATTATATTATTTTATATTTTTAAGATTATAATATTTTTTAACATCTTTTATAAAATATTACTATTTTTAAATATATTTAATTATTTAATTGAAAGGATTTTATATGCTATTTCCCCGCCTTCCATTTTTACTTTAACTACATCACCTTTTTTATGACCTAAAAGTGCTGAACCAACAGGTGAAATATTGCTAATTATACCATTTGCTGGATCACTTTCGGTAGAACCTAAAATTTTATATTGTAATTCTTCGTCAAATTCTTCGTCATAAAGTTTGACGGTTGAACCTATACTAACTTTATCTGTTGTGCCTTCTTTTGTATCTATAATTTGGCATGTTAAAAGAATATCCTCCATTTCACGGATTTCTGCTTCTACTTGTGCTTGTTCTTCCTTTGCCGCATCATATTCAGAGTTCTCTGATAGATCACCAAATTCTCTTGCTGCGCCTATCTTTTTGCTGACTTCTACTCTTCTTACGGTTTTATAATAGTTTAATTTCTCTTCTAGTTGTTTTTTACCTTCTACTGTTAATAAATGTACCATATTTAGAACTCCTTTTAAGTTTTCGATAAATTATACAAATTTTTTATTTTTAAGTCAAGTTTTTTGACCTTTTTCATAAAAGTTTTTTATTCTCAAATTATTTTTTATCTTACTGAATTAAAATAAATAAATTGCCTAAACTAATGTTGGAGGTTTTATTATGTTGACGATTATCTCTTTTATTTTAACTATTCTTGGCTGTATAAATTGGCTTTTGATTGGTCTTTTGCAATATGACTTTGTGGCTGGAATTTTTGGATATCAAGCAAGCATATTTTCTCGAATTATATATGTGATTGTTGGAGTGGCCAGTTTATTTCTTGTTTTTAAAATGATTAAAGGCAAAGGGACTATTGCTGTTTTCTCTAGGAGAAATAAAAAGGACCTTGCTAAAAACATTAAAAAAATGGGAAATGAAGATGATGAAAGAAAAAGAGAAGAAGATGCTTTTTCTAATAGTTTAAATGTTGAATCTAGTAGAGAACCACATATGAGATATGATGATTATGATAAAGAGTATCCTCATTCTTACAAATCAAAAGGTTTGTTTAACGAACATTTTGATGATAGAGATTTTAGAGAATAGCTATATTATATAAGCATTATTTCAATTTTATTCACAAATTTAAAAAAAGTTTGCAAGAAATTTGTCTATCGTAGTGAATTAGTTTGCCTTTTTTATGCCGAGGAAGCAAAAGCTTTTGCTTTTAAAACTGTTAAGTTTTCAATTTTTAAGGCTCTTAAAAATTGGCTTTCGAGGCAGGTTATATTTTATATAAAAAAAACACATTAGAGGTGAAAAATGTATAGAAATATATCAATTTTAATTTTAATGACATTATTTGTGGGTTGTCTTTTTTCAATGTTATTTTTTAACTTATTATAAAAAATTCACCTTAAAAGTTGGTGAATTTTTATTTATGATATTTACCTCCACTATTTATCATAAATGCTCGGTAAATCTGTTCAAGCAACACAATTCTTGCTATATTGTGAGGCAATGTTATTT
>CALVZG010000024.1 GCA_944372465.1 uncultured Clostridia bacterium
ACTCAAAAAAATCTTAATATAATAAGAAAATTTGCTTTAGCTTTATTAAAGAATTATAAAGAAAAAACCAAATTAAGTATGAACTCAATTCGGTTTCTATTAAATACTAATTTTGAAAAAGAAATTATTAAAATTTTATCTGTATAGTTCTTTTTACGATTTTATGAATTTATCCTGTCAGTTGCTTCAAATCACTATTTGGTGCAGGAAAAGAGATTTGAACTCTCACGAATGAAAATTCACTACCCCCTCAAAGTAGCGCGTCTACCGATTCCGCCATTCCTGCATGTCTTAATTATAAAGCAAAATTATAAAAAAAGAAAGAGTTTGATAGAAATATTTAACTTAATCTTTCAAATATATTTTGATTTCTTTTAATAACTTTTTGTATTTTCATAAAAGCTCGATGAAGTGCTTTTTCATCTGTTACAAGTAATATATTATTATATAATAAAATAAATATTTCTTTTAAATCTTTCATTATTTTATTTAATAAATCTGATTGATAAGAATTTATATGTATCATATTTCTCATATTTATATAGAAAAAATACAAATCATAATTAGCAGTAAATTCATCTAATGATAAGTTGCTAATATTTAAAATATTTTTATCTTTTATATTATTTTTTATAATATTTCTTGTATTTTTAAATTCTTTTATAAATATTTTGCTTCCTAACCCAAAATTATATTTGTCCTCTATTTTAATATCTAAATTTTCTAAGTACGCTGTAAAGAAATCACTTGCTAAAGATTTTAAAGTTAAGTTAAACCTTTTTATTTTATATTTATAAATTAATTTTACAATGCCATTATTTGCATATGCTATTAATTTATGTATGAAGTAGATATCTTTTCTTTTCACATGAATACCATATAAATCATAAAAAGTATTTCTATATTTTTTTATTTCTTCTTTTTGATTATAATATAGATAATCAAACTTACTCACGTATATTCTATAATGGTTAATTTTATTTTTTTTATAACTAAAGCCAGATTTTTTGATATTATCAAAATCAATGCTTTCTAAATAATTCATTTCTTTTTCAACTTCATTTTTTATTAAAGTAAGCTTATTTAAATAGTTTAAATATTCATACCATTCTATATATTTTATAAAAAGATGCCTAGTATAACGATCAATTAGCTTTTTAATTGTGCGAGTACTATATTGATATTTGGTTGTCTCTACATTATTACTATCCAAACTTCCATATAAAATGATTGTTAAAAGATCTAATATTTCAATTTTTTTGTCATAAATATTTTTGTTACTATCGGCAAAAAGAATATTATTTATTAATATTAATGTTTTAAAAACATTAAGCATGATATTATATTGTTCTTTAAATGTTGTTCGAAAATTTTTTAAATTTAATTTTTGTTCTAATGATTTTATATATTTACTATTTCTAAAAATATTATCTGTTAATGTATTATGTCTTTTTCGCATATACTTCTCCTTTATTTAAAAATTTAAAAAGTCAAGATAATCTTGACTATATTCCACTTGTAATAAATTTAAAACTTTGTTTTAAATAATCTAAAAATCCAGCTTTTTCAATATCTTCTTTTACAATTATTTCTACTTCATCGATTATATTGCCATTGCTATCGATAATTTCGGCAGTTCCAACAATTGTTCCTGCTTTTATTGGAGCTGTTATTTTGTCTACTTTAATGTTAAATGAATAATTTGTTGGTTTTTCTGTTACACTTAATATTTCGGTAGCATCTTCTTTTAAATAAACTTCAATTTCTTTTACTTTTCCTTTTTCTACCATAATTGTTCCTAAAGATTTCTCTTTACTATAAATGATATTACTTTTAAAAGAGTTAAAACCATAAGATAAAAGCGTTGATGTATCACTACTTCTTTCTTCAGCACTAGGAGATTTCATAACGACGCTAATTAAACGCAAATCATTTTTCTTAGCTGTTGCCGTTAAGCAATAACCTGCTTCTGTCGTATACCCTGTTTTTAGTCCATCTACTCCATCATAAAAACGTACTAATCGATTGGTATTTACTAACCATATTTGAGATCCGTCTGGTTTGGTTAAATAATCTTCATAAATTGATGTATATTTTAAGATTTCTTCATGTTTTAATAACTCCTTTGCCATTAAGGCCATATCAAATGCTGTAGAATAATGATTTTCGTTATCTAAGCCATGAGGATTAGCAAAGTGAGTATTTTCAAGACCTAATTCTTTTGCTCTTTTGTTCATAAGTTCTACAAAAGCATCGACACTTCCGCTTATTTTTTCAGCCATAGCTACAACTGCGTCATTTGCACTAGCAATAGCAATACATTTTAATAAATTATCAACCGTATACTCTTCTCCTGCTTGTAAAAATACTTGTGATCCACCCATACCACTTGCATTTTCACTAATTAAAACTTTATCATCATATTTTAATGATCCATTTTCTATATTTTCCATAATGAGAAGCATACTCATAATTTTGGTCATACTTGCCATTGGCAACTTTTCTTGAGTATTTTTCTCATATAATATTTTTCCACTTTCTGCATCCATTAATATTGCACTTTCACTACTTAAATTAAGAGAATCTCCTTCCGCATTTACAACAGGAATAAAAAAAGAAAAGACAAGTATCATGATTAATATTTTTTTCAAATTAAACACCTCTAGTAAAGAGTACGCTTAATCCTTATTTTTATGACTCGAAAAGAAATTAATTAATTCCGTTTACTGATACAAATTTTAAAAACGTTTTGCTATTTTAGTCTTCTTTGGTAATAATAAATTTACTTGCTAATTTATATTTATCACGATTTTTAATATAGAAATAACCTAAGATTGAATACGTGGTAGCCCCAATAAAATTGACAAATAAATCTTCCATTGTATCATTTAGACCGATATCCAAATAACCATCCTCAATTGTTCTAATTTCGTTATTGTTTGAATCGTATAAAACCGTTTTACCAATATCTTTTATTTTTACAGCTTTGTTGCTTTTATTTGGATCGAATTCTACGGATGTGATCGTTGTTACTAATTTATCTTTTTGCATATCCACTAATGTTGTTTTATCGGCAGCATATTCAAAGAATTCCCAACATACTCCAATTGTCATACTAAAACAAAAAGAGGCTAAAGCTACATATAAGGGAGATAAACTTATTTTTTTGCTGTTGTTGTTTAATAAATCAATTAAAGATAAACCAATCGCTGCACATAAAAAGCCATTTAAAGTATGGAGCATTAAATCCCAATTTGCTATATGTCCATAGAAATTATAGATTTCACCTAGTATTTCTGCAGCAAAAATAAAGATATAAATAATTACTTCTAAAGTGTTTGGTAAGGTAATTTTTAATTTTCTTTGAATAATAATGGGTAACAAAAGTAAAAATAATGATAAAATACATAACAGAGCACTATCTAAATGTCCTAATATAATTTGTCTTATTAAACATAATATAACTAAAAAACGGAGAATAAAATAAACTAGTAAGCTACTTTTTTTCGTTTCTTTATATTCTCTTTTTAACTCATCTACTATTTTTGACATACTTCTCTCCTATTATTTTATAAATTTTGTAATATTCTCACAATATAATTTTAACGTATTATCATTCTCTTTAAAAGTTATTTTATTTATTCCTTGTTTATATGTTATTTCTTTTACTTTTTCTAATTCCAAATCAAAAACTACTTCTAAATTTTCAGGAATGGCAACCATTCTAGATGCTAAAAAATCATTAAATTCAAGTTCTTTATTTACATCTTTTAATAATACTAATCTTTTTGTTGTTAAGAACAATGTTAATATATATGGGTTTTCATTTGCTTCCACTTCTATATTTTTCCATATTTTAATTATCTCTTCTTTACTTCCTAATTTAAAATTTTTCATAAGTTCTACTCCTTATATTCATTTTAACATAATTATAAAAATATAGGAATCATTTTTTTTAAAATAAAAAAACTCTTTTCGAGTTTTAAAATTCAAGATGGTGCCCAAGGCCGGACTTGAACCGGCACGGGTTTTAACACCCGCAGGATTTTAAGTCCTGTGCGTCTACCTATTCCGCCACTTGGGCAGGCACTTGTCTTAATGAATAAGACTATTTAAGTATAATATGTTTTTATTGCTTTTGCAAGTACTTTTTGTAAAAAATAATTAATTTTTATGAAATATTTAAAAAAATGAGTTATAAATCTTTAGAGAAATTAAAAAAATCGTAAATTTTTAGACTAAATGCAGGTTTAGAAAAAAAACGTTAGATTACTAGACTTATTTCAGGATTAAAATATAAAAACGGAAATAAGTCTTTTAATTTTAAGTAATATTAGAAAAAAATTGCA
>CALVZG010000025.1 GCA_944372465.1 uncultured Clostridia bacterium
ATGTTGAAATATTTGATTAAAATAAAACAAAATTTAAAAATTATAGAAAAATTTATTTATAAATGCAATTTTATTTAATTCTCGCTATCAAAAAAACCTAGTTTTCCAAAAACATTTTAGATACTAAAAAATATCTTAAATTTTTAAACTTTGTTTTTGGAACGCTAGGTTCGCTGAATGCTTTTAAAAGCTTATTATTATTTTAAATTTCTTTTTTATAATTTTCAATATTTACTGCCATCTTTTTTTATTTTAATTATGGCTTAATCTTTAAATTCCATTACTATATATACCTCATTCTTACATTTTAAACACTTCATATTATGTATAAAGCATTTTCTCTTTATCTTATAGGGTTTATTTATGAGTATTCGACAGTTACTTGTATCATCAGAGCCCATACATTCCCCTAAACATCTACCACAATGAGGACAATATAATTTAAGTTTCAAACTCTGCCTCCTTATAGACTATGAATATACTTTTTGACTATTCCTAAAATCTTGACATCTTTTGTGATAATATCATTATATTTCTCATTTTCTGGATGAAGCACAATATAATCTTTTTTCTTATAAAATGTCTTTACCGTTGCAGAATCATCAATAAGTGCAACCACTATATCACCATTTTCTGCACTTTCACATTTCTTTACTACCAAAATATCTCCATCGCGTATTCCTACACCCTCCATGCTATCACCTCTAGCATGCAAAAGAAAAATATTTTCTTTGCCAAAAATTTCTGTTGGAAGTTGGTAGATTGATTCTATATTTTCTTGTGCAAATATTGGCTGACCACATCTAACCTCGCCTACTATAGGGGCTAATATAGACTGGCTAAGGTTAAAATTATAGGAGATATCTATTTTGCCTTGTTTATCTTTCTTTAGTTTCCCCAAATCAACTAGAAGGGAAACATATCTATTTACTTGCGACAAACTATTTATATTTAGTCTTTTCATAATTTCTCGATATGTTGGACTTCTGCCGTTTTCAATTTGATAGACCTTAATAAATTCAAGAATATTTTCAAGTTTGCTCTCGTCTATCTTCTTCATATCTCCTCCGCAACATTATTTTTATAAAAGAACAATGCGTTCTTTTAATGCAACTATTATATTATATAGTTTTTTAAAAATCAAGCATTTTTTAAAAATTTCTAAAAATTTAAAAAAAATTTATTTTTACTTTACTTATTTTATAAAATTTGATAATATACAAATAGATATAAAAGTTTTAAATATTTTTAGTTGGAGGAAAAATGAAATTCAAAATTGTTGCAGATGCTTCTTGTGATATCCCAAAGGAATATATGGAAAAATATGATATAACTATTATTCCTATTGAAGTTATGTTTGGAGATGAACTCTATCCAGAAGGACTTGAAACTCGTGAATTTTATAAAAAAATGAAAGAAACAGGTCTTATCCCTAAAACTGCCATGCCTAACTCTTATAAATTTGAAAATTTCTATAAACCTTATGTCAATCAAGATGATGTTTTTATTATAACTATCGTTATTTCTATGGAAATGAGTCAAACAAAAATTCAAGCACAAATGGCTGCTGAAAATTTAGGTATGAAAAATGTCTTTATTGAAGAAAGTGCATCTACAACACTTGGACAAGGGGCTATTATCATAGAACTATGCAAATTTATTGAAAAATGCCAAGATATAGAAAAAATTAAAGAAGAATTTTATAGATTAAGAAAAAATATACATATTTACGCCATTATTAATGACCTTAAATATTTAAAAAATAGCGGTAGACTTTCTTCAACCGGTGCTATAATGGGAACTCTTTTAAATGTTAAACCTATTGTTTCTATCGAAAATGGTAAAGTTTTGAATATTGCAAAGTGTGCAGGACTTGCTAAAGCAGAAAATTTTATAATAGATAAAATAAAAAATATGGATACAAATCATTCTTTTTATATTGTACATTCTGATTTGCCAGAAGGTGCTGAAAAACTTAAAACAAAAATTTCTCCTTTGCTTGCTCCTAATCAAGAAGTAGTAGTTGGCGAGATTGGTTGTGTCGTTGGTTCTCATGTTGGTGCAAAATGTTATGGTATAGGTTATTTTTCAAAAGATGAATAAATAAAAAAAATATAACTATTTTTAAACTGATACAATTTAACACTTTTTTTTAAATTAAGATAAAACTAATGTATTTTTAACGCATTTGAAAATATTAAAAAATCTTATGGATTTACCATAAGATTTTTTATTTAAAACTTAAATTTTGATTTATTCTACAAATTTTTCAATTCTTTTTGCATTTTTTCAAGCAAAGACTTATTATTCTCAAGTTTTTCCTTTTCATTTTCTACTAACTCTTTCGGTGCTTTTGCTATAAATCCCTGATTTGATAACATTTTAGTTGAGCGTGCTATTTCAAAGTTTAACCTTTCTATTTCTTTTGTTATTCTTTCTTTCTCTTTTTCGTTATCGACTAACTGCCCCATTGGTAAATATACTTTTATATCTCCACATATTATTGATGTACATTTTTCTTTAGGCTCGTCTGTTATAATCTTACATTCAGTTCCGTATGCGAGTTTCGCAATTTCTTGTAAATTTTCTTTTAAAACTTTATTTTCATCTTCTTGCTTTAAGTATATCAAAGTTCTACGATTATCTGGAACATTAAATTCTGCTCTTGCATTTCTTATTGCTTTAATTATATTAATAATTTGATTAAAATTATTTTTAAGACCTTTCACTTCAACCTTTTTAGGATATGAGCAATACATAATTGTATTTTGATTATTAGGTAATTCTTGATAGATATATTCAGTAACAAATGGTATAAATGGATGGAAAATAATAAGTAGATTTTCAAGCACATATTTTAAAACATTTTGTGTTTTTGATTTCTTTTCTAAATCACTTCCATATAAATCAACCTTACTCAATTCTATATACCAATCACAGAACTTTGATACTGTGAATTCTATTAAATTGCTTGTTGCTACGCCTAATGCGAACTTTTCTACATTTTTATTTACCGATTTTATAAGTTTATCAAGTTCTGAAAGTATCCACTTATCTTTTTCTTGGAATTTAAGTTTATTTATATCTTCAATTTTTATATCTTGAATGTTTTGTAAAACAAATTTGCTAGCATTATATAATTTATTGATAAATATTTTTGCGTCTTTTGCCTTTTCTTCGCCATATTTAATATCAGTTCCCATACTCATTCCATTGATTAGGCTTAATCTTAAGGCGTCTGCACCATATTTTTCAATCATATCTATTGGGTCTACACCATTACCTAAATGTTTAGACATTTTTATTCCATGTATGTCGCGTACAAGTCCATGAATGACTACATCTTTAAATGGAACTTCTCCCATAAATTTTAGTCCTGAAAAAACCATCTTTGAAACCCAGAATGTAATAATATCATAACCTGTTACTAATGTAGAAGTAGGATAATAATACTCTAGGTCTTTTGTCTTATTTGGATAACCAAGTGTTGAGAAAGGCCAAAGTGCTGATGAGAACCATGTATCAAGCACATCATTATCTTGTTGTAAATTTGTGTCATTACAAACAGGACATTTTTCAGGGAACTCTTCACTTGCAAATGTATGACCATGTGAACAAGTAAATACAGGTATTCTATGACCAAGCCAAATTTGACGAGATATACACCAATCTTGAATATTTTCTAGCCAATTTAAATATGTTTTTTCATAACGCTTTGGATGAAATTTTAATGTCCCTTTCTTTACTGCTTCTATTGCTGGACGGGCTAGGTCTTTCATTTTTACAAACCATTGAGTAGAAATTCTTGGCTCTGTAAAGCAACCACATCTTTCGCATGTTCCTACTTGATTTTTGTATCTTTCCTTTTTTACTAAATATCCGCCCTCTATTAGTGCTTTTTCTATTAATGGTCTTGCTTCAATTCTATCCATTCCTGCAAACTGACCTGCAATGCTAGTCAATTTCCCGTCATCGTCTATACAATTAACAACTTCAAGATTATGGCGAAGTCCTACCTCATAGTCATTAGGGTCATGCGCTGGGGTTATCTTTACCGCCCCTGTTCCAAATCCCATTTCACAATAATCATCTGCTATAAGTTTTATCTTTTTATTTACTAGAGGTAAAATTAAATCTTTTCCAACTTGTCCTTTAAATCTTTCATCATTTGGATTTACCGCCACCGCTGTATCACCAAATAAAGTTTCTGGTCTTGTTGTTGCAACTGTTACCTCACCGCTTCCATCTGCAAACGGATATCTTATATACCAAAGATATGTATTTTGGTCTATATGAACATTCTCATTATCTGATATTGTTGTTTTACAACTTGGGCAATAGTTAACAACTCGTTTCCCCTTATAAATTAATCCTTCATTATAATACTGACAAAAAACATGTCTTACTGCCCTATTTAAGTTCTCGTCCATGGTAAATGCTAGTCTTGACCAATCACAAGACACACCTAACTTCTTTAATTGGTCGCAAATAACATGAGTGTATTTCCCATACCACTCCCAACCTCGTTTTAAAAACTCTTCTCTTCCTATTGTCTCTTTTGAAAGCCCATTTCTTTTTAAATCTTTTACTAAAACTTGTTCAGTTGCTATTGCGGCGTGATCTGTTCCCGGCACCCAAAGAGTATTTAAACCTTGCATTCTCTTTGTTCTAATTAAAATATCTTGAATTGTGTTATCAAGTGCATGACCAATATGTGCTTTCCCTGTTACATTAAGTGGTGGCATAACTATTGAATAATGCTCTCTATTATCAGGGTCAGTTCTAAAATAATTTTTATCTAACCATTTTTTATAAATTTCACTCTCGAATAATTCAGGTGTATAATTTTTATCCATTGTAGCTCCTTCATCAATATCAATTATTATATATCAACAATCATTAAAAAATCAAGCGAAATATTAATGTATTCCAAATGAATTATATGTTAGATAAAAAATAAACATCTTTGGCATTTTATTGTAAATTACTTTATATTTTTGTTTTTATATTTTTTTTATTTTTTTGTTTATTTTTTGCTTTATGTTAAGTTTTTTGATATATTATCTAAAAGGAGTAAATATGGAATTTATAAATAAAATAAACTTTAAAGATTTTCAATCGTTACATCTAAAGGTTGGTTGGAAAATTCTTGATAATAAAATTATTAAAAAATCTTTAAATAATTCTTTATTTAAAGTTTCTGCTATTGAAGATAATAAAGTTGTAGGAATTGCTAGAATTGTTGGAGATAATTATTCTCATGGCTTATTAACTGATGTAATTGTTCATCCAGATTTTCAAAGTAAAGGTATAGGCAAAGCTATGATAAACTATCTATTAAACAACTTGCAAAAATATGTAAATAAATATTGTGATGAATTTTTATTAGAACTTTTGCCAACAAATGGATATATCGAATTTTATAAAAAATGCGGTTTTAAACATATTCCAGAAAATATGGAAGGTTGCTATCTTTGGATTAAAAATCAGAATATTTATGCTAAAGGCAGTAAAAAATATGTTATGCATTTAAATAAAGAGCCATTTGAAAGTATAAAAAGCGGTAAAAAGACTATTGAGATGAGACTAAACGATGAAAAACGCAAAATTTTAAAGAAAAACGATATTTTGCTTTTTATCAATAAAAACAATGATTACGAAATGATAAAAGCCAAAATAAAGAACTTACATAAATATAATAATTTTTACGACCTTTACAAGAATTTTGACAAAACAAAACTCGGTTATAAGAAAAATGAAAATGCTAATCCAAATGATATGGAAAAGTATTATTCTAAAGAAGACATTAATAAATATGGTGTTGTTGGAATAGAAATTGAAATTATAAAAAATTAATATATTTTATTTATTTAGATTATTTGACAAATAATTAAAATAAATTTATAATATTTACATAAAATATTAAAAATAATAAATATTGTTAAAAATCATGATTATGATTATCATAAAATGATTTTAAGGAGGCAAGATGCAAAAATCAAATACCCCCTCTCTTGCAAAAATGGAACTGAAAAATTTTAGCGTTAGACTTGGCAAAATATTTTCTAATATTTCCATTCTTGCTTTAAT
>CALVZG010000026.1 GCA_944372465.1 uncultured Clostridia bacterium
CAATACTTTGAATAATAGACAAATCAATAGAACCTAAATCAATAGCAGGCAATTCAATATTGCTAGTTAGTCCACCCAAATCACCATTTTCAATAGCGGAGATTATGCTAGCAATAAGTTCATTAGGTAAATCAACATTGAAGTATTTTTCAACTAAATCAAATACATTTCCTATTTCACTTAAACTAAATTTTGCATAAATGTTATATGCTTCAAAATACAAAGTTCCATCAATATATATAATGCTTACATTTACACCTTGATAGTTAAGCCCAATCTTTGCAGTTTTGTCAATAGTATTAAGATTTATATTTCCATTAATAGAACTATCATTATAATCAATTTCGTAGTCAAGAGCAATAGTATCTTGTTTTACGAAATCAATAACGCCAGTAGTGATGTCAATGATGTTTGTAATATTAATAAAATCTTCATTATCAACAATAGAAATATCTGCATTTTCAAGATAATATAAATTGCTGTTTACTGATAAATTAATTCCTTCAATACTAACATTAGGCAATGTAATACCAGTTAAAGTGTAATCACTAGAGCATAAAAGATTTAATTTTAAATTATCACCAATAGGTAAATTTACAATTAAAGATAATGTTCCATCATCATTAGCAACTTCTTCATATGTTGCAAAAAATCCCATAATAGTATTAAGACTCAAACTATTCAAATCAAAACCAAGTGAAGGCATTTCAACATTTACTAAAGTCAAAATTTGCTTAATTGAAGAAATAAGATTATCGGTTTCAATAAAAAATTTATTATTTAAAACATCAGCATAGAGGTTTCCATTTTGATATAAAATTCCCATATTTATAGGGGACTGTTCGTTTAATATAATTGCTATATTTGCGTCAACTTCAATATTTTCAAAGCCATTTTCAAGATTGATTTTTCCATCAATATTTAATTGAATATCTTGTTGTTCAGTGTTAATCAAGACATCAAGATCAATTCCTAAAGCGTTGGCACTTGTGATATTATTAAACATGGTTGTAATTTCTTTAGGGATACTGATTTCTTCAACAACATCACTACTATTAGCAGAGTTTTGCTCATTAGTATAATTATTCATAGAAACAGTAATGACACCATAAGCAGATGCCAAAGACACAAATAGATATAGAAATGAGTAAGATAAAATTTTAAAAAATTTTCTCATGATAGAACTCCTTATTAAACTGGTAAAACTACTTCACCGGCATCATCATTAAAATAATAGTAAGTGGTTAATGTGCCAGTACACTTTGCAGGGATACCAAAAGCAACAACACTATAAGACTCTTTTACATCAATAGAAATTATATTCCAATTTTCATCAATGGTAATGGTTTGCTCTACAGAACTAAACTCTGGATACCCACTAAGACCACTAGTTTGTTTAACTTGTCTAACATATTTTAAAACACTAGTAATAGGGTCAAGGTCGAATGTGAAAGAATAATAGCCAGTTGTTTCATCAAATAAGACTTCGGTAGAAGAGAGGATAGTCTTGTCAGAAATAATATAAGGTTGAATAGCATCAGGAGTACTTCCTGCCAAAGCTTCATATTCTTTAGCAGTATAGATATCATTTGTTTCATCTAAACTCCATTCAGCATCATCGGGTTGAATGTTTGAACCACGATATAATTCTACTGTATTGCCACCTTTATCCATAGCCGAACATATAGCGATAGACATTAAGCCTTTACTAATACTTTCGAAAGAATATCTATTGCCATCATAATTTTTTTCGCTATAAACAGATTGAGTTGCAATAGTGGCAACTTCGCCATTACCTTCTGCATGAAATTTTTCGGCAAGAGAGGCGTTATATTCAGCCAAGATAAAATTTTGAGCAGGGGTTAAGAAACTAGGGTTATATTTATCTGAACTTTTTGCAATACTAAGCCAATTATTTTGGTTTGAATTAATCCCATAAACTTCACTTAAAATTTGGTCAGCGGTTACAACATATTGTGATATATCATATTCATTATAATTGACATTAGACCTTAAAACATCATTAAAATACCAAACTCCCAAACCACTTCCAGTAAATACACCAAGGACAATTAAAGTTCCTAATGTTTTCATTCTTTGCTTAAAACTTTTTTTAACTTTCTTCTTTTTTTGTTTGGGTAATTTTTCTTTTTTGATATGTTCTTTTTTATTTGATTTAAAAATTTTATTTTGTTTAAAAGAACCATTATCCAAAACTTTTACATCAAGTCCTTCTTCATCGAGTGAGGTGATTTCTTTCTCTTTGATTTGTGAAGAATACTGCCCATTTTGCATAAGTTCTTCAATCGTTTTGTAATCATCTTGAATATGGTTGTCGTCTTTAATATTTTCATTTTTCATATTGTTACTTGATGAATTATTGAAATCATCTTTGACTTTATAACTATCAAAAACACTATGACTATCATTTATAATAGATTCGTCATTGTCTTGCTTATCCAAATTGTTTAGATTATTTTGGTTTAAAGTTTTGTCATCAAAAATATGATGCGATTTAGCATCTTTTTGATTATAAATTAAATTATCATTCAAACTGTTGTTATCAGTTTTTAATTTTTTATTTTTTATTTTTGCCATGTTCTGCACCCCACAGAATAGGGTTCAGCACACTCGTCTATTTTTGACATATTCAATTTATTATATGTAAACACGGCTTGTCCGTGTGAATTAAAATCAAAATTAGTGTTTAAGGAGCGGTCAAAATTGACAAATGTAAAGGCTGATAGATTTGCTATAAACAAATCTCGCATGGCAACAACAGTATTAGTGTTTACCATAAAACCCCCTAAAATTATATTGATTAATTTGATAAGTATAAATATAATATTGTTTAATTATTAATCAAGTAAATTATATAATATAATAAGAAGAAAGTCAACCATTTTTTTAAAAAATGTAAAAATTATGAATAAATTTATCATAATCATAAATTTTTTTGTATATTTATGCAAAAATGCTTGTGTATTTAAAAACAAGATGTTATAATGTGAATATAATAGAAATGAACAAAGGAGAAATTATGCAAATAAATTATGCTGAAGATTTTAATAATAAACTTTTATGTCAAGAAAAAATAGATGAGGAAGAATTTTTAGCAATTTGTAATGGTATAGTTAAAAATTATAGAAAAAATCAAAATAAAATAAATGGGAAAAAGATTGATGATGACAAGGAAGATGAACTTTTTATAAAAGTTATGAAATCATTACCAAAATATGCTAAATACTTTGGAAAAAGTTCTTATGAAGAAAGTTTAAGCCAATATTTAAAAAGTATTCCTATTGAGATTTCAATAAGCGAAAAAGAGTATTCAAAGTTACTTTCACAATTAATGGAAGAGGCAATTAAATTACAAACTAGAGTAGGGGAATTTAGCCATAACTCTGGTGTTAATATAGATAACGATAAAACAAATTATACTAACAGTGTTGTAGATTTTGAAATGGCAAGTAATAAGTTTACTCCAGAATTTATAGAAAAAATGGCAGTAAAAAATGGTAATGTAGACGAAGAAATAGTGAAAATTTATAAAGATAGAGCCAAATCAATATGTTCAAAAATGGCAGAAGAAGCAATAAATGATAAAACTACATATTATTCAAGACTAGCAGACTATTTAGTAGGGTTTTATGCAGATAATGAAATAGCAAGAAATATGGAAAACGATAGAAGTGAAATACAATAATAGTCAATTTCTTATTATATTAATTATAAAGATTTTAAATAGCGAATAACTATATTGAATATCTAGATTATGAAAAATAGATTATAAACAATACATAAATAAATAAGAATTGTTTTAAATTATAATAAAAAATTGATAAAAATACTTGACATAATTAAAAATATTGTATAGAATATAAAAGTCTTAATATTTAAGGCTTTTTTTGTTTGCATTAGCCCCGTAAATGAAATTGCCTATAGACAACTCGCAAAGTAAAAATCCCGAAGTTTTGAAAAAGCGAAAAAGAAATAAATTAATTAAAGAAAATAATTCGGAGGAAAAATGAAAACATATATGGCAAAACCAGCGGACATCGAAAGAAAATGGTTCGTTGTAGATGCTGCTAATGTGTCGCTTGGAAGAGTAGCAAGCCAAGTTGCAGACATTTTAACAGGAAAAAATAAAACAATTTATACACCTCATGTAGATTGTGGAGATTTTGTAATAGTTATAAACTCTGATAAAGTGGTTTTAACTGGAAATAAAGCAATAGATAAAAAACATAGATGGTATACTGGATATATTGGTGGACTAAAAGAGGTTGATTATGGAACTTTACTTGAAAAGAATTCACCAAAAGCAATAGAAGTTGCAGTTAAAGGAATGCTTCCAAAAACTACACTTGGAAGAAAACAATTCACAAGACTTCATGTATATAAGAATGAAGAACATAATCATCAAGCACAACAACCACAAAAAGTTGAAATAAAAGGAGTAAGAGAATAATGGCAGAAAAGAAAGCAAAGTCAGTAAATCAAATTATTTCAACTGGCAGAAGAAAGAAATCAATAGCAAGAGTAAGACTTTTTCCAGGAAATGGGAAATGGATAGTAAACGATAGAGATATGGGTGAATATCTTCAAAGAGACACATTACTTTTAGTTGCTCGTCGTCCTTTTGACATCACAAATAGCGGAGATAAATATGATGTTAACATTAAAGTAATAGGCGGTGGAATAGCAGGTCAAGCAGGAGCAATCAGCCATGGAATTGCAAGAGCATTAGTAAAAGCAGATGAAATGTATAAAAAAGAATTAAAAGAAGCAGGTCTTTTAACTAGAGACCCAAGAATGAAAGAAAGAAAGAAGTATGGCTTAAAGAAAGCAAGAAAAGCATCACAATTTTCAAAGAGATAGAAAAAGAGCAATTTGTTTGCTCTTTTTTTAATTTGCTTGCGCTGTTTTTATAAAAATACGGGAATAGAAAAATTTTTTTAAATTTTAAACATAAAGAAAATTCACTTTAAATTAAAAATTTTACAATTTTGTTATAATGATTTTACAAATAAGTCAATAAATATTATATATTATAAATAATAAGAGGTGAAAATGGAAGAAAAAATTTATGATGTAATAGTAATAGGTGCAGGGCCAGCAGGGATATCCTCTGCCATTTATGCAAAAAGAGCAGGAAAAGATGTTTTAATTCTTGAAAAGTTTTTTGTAGGCGGGCAACTTGGACTTATAGGAGAAATTGAAAATTACGCTGGATTTGGGAAAATAAGTGGAAGCGAACTTGCTGATAAATTTTATTCACATGCAAAAAGTCTTGAAATACCTATAAGACTAGAAGAAGTTGTTGATTATAATTTAACAGATGAAATAAAAGAAGTAAAATGTAAGAACAATTTGTATAAGGCAAGAGCGATAATTCTTGCACTTGGCAGTTATTCAAAAGAGTTAAATATAGAAGGGGAAAAAGAATTTAAAGGAAAAGGTGTAAGTTATTGTGCTCTTTGTGATGGCAATTTCTTTAAAGGTAAAGATGTTGCTGTCGTAGGTTCAGGCGATTCGGCATTCTCTGATGCTTTATATTTATCTAATGTCTGCAATAAAGTATATATACTAACCAAAAACACTTTAAAGATAAATAATTATTCAGAAAAAGATTTAAAAGAAAGACCAAATATAACTTTATTAAAAAATTCAATTTCAAAAGAAATAAAAGGAAAAGATAGAGTTGAAAGTCTTATGTATGAAAAAGATAATGAAATAAATAAATTATCAATAGATGGAATATTTGTAGCAATAGGAAGAAGACCTGAAACGGAGAATTTACAAGGGAAGATACAGTTAAATGAAAGAGGATATATAATTACTAATGATAGAATGAATACAAATATTGAAGGGGTATTTGCTTGTGGAGATGTAAGAGTAAATGTAATAAAGCAAATTGCAACAGCAGTAGGTGATGGAGCGATAGCAGGAACAGAAGCAAGTAAATATGTAGATAAGATGAAAATAAAAAATAGATAAGAAATTAATTTTTGATCAAATATTTAACAAAAGTTATAAACAAAAAAAATTAAGATAGTATTATTTAAAATACTATCTTTTATATTTTAAGGTTACCACTTTAACTATCTATTTAAAAATCATGATTATTAAATATAAATTTTAATTTAGGACTTTTGTGTCAGATGAAAAATTTTTAGGTAATTTTTCTATAATTGAATCATTTAAATTTTTTAAACCCTCAAAATATTTTTCTATAACAGATGCATTGTAGTCTTTTGCAAGAGAAATTATTTTATTTATGTCACATACTCTCATTGATAATATTGATAAAATATGGTCAATAATTCTAGTTATATGTTCTTTTGTTTCATTATAAAAATCTATTTTTATATTTCCAATCCTTGGACTTGGTATCAAGTAATCACCAATATTTAAATCAACATTTGTAGCGTGAAACATATTTTATCCTTTCTTATTTTTTATTTATCTTTATTTATCTTTATTTATCTTTATTTGTCATTACAAATTAATGGCAAACAATTATTCCTTTTTCAAGGGCATAATATGAGCAAAGCCCTCTCATAGGTAAAATTCTAATTTCTTTAAAATTACATTTTTTTTCTAAATCACTTTTTATTGATTTTGCTTCATCTTCAGCAAAGCAGTGAGTGATTATAAGAGTTTCTTTAGAAAAGTCTTTTGCTTTTTCGCAAATCATTTGCACAAGTTTAGTAAAAGCATTTTTTATTCCAATAATCTTCTTTGCAATTTTTATTTCTCCTTCATGTGCAATACAAATAGGGCGTATTACAAGAGTGCTAGCAATGAGTCCAGCAATTTTACTCATTCTTCCGTTATTTACAAGATTATCAAACTTTTGAAGGATAAAATACAAACTTTTTTTATCTCTAAAATCATTGATTTGGTTTACGATTTCGTCAAAAGATAGGTCTTGTTTAATAAGTTCAACAAGTTTATCAACAATAAGAATTTCAGTTCCACTGACAGCCTTTGAGTCAATTACGCAGATATTTTCAGGTTTAGAATAAGATTGTTTTGCAACGCAGGCAGAATTGTAACAGCCAGAGAGTTTTGAAGTTATAGTTACAATAAAAGTATAATCTGCATTGTCAAATTCTTGCAAGAAAGATTCAGGGGCAGGACAAGCCGAAGAACTTTTTTTGAATTCATGCATTTTTTTAAGCATTTGTGTAATGTCCAGTTGGTCATTATCTACATATTCAACATCATTGACATTGATAGTAAGAGGTATAACTTTAAAGCCAATATTTTCGTCTACAATATAGTTGCTCAATAAATCAGAGGCACTATCTACTAAAATTTGAAATTTCATAATAATCTCCTAAAAAGAATTTTATAATAAATATATATACATTGTTATTAAAAAAATAACATTAAAATCATTAAATTATAAAGGTTTTGTATAAAACCTATGCTAATTATATTACAAAAAATAGAAAATACAAAACAAAATTAAGGATAAACTTAAAAAGATTGTCAAATATTGCAAAAAATAATTATTATCTTTTTAAGAAGATAAATCAAAATCAACTAATTTATTTATTCTTGTGGATGAGAATTTTTATTTATAAATGAAACCATATCACTTGCAAGTTCAATTTTGCCAAATTTATCATTGATGTATTTTATAGTTTCAGAGAAATCAGGTTTGTCTTTATCAAACATACTAAGTTGAACTATAGAAGAACTTGTAAGAGAAGAGCCTTTAATTCTAATAGCCCGAAGTGGATAATTATATTTCCAAATTTTATCAGCAATAATTAAGCAATATTTTGCAATTTCATCGATTTGGTTGGTAGGTTTAATTTTCTGACTTTTGTGATAAGTTTTTAAATCTTTAGTTTTAAGAGTGATAGAAAGCACGCTTGCTTTAACTTTATGTTTAATCATGCGATAAGAAACCTTTTCTGCTAAAAAATAAACAACTTTTTTAACATCTTCCCTAGTAACAATATCTTTAATCATAGTAGTGCCATTACCGATGCTTTTAGGAGGCGGAAGAGAATAATAATCAGCGACATTTTCTATGCTATTGCCAAGCAAATTTTGTTTAAGTTTGATGCCAGTAATGCCCATTAAATTATCAAGATAATCATCTTCAAGTTTAACAAAATCACCAATGTAATTAATATCAATAGAAGAAAATTTTTTTTCTAACCTTCTGCCAATACCAACAATAGAGTTAAGAGGAAGATTATAACAAATTTCTTTAAATTTTTCTTTTGGAACAACAGTTGTAAAATCAGGTTTTCTCATATCTGATGCAAGTTTAGCAAATAATTTAGAAAAGGAAACACCAACAGACACAGTAAATCCAAATTTAATTTTGACTTTTTCCCTTATTTCATTAGCAATTTCTTCGCCTGTCTTATTAAGATATTTTAAACTTTCAGTAACATCAAGCCAACATTCATCAAGCCCAAGAGGTTCTACAAAATTAGTATATTCAAGATATAATTCATGTAGTTTTCTGCTAATATCTTCATATAAATCGTAATGCGGTGCAAGACATATAAGGTCAGGGCATAAAGCCAAAGCCTCACCAATAACTTGACCGGTTTTGACGCCAAATTTTTTAGCAATCTCATTTTTGGCAAGAATAATTCCATTTCTTTTTTCGGGATTGCCCGTTACAGCAACAGGTTTGCCTTTTAGTTCAGGTCTTGTAACGCATTCAACAGAAGCAAAGAAATTATTTACATCAGAATGTAAAATTACCCGTTCTTTCATTTGCTAAAAACCTCCGTTTTATGTATAATAAGTAAAAATTAGAGGTTTTATGCAAAGAGGAGAAAATAAAGCAATAATCAAAAAGTTTATAAATAATTATTGTGATGCTATCTATTGTAGTTTAGGAGAGTTTATTTCTATTAATGAAGAAATTTATCAAAAAATAAAAAGTAAGTTATCCACAGAAGAGATGTCTTTAGTATTAGAATATGCAGTTTTAAAAAATAAATTATCAGGAGTAGGATACTTAAATATAAAAACTCCAGTTTGTGGATTAGGAGTTTCGGCACTTAACAAACATAATTTGCAAGGGAATGAAATAATAGACGCAAAAGACTATAATACCTTGCCAACAAAAGCATTTATAGGAGAAAAAATAATATTTGAGGTGGAAAATTTATTAGATTATAATGAATTTTTGCTATCTCAACTTGCAGATTTTTCAGCAAAATTGCATATGCCAATGTTGTTTAAAGTCGGACAAGATTTAGAAGAGGTTGGCAAAATTGTAAATATGTACAAATGTTCACCGATTGAATTGATAGAAAGTTTTGGATTTTTAGATAGAAAATGCTATTTGTTAGGTTTAAATTTTATAGATAAAGATGACCAAAAACTTATTAAACAATATGACGGAAAGTGTATTTTTTGCCCAAGAAGTGATGGAGAAGAGGGGAAAGGTGCGATAAATTTATATAATTTTATTTATAATGATATAAAATTTGGTTTTTCAAGCGGGAAATGCTATAATATTGATATGTTAGGCGAATGTAAACTTGCAAAAATTAACACAAATAACCTCATGTATGATAACTCTTTGATTGATGATGAAATTTTATTAAATGCATTATGTGAGGATAATAATCAAGAAGAAAATAATAATAAAATCAATGATAAAAAAGAGGAATTTTTATTAGAAATAGAACTTGATTATGAAGAGCCTATAAAGAACATTTTTGATAAAAAAGTAAGTTTTAAAAGTGAACAATTAAAATCGCTACAACAAAAAATAAAAGAAATTGCAAAAAATTTAAAGGAGAAAATATAATGAATACAGATATAGCATCGCAACTTGCACAAGAATTTAGTTTAAAACAAGAATACTCTAATAATATAATAAACTTGCTAGACGAGGGTTGTACAATACCATTTATAGCAAGATATAGAAAAGAGATGCACGGAACTTGTGATGACCAAACTTTAAGAGAATTTGCCGACAGACTAAAATATTTAAGAAACTTGAATGACGAAAAGACAAAAGTTGAGAAGGCAATCACAGAACAAGGTAAGTGGACTGAAGAATTAAAAATAGCACTTGAAAACGCAAAAACTTTAACAGAAGTTGAAGATATTTATAGACCATATAAACCAAAACGCAAGACAAGAGCATCAGTTGCTATAGCAAAGGGACTTGAAGGACTTGCTGATATTTTGTTAGCACAGTCAAAGGCATATGAAATAGAAAAAGAGGCAGAAAAATATATTACAGAAGAAGTAAAATCAATAGAAGAAGCATTACAGGGGGCAAAAGATATAGTAGCCGAGCGTGTTTCCGACAATGCAGAACTTAGGAAAGAACTCCGTCAACTTATTGAAGATAAAGCGTTTATAAAATGTGAACTTTTAGAAAATGAAAACAGCCCAACCTATGAAACATATGCTAATTTTAAGCAAGAGGTAAAAAATATTCCAAGTCATAGAATATTAGCAATAAATAGAGGGGAAAAAGAAAAATGTCTTAAAGTGGATATTGAGATAAATCCTGAACTTACTATGAAAGTTATAAATAGATATTTTAAAAAGAACAATGCTGATACTGATAAACTTATGGAAGAAACATTGCAAGATAGTTATGATAGACTACTTTTTCCAGCACTTGAAAGAGAATGTCGAAATAATCTAACAGATAAAGCAGACGAACAAGCAATAAAAATGTTTGAAGTAAATTTAAAACCTTTACTTATGGAAGCACCATTAAAAAATAATATAATTTTAGGACTTGACCCCGCATACAGAACAGGGTGTAAAATTGCTGTAATAGACACAAATGGGAATGTACTAGATACAACAGTAATTTATCCAACACCACCTCAATCAAAGACAGAAGAATCTATAGAAAAATTAAAAAAATTGATTGAAAAATATAGAGTAGATGTAATATCTATAGGAAATGGAACAGTATCAAAAGAAGCAGAAATATTTGTTGCCGAACTGATAAAACATGTTTCAAGACCAGTAAGTTATGCCGTTGTAAGCGAGGCGGGAGCGTCAGTCTATTCAGCGTCAAAATTAGGAGCAGAAGAATTTCCAGACTATGATGTATCTTTAAGAAGTGCAGTATCAATAGCAAGACGCCTTCAAGACCCTCTTGCCGAACTTATAAAAATAGATGTAAAATCTATAGGAGTAGGTCAATATCAACATGATATGCCACAGAACAGATTGACAGAAGTTTTGACAGGCGTTGTAGAAGACTGTGTAAATAGTGTAGGAGTTGATATAAATACAGCAAGCCCATCACTCTTAAGTTATGTTTCAGGGCTAAATATGTCGATAGCAAAAAATATTGTATCTTTTAGAGCAAAAATAAAGGGAATAAAAAATAGAGAACAACTTTTGCAAGTGCCAAAACTAGGGCCAAAGGCATATGAGCAATGTGCAGGTTTTTTGCGTGTAGTAGGTGGTGAAGAAATACTTGACAATACAGCGGTTCACCCAGAAAGTTACCAAGCAACAAAGAAACTATTAAAACTTTTTGATATGAGTGAAGAAGATGTGAAAAATGGTAATATTTCAAACTTGCCTAAATTAATAGAACTCAAAGGGGAAGATAAAGTTGCAAAAGAATGTGAAATAGGGGTACCAACTCTTAATGATATAACAAAAGAACTTTTAAAACCGGGCAGAGATATACGAGAAAGCATGCCAAAACCAGTATTAAGAAGTGATGTAATAACTTTAGAAGATTTAAAAGAGGGTATGGTATTTACAGGAACTGTAAGAAATGTAGTTGACTTTGGTGCATTTGTTGATATAGGAGTTCACCAAGACGGACTCGTTCATATAAGTCAAATATCAGATTCTTTTATAAAACATCCATCAGAGGCATTAAAGGTAGGACAACAAGTTGAGGTAAAAGTTATGTCAGTTGATTTACCAAAGAAAAGAATTTCGCTTACAATGAAAGGAATAGAGAAAGAATAAAAATATTAAAAAACTAAAAAATCAAATAAAAATACAAAAATTAGATATAATTAATATAAAATAAGATATAAAAATAGATGGGATAGCCTCTCATTTATTTTTTATTTAAAAATTTGTAGTCATAAGTTTTTAAAATTAAAAAGAATGTTGTATAATAATTGCATAATATATAAAGGTGAAATATGAGTAAATGTCCTTATTGTAATACGACTTATAATGAAATTTTGCAAACAGGTTTTGTAGGTTGCTGTCATTGCTATCAAGAAATAGAAGAGTTAAGACAAGCACTAAAAAAAATGTATGGCAACAAAAAACATAAAGGTAAAAAGGTGAATAATAATGGAGATGTTTGATAATATAGCGATATCTTCAAGGATACGCCTTGCAAGAAATATTGAGGGGTTAAAATTTTATACAAAACTTCAAAGTGATATAGATGCAAAATATATTGCAAATTCTGTAATGAAAACACTAGAAAAATTTGATGTTTTCAATTTTATGTCATTAAAAGATTTATCATTAAATGAATGTAACGCTCTTTTTGAACAACATTTAATAAGCAAAGAATTAATAGAAAATAAAGATATATCAAGTGTTGCGATAAGTGAAGATGAAAAAATAATCGTTATGATAAACGAAGAGGACCATATAAGAGAACAATGCCTAGAAAAAGGATTCAATTTATATAAACCATACAGAAGAATAAGTCAAATAGATGATGAAATATTAAAGAGTATGCCAATAGCATTTGATAATGAATTAGGATTTATCACAGCAAGTCCTTCAAATTTAGGCACAGGTATGCGTGCATCAGTAATGCTTTTTTTGCCAGCATGTCAATTGACGGAAAAGATAGAAGAACTCATTTCTTTAGCAAAAGAAAATGGGTTGACTGTGCGAGGGATATACGGAGAAGGAAGTCGTGCATTAGGATATTTTTATCAAATATCAAATCAAGGCTCACTGGGACTAGATGAAGATGAAATAATTGATAAAGTAAGTGAATTCATATATTCCATATGTGGAAAAGAAAAAGAACTTCGTGAGTACTTGATAGAAAACGAGTATGATGCATATAAGGATAAATCATTAAGAGCGTATGGAATACTTACACATTGTTATCAATTAAAAGAAGATGAAATGATAGAACTATTATCTCAAGTAAAATTAGGCAGTGTTCTAGGTTTTATAGATATAATCAATGACGAAAAATATCAAAAATTGTATTATGAGGGCATGAGTGCAAATTTAAAAGAAATTTTTGAATTTTTAGATAAAAAAGAGGAAAATATTATAAGAGCGGAGTATATATCTAACAAAGTAAAAGAATTAACAAAGGAGGTATAAAATTATGAATTATCAATCATCAGCATATTCAGACAACATTCAAAAAGTTATAAAGAATGCAAGCAAATTTGCACTCAGGTTTGGTTCAAACTTGATAGGTAGTGAACATATATTGTATGGACTAACAAGTGTGAAAGATTGCCTTGCTTCTAAATTTTTAGCAGAAGAGGGTGTTACAGAATCAAGTTTGTTTGACTTTTTTGAAGAGAATGTTAGTGATGATAATATTCTTTTTACAAATGAAGTTGAAATGACTCCAAGAACAAAAGATTTATTCAGAATAGCCCAGCAAATAGCCTTACAGATGAACCATTCATTTTTAGGGACAGAACATCTATTATTAGCAATTTTATCAAGCAGTGGAAGTGTAGCATATAGGATACTAGACAGTCAATATAATGTCGACATAGAAAAACTTAAAGATAAAGTAACAAAAGCGTTGATGTCAGCCAGTCCAAATAATGAAGAGAAAAATGAAACCACATCAAATAAGCAAGCAGGAAGCACATTACCAGAAAAACTTCTTGATATGGGAACAGATATAACATTAAAGGCAAAGGAACATAAACTTGACCCAGTTATTGGACGAGAAGAAGAAATTCAAAGAGTGGTAGAAATTTTATGTCGAAAAACAAAAAATAACCCGGTGCTTATTGGGGAAGCAGGAGTTGGTAAAACTGCAGTTGTTGAAGGTTTAGCACAGGCAATAGTTGCAGGAGATGTACCAGAAGTATTAAAAGATAAAGTTATATATTCTCTTGAAATAGGCGGTTTAATGGCTGGAACGAAATATCGTGGTTCAATGGAAGAAAAACTAAAAGATGCGATTGAAACAATCATAGCAAGCAAAAATATAATTGTATTTATAGATGAAATTCACACATTAGCGCAAGCAGGTTCAGAGAAAGGCGAAACTTCACCAGCAGATATGTTGAAACCTTATCTTGCAAGAGGTGAATTACAAACAATAGGTGCGACAACAACAGATGAATATAGAAAGTTTATAGAAAAAGACAAAGCACTAGAACGAAGATTTCAGCCAATAATGGTCAATCCACCAAGTGTGGAGCAAACTATCCAAATATTAAAAGGGTTAAGAGATAGTTATGAGGCTTTTCATAAGATTACCATCACAGATGAGGCAATAGAAGCAGCGGCAGTTTTATCTGACAGATATATATCAGATAGAAGTTTGCCAGATAAGGCAATAGACTTGATAGATGAAGCAAGCAGTAAAGCAAAGGTAAATTATACAGTAAAACCTCAAGAAATAAGACAAATCGAAGATAAAATAAAGTCATTGTCAGCAAGTAGAGATGAGGCAAGTTTACAAAGAAATTATGAAAAAGCAGCAAAATTACAATCAGAAATCATCAATCTTGAAAATGACTTGAAAAAGAAAGAAGAAAAATTTGATGTAAAGAAAGAAAAATCTAGCAAAAATTCAATAGGAGCAAATGAAATAGCAGCAGTCGTAGCAAAGTGGACAGGAATACCTGTAACAAAAATCACAGAAAGTGAAAAGGATAGACTTATTCATCTTGAAGATATTCTTCATAAAAGAGTTGTCGGGCAAAATGAAGCAGTTGAGGCTGTGGCAAAAGCAATAAGAAGGTCAAGAGTAGGACTTCAAGATAGCAAACGCCCAATAGGTTCTTTTCTATTTATGGGACAGACAGGTGTAGGTAAAACAGAATTATGCAAAGCAATAGCAGAAGCAATGTTTGATGACGAAAATAACATTGTAAGAATTGATATGAGTGAGTATATGGAACCTCATAGTGTATCAAAATTAATAGGTTCACCTCCAGGATATGTAGGTTATGAAGAAGGCGGACAACTTACAGAACAAGTTAGACGCCATCCTTATTCGGTAGTATTATTTGATGAAATAGAAAAAGCCCACCCAGATATTTTCAATGCTTTACTTCAAATACTTGATGATGGAAGATTGACAGATGGACAGGGTAGAACTGTATCTTTTAAAAACACTATAATCATAATGACTAGCAATTTAGGAGCAAAAGAAGTTAAAGAGCATAAGAAACAATTAGGTTTTGGTGATTATGAAGAGAAAGAAGAAATAGATTCAAAGAAAATATACATGGAAGCATTAAAAAATAAATTCAAACCTGAATTTATAAATCGTATTGATGTAATATGTATATTTGATCCTTTAAGCCAAAGCGACCTTGTTAAGATTGCAAAAATATTAATATCAAATATTAACAAGCGTTTAAAAGAAAAAAATCTTTCATTAAAAATAACTGAAGATGCTCTTGAATTTATAGTTAGCAAAGGTTCAAATTCAGAATATGGGGCAAGACCATTGAAAAGATATATACAACAAGAGGTAGAAGACCAAATCGCAGAAAAGATATTGCTTGGACAACTCAAAAATGAAGGTGAAATAATTATAGATGTAGAAGATGGAAAACTAACATTTTCTAATTAACAATTCAATTTCTAATTATTAATTTATTTCTATTTAATAATTCAATGAAGAATGAAAACTAACATTTTATAATAATTCAACATGGTTATATATAGGTGGCGGAGAAGGCGCAAAAGCGCCTAGAGAAAGTTGAAACTTTCTCGAAAATTTGCTTGCAAATTTTCCTCCGCCACTAAAAATATAAACCAAAATTAAATATAATTTAAAATAACATAAATTTTATTTAAAAATAGTTTTACTTTGGTTAATTTGTTTGGAAAATTTTAATAAATTTGCTAATATAAAACTATAGGAGGATAAAACATGAAAATAGAGATTTTAGCACGCGGAGGCTATACAGTTAGCCAAAGATTAGAGAGAATTTTACATGAAAAACTTGAAAGATTAAATAAATATTTTGATGATGAAGTAAATGTAAAAGTTGTTTGTTTAAAAGTTGCTAAACAAGAAAAATTAGAAATAACACTTACAAGTAAAGGAGTGTTGTATAGAAGTGAAGTTACAAGCGACAATATGTATGATAATATTGATTATGCTCTTCCAAAACTTGAAAAACAAATAGTAAGAAACAATGAAAAGAGAAAAGAGAAAAAAGCAAAAGGTTCAAAACAAGAAAATTTCTTACCGTTTGAATTTATAGAACAAGAACCAGAAGAATTGCCATCAATTTATAAAAAGAAAACATTTGACCTTGACCCAATGCTCATTGATGATGCAAGATTTGCAATAGAAAGATTAGGACATGACTTCTTTGTTTTCTTAAATGCAGAAACAGGCAAAATCAACATTCTTTATAGAAGAAAAGATGGAAAATTTGGTTTAATTGATTTGAATTACTAAAATTTAAATTCTTTTATTCAAAAAAACACGCATTTTAATAAAAGTGCGTGTTTTTTAATGTCTAAAAGCATATAGACATCTTAAAGTATATTATAAATAATATTAAAAAATTATAATTGCTAAAAAAATGGGGAACATACCCCATATTTTTTAATTTTTTATTTTAATTATTTAACTTCTTTTTTTAAATCGTCTAAAAGTTTAGCAAAGTGAGCTTTCTTTCTGTCAGCGCTATTTTTATGAATAACATTGTCGCTAGAGGCTTTATCAAGAAGAGAAATAACATCATTATAAGCGATTTCAGCCACTTGAATATCTTTCTTTTCAACTGCTACTTTAAATTTTTTAATATAAGTAGAAATTTTGCTCTTTATAGATTTATTTTGAGCTGTTTTCTTTTCAATAATTTTAACTCTTTTTTCTGCTGATTTAATGTTAGGCATATTTATCTCCTTTAAAAATTCTAATTGAGTATAGCATAAAAAAATAAATAAATCAAGTAAAATAAATAATTTTTTAAAAATTTAACAAAATAATTATATGTTTGATTTAATAGATGAATGTGGAGAAGATTTAAAACGCTATGGTTATACTATAAAGAAACTAGAAAAATATGGTATAAGTGTAGGGACTTTATCAATTGAAGATGAAGAGGACGAAGAAAACTTTGCAATGAAGCAAGGGGAGTATTTTATATTAAATTGCCCTCATCTTTATGATTATGGGATAGATTGCCATGTTGAAATAATAGATATTTTAGCAGAAAGATTAAAAAAGTTTATGAAAGATTTAAAAATAAGACATAAGGATAAAGTTTTAATAATAGGGCTAGGCAATCCTGAAATTTCAGCAGATAGACTTGGCAAAGAGGTATTTGATAATGTCAATATTGATGTTTTGAATAAATCAAATAATATATATAAGTTTTGCCCAAATATTTATTTCTCAACAGGTATAGAAACGGTAGACATGGTTGAAATGCTAGTAAAATGTATGTATATTGATTATTGTATAATTATTGATAGTTTAACAACTAATACAGCAACAAGACTTGGAACTTCATTTCAAATAACAACAAGTGGAATGACACCGGGTAGCGGTATAGCAAGATTTAAAAGAAGTATAGACGAAAGAAGTATGGGAGTGCCTTGTATATCTATAGGAGTGCCATTCATGATATTTGCTACAGATTTAAAAGAGGGTAGTCCCGAAGATTTAGTGCTTTCTCCAAAAGATATACGAGAGAATGTAAAAATTGCAGGGCAAATAATAGCAAGAACAATAAATGAGGTTCTAAAATGAATTATTATCTATTAATCCCATTTTTTTTAATAGTTATATTTTTTTTGCCTATTAAAGTGGAGGCAAAAGCATCTTTTAATGCTTTAGATTTATCAGGAGTTATAGGTTTATTTTTATATAAGAAAAAAATAATGCATGACCAGTTTAGAATAGTTAATGGAAAAATAGTTGCAAAAGATTATGATAAAGATAGTGAAGAACGAGAGATTGACTTAAATAGCAAGGAAGTAATATTTATACAAACAATGGTAGGACAAATAAAAGATAAGACTAGATTAAAAGAGATATCAATGTTTTATAATATTGGAGCAAAAGATGCTTTTTATTCTTCAATGGTAGCAGGTTATGTAAATCTTTTTGCAACCATATTATTTACTATGATAAAGAACCAGAAACCAACTGCCTCGTTATCACTTAATGATACAGTGTCATATAATAGAGAGATATGCCAATTGGCAGTTAGATTAATTATGTCAATATCACTATTCGATGTAGCATATTCATTTATAAATTCTATTATAATAAGCAAGAAAAAGTGGAAACAAAAACAGTTAACAAATCAAATATAAAGATATTTAGAGGGGTATAGATTGATAATTTTAAAACGATTATAGAGAAATAGTTTTTAAATTGAAGTATATTCTTGTCAAACTTTAATATTTTTTATTATTTTAAATATAAAGAAAATCAATATTTTTATAAAAATTGAAAAAGAATATTGTCGAAAAGATAAAAATAAATTGTCAAAGAAAAATAATAGATGTTGACATTATGTAAATTACAAGATGCATCTTATAGATATTGAAAGTATAAAAATAAAAAATTAAGTATTAAAAAATTAATGATAGTGGACATAGAAAATCTTAAAGGGAATAAATAAAAATTAATAATATTAGAGTAAAATATATGTTATTTAGAATAGAAAAGCATTATAAAAAACAACTAATAATTAAAAAATAAACAAAGAATAAAGATAAAAAATAAAAATTAAATAGAAAATATAATAACATATGGCAAACTTAATATTAAATTTAATAGAAAATAACATGGTTTAGAGTAAATATGCAACAAATAGTATACAAAACCTTTAGGTTGTTGAAAATATGTTGCTATTTAAATAAAATGTGTCGCTCCGCTCCGCATACGCTCGCATGCTCGCACATGCTCCGCTCCGCTTCCGCACACTCGCTTCGCTCGTACGCGGCCGCTCGCACGCACCCGAAGGGCACGCTCGCTTTATGCGGTGTCGCTTCGCTCCTAAATATATATTTTGTACTCCTTATTATGATTTTTATAAAAACAAAAAAGTTGCGTTTTTATTTAAAGTTGCGTTTTTATTTAATAAATAAAATACATTTTTTTTGAATAACTTTTTTATTTATACAAAAGATAATAAATAAAGGAGTATTTTATGAAATTTTATTCAGGTAATGAAAATATAAATGGTCTTATAGAAAATGCAATGGAGAAAATTAAAACAATAGTAGATTCAAGCACTATTGTAGGAGAAAAAGTTGTAACTGAAGATGGAACAACTATAATACCTATTTCAAAAGTAACAATAGGTTATGTTGTAGGAGGAGGAGAATATGCAGATTTATCCGCAAGACGAGTTGCTAATCATTTTCCTATGGCAGGCGGTTCAAGTGGAGGAATGAGTGTAACTCCAGTAGGTTTTTTAATAGAAAGTGGTGGGGAAGTAAGATTTATAAATGTAGAAAATAAATCACTTTACCAAACAATATTAAATATGTTTAATGCATTGCTTTCAAAGGTAAATGAGAATCAAAATAGTCAAGAGGAGAAAGAGGAAAAAAATGAAGAATAGAATAAAATCTATTATTTGTTTGATGTTTGTAGCTATATTTTTATTTTCAGTTTTTGCAGGAGGTCTTACTTTTTTATTTAAAAATAAAGAACAATCCAATGCAGAGGGATATAATACATCAGCAAAAGCAATGTGCGTAATGGAAACAACATCAAAGAGAGTGCTTGCAAGTAAGAAGTCTGAAGAAAAATTAGCAATGGCAAGTACAACAAAAATTATGACTGCAATAACAGCGATTGAAAGCGGAGTTAATCTTGATAAGGTCTTTGAAATATCTCCAAAAGCAGTAGGTGTTAGTGGAACAAGCTTATATCTACGCCAAGGTGAAAAATTTACATTAAGAGATTTGCTTTATGGTCTAATGCTCATATCAGGGAATGATGCAAGTGTAGCGATAGGAGAATATGTTGGTGGCAGCGTAAATAAATTTGTAGAAATGATGAATAAAAAGGCAAAAGAGATAGGGGCATTTAATTCACATTTTGATAATACGCATGGACTAGACTCAAAAACTCATTATACAACGGCATATGATTTAGCATTAATAACAAGTTATGCCATGAATAATGATATATTTAAGGAAATTGTATCTACGCAGAATAAAAAAATAACCAATAGTGATGGTAAAACAAGGTATTTAAAAAATAAAAACAAACTTTTAACAACTTTAGATGGTTGTAATGGTGTAAAGACGGGATTTACTGATGATGCAGGAAGATGTTTAGTAACAAGTTGTGAACGAGATGGAATGGATATAGTATGTGTAGTATTAAATTGTGGACCAATGTTTGAAGAGAGTAGCCAGTTAATAAATAATGCTTTTCAAGAATATCATTTAGTTGATTTAACAAGTGGATATGCATTTAAAAACAAGATAAAAGTTGAAGAAGGTCAACAAGATTATGTAAAAATAGCAACATTTGGGAAATATCTATATCCTTTAAAATCATCAGAATTAAAGACCATAAAATATAAATATACATTAGAAGATATAATTGAAGCACCAATTGAAAAAGGCAGAGAAGTAGGACAAGTTGAAATTTTTATTAATAATAACTTGCATTTTAGCGAGAAAATATATACAATAGAAAATGTAAGGAGAAATTCTATTTGGGAAAAATTTAAAGACCTAGTAGAACAATGGTAAAAATGAGATTAAACAAATTTTTAAGTAACAGTGGGCTGGCTTCTAGAAGAAAATGTGATGAAATTATAAAAGAGGGCAAAGTTTTTGTAAACGGAAAACTTATTACAGAACTTGGTGCTAAAATAAATGAGAAAAAAGATAAAGTGATAGTAGAGGGAAAGGTAATATCTCTTCCTTCTTCTTTTATATATATAAAACTTAATAAACCTAAAGGTTATGCTTGTACAGCAAAAGATGAGAAAGGAAGAAAGACAATATATGACTTAATAAAATGTGAAGAACGATTATTTTCAATAGGAAGATTAGATTACGATACAGAAGGACTTATTATACTTACAAATGATGGAGATTTTGCCAATAAAGTAGCACATCCTAAATTTCATATGGAAAAGGAATATAGAGTTACAATAGAGGGAGAGATAAAAGAGAGTGAACTTGCAGTCATGAGAAAAGGTGTAGTAATAGACGGGGATAGACTTCCAAGTGCAAAAATTCAAAAACTTGATAGTGATGAAAAGTTTACAAAACTTTCAGTAATAATAGATGAAGGTCAGAATAGACAAATAAGGCGTATGTTTGAAGCAATAGGAAAAGATATAAGATTGTTAAAGCGTGTAAGAATAGGAGATGTTAAACTAGGCGGCTTAAAACGAGGAGAATATAAAGATTTAACTGAAGCAGAATTAAATAGTTTAGTGAGGATAAAGTGAAAGTAGCAATAATAGGTGGCGGAGCATCAGGACTATTTGTAGCGGGCAAATTAAGTAATAGCGAGATAGATACAACTATATTTGATGGAAATGAAAAATTAGGCAAGAAACTATATATAACAGGGAAAGGAAGATGTAATGTAACTAATTTAAGTGATAAAGATAATTTTTTAAATAATGTAGTTCACGGACAAAAGTTTATGATTTCATCAATATCTAACTTTAATAGTAAAGATACAATAAATTTTTTCGAAAATTTAGGTTGCAAATTAAAAGTTGAACGAGGCAATAGAGTATTCCCTGTTTCTGATAAGGCAAGTGATGTTATAAAAGCACTCGAAAAAAATATAAATAAAAAATATTGCAAAATAAATCTAAATGAAAAAGTAGTTAAAATTGAAAATATTGTTGATTGTTTTAAGATTATAACAACTAAATCTCAATATAAATTTGATAAGGTAATAATAGCCACAGGTGGTAAAAGTTATCCAGCAACAGGAAGCGATGGAGATGGATACAAATTTGCAAAACAGTTGGGAATAAATGTTTTACAACCTATTCCGGCACTTGTGCCTATCAAAATAAAAGATGAGTTTTGTAAAAGTCTTCAAGGTTTATCATTAAAGAATGTGGAACTTAAAGCAAAAATAAATGGAAAAGATAAAGCATTTTTTGGTGAAATGCTATTTGCAAATGATGCAATAACGGGTCCAATAGCATTATCTCTTTCAAGTTATATAGGGAAAGAAACAGATGTAAAATTAAGTATTGACTTTAAACCAGCACTTGATTATGAAAAACTAGAAAAACGATTATTAAGAGATTTTCAAGAAAACTTAAACAAAGAAATAACATATATAATAAAAGGATTGTTGCCAAAAAATTTAATTCCAATTTTACTTGAAAAATGTAATATTGATAACCATAAAAAAGTAAATTCAATTACAGTAGAAGAAAGGCATAGAATAATAAATAATATAAAAAATTTTAAACTTGATTTTGATAAATTATATCCTATAGAAAGTGGGATAATTACTAGTGGAGGTATAGATTTAAAAGAAATAAATCCAAAAACTATGGAAAGCAAGAAAGTAAAAGGTTTATATTTTATAGGAGAAGTTTTAGATGTTGATTGCTTAACGGGAGGGTATAATTTACAATCGGCTTTTGCTACAGCAAATTCATGTGCAAAATCAATTATTGAAGATTTTATAAAAATACAATGATGTAGAAGTAAATTTTGCAAGCAAAATTTTAATCACTTTCGTGATTTGCAAGCAGTAAACTGCCAGCACTTCTACATCTTTTAACCACTTCGATTAAGTTGTATTTTAAATTCATAGTTATTTTTTTTTGTTTTAAATTTAAATTTATATATAATATAAATAATAAAGAAAAAAGATTTTTTAGCAAAAGGAGGCATATAGTGTTTCATTTAATTCAAATAATAGCGGCTCTTCCAATAAGATTATTATTCCCTACAAAAATTATTTATAAAGGACTATTACCAAAGGGCTCATGTATAATTGCTAGTAATCATACTTCTAACATGGATGCCGTGATTTTTGCACTGAAAACATGGGAGAAAAAATATTATCTTGCTAAAAAAGAACTTTTTAAAAATAAATTTATGGGATTTTTCTTAAAAAAATTTGGTGCTATAAAAATAGATAGACAAAATAGTGATGTAACAGCAATAAAACAATGTCTAACCGTGTTAAAAAATAATAAAAAACTTGTCATATTCCCAGAAGGGACAAGAGTTAATAATGAAAATATGGAACTTGGCGAATTAAAACATGGTGTAGCAATGTTTGCAATAAAAGCAAAAGTGCCAATAATACCGATTTTTATAACAAGAAAACCTAAAATATTTAGAAGAAATAGAATTTATGTAGGAGAATCATTTACTCTTGAAGAATTTTATAATCAAAAATTAGATAATGAATTGCTAACAAAAGCAGGAGAAAAAGTTACAGCCAAAATGAATGAAATAAGAGAATTTGCAATTAATTCTTTGACAAAGAAAAAATAAAATGATAAACTTTTTTTGAGGTTAAATAAATGGAAGAAATAAAAGATAAAGAAAATAATAAAAATAAATTTATAGACGAAAAATTTGATATAAATGCAATAGATAAAACATTTACAAAATATAGACGAGGGCAAATGTTTGATGGTGTTGTAGTTATAAAACGAGATGATGGTGCAATCTTTAACATTGGCGGCAAAAATGATGCCTTTCTTCCAAAAGAAGAAGTTGATGACTATGAAAATTTAAAAATTGGCGATAGATTTAAGGTCGTAATTACAAATTCAAAAAATTCCGGCGAAATGCTCGAAGTATCAAAATCAATGGCAGATGGCATAGTTTTAGCAACTCAAAATGCAAATAGGCTCAAATTAGGGAGCAAATTTTCTTTTGTTGTTACAGATACAAGTAAAGATGGTTTGTATTCAAAATTAGGCGAATACAGCGTTTTTATACCAATATCTGAAATATCTCACTTGACTAAAGATACAAGAAAAGTGGTAGGAAAGCAATTTGAAGCAATGGCTACAGAGATAAATAAAGATAAAAAACAAATTATAGGTAGTATTAAATTACTAGAGGATAAGGTAAAAGAAACAAATGAGCATTTATTCTGGAATTCTATATTTATAAATAAAGTTGTACGAGGAAAAGTTAAGACGATTTTGAGTTATGGTGCTTTTGTAGATGTAGGAGGTGTTGATTGCTTTATTCATATCTCAAATATGTCTTATAACAGGATAGAAAAACCTGATGAAATAATAAAAGAGGGAGAAGAATATAATTTTAAGGTTATAGAAGTTGATAGAGAGAATAAAAAAGTAGCCTTAAGTCTAAAAGCATTGCAAGAAAGTCCTAAACTTATTGCAATAAAAGAACTTCATGTTGGAGCAATATATAAAGGTACAGTAATAAAAATTTTACAATTTGGAGCGATTATAAAACTCGAAAATGGTGCAACAGGATTATTGCACATAAAAAACGCAACAGATAAAAACAACAAGCAAATATATGAAATTGTAAAAATTGAACAAAAAGTAGAAGTAGAAGTTATAGATAAAGACGAAGAAAACGAAAGGGTATCTTTTAGATTAATTTCCGTTTTACAATAAAATTAATAAACAAAATTGTTATAAAGAAAAAAATGAAAAATAAAAAACAAAAAATAAAAAGACAAATAAAATATTTGTCTATGCTACTATGGCTCAGTTGGTAGAGCAATTGATTCGTAATCAATAGGTCGCGGGTTCGATTCCCGCTAGTAGCTCCATAACAACGAAAAAATTAAAAAGATGTAAATTTTAATTGACTATAAATAATGAATATGTTATTATATTGTTATATAGTGAATATAAAAATATTAGAGGATAATATGAAAAATATAATAAAAAATGAAAAATATGGTGAAATAATATTTGAAGAAAATTTTTGGACAGGTAAGAAAAATATTGTTATTGATGGGAAACCATTAACAAAGGTGGATAAAACAACTTATAAGACAGAAGATGATAAAACAGTTAGTTTGTCAGGGAATTTTCTATATGGTTGTAAAATGACTTTGGAAGGAGAAACCATAGAACTTTCTCCTGCAGTAAAATGGTATGAATATGTACTTTCTTTTTTACCATTTGTTTTGATTATGGTATGGGGTAATATAAGTGCTTTATGTCAAATTGTACCTGTGGTAGGCGGTGCAATAGGAGGGTTTGTCAGTGCTATTTTCTGCTGTGTCAACTTATTTATTATAAAGAAATTTAGACAATGGTGGCTAAAACTTATTATTTCAATAATCACGCTTGGTTTAACTTTCCTTGTTTGCTACCTTATAGCACTTGCTATTTTAGCAGTAATGTAATTTAATGTAAAAAGCAATTTTAATTATATGTTACAAAAATATAAAAATAGTAACATATAATTTTTTTATAAAAAATATTTTGATTTTATTTATTTTATATGATAGAATAAATTGGTTAAATAATTAAACAAGGGGAAGAAATATGCAAGTTGCAATTACAGGTATTACAGGAAATATGGGACAAGCGACACTCGAACAAGTAGTCAAACTTGATTTTATAAATGGTTTTAAATTTTTAGTTTTACCAAAAGATAAACGAATAAAAAAAATTTTAAAAAGATATAAAAAAATAAGTAATAAATTTGAGATTATTTATGGTAATCTTGCAGATAGTGAAATTTGTGAGAAGTTAGTACAAGGTTGTGATTATGTAATAAATTTAGCGGCAGTAATTCCGCCACATTCAGACCAATTTCCAGAAAAAGCAGTCGAATGTAATCAAATAGGTGTTGATAAATTAGTTTCAGCAATTGAAAATCAAGATAAACAACCTAAATTAATACATATTTCTACGGTTGCCCTTTATGGAAATAGAAATTATAAACACCCATGGGGACAAGTAGGCGACCCACTATTAATTAGTCCTTTTGATATATATTCAGCAACAAAATTAAGAGGCGAATTTAGAGTTTTAGAGTCAAATATAAAAACATGGGTAGTTTTAAGACAAACAGCAATGCTCCATAAAAATATGCTTTCAGATAATATTAGTGATGGTTTAATGTTCCATACATGCTTTAATACACCTCTTGAGTGGGCAACGGCACATGATAGTGGATTACTGATAGCAAATATATTAAAAAAAGATAATGAAGAAGATTTATCAAAAACATTTTGGAAAAAATGTTTTAATATAGGTGGAGGGTTATATAATTGCATAACAGGTTATGATACTCTAAATGATGGTTTTAAATTAATAGGTGGTTCAGCAAAAGACTTTTTCAAACCAAATTACAATGCAATAAGAAATTTTCATGGAATGTGGTTTTATGATGGTAATCTATTAAATAGATTATTTGATTATCAAAAACAAACAACACAAATGTATTGGCAAGAGATAGCGGAAAATCATCGCTATTATAGCATAGCAAAAATAGTACCTAAATGGTTAATAAGTACATTTGTGATAAAAAGGTTATTTAAGTCAAAAAATTCACCTGCATATTGGTATAAACATAATGACGAAGCAAAGATAAAAGCATATTTTAAAGACTATTCAATTTACAAAGATTTAGGTAAAGACTGGTCAAAATTTAATTTGCTAGTAGAGAACAAAGATGACAAAGGAATGTACATAGATTATCAATCATTAAGAGATATAAAAAATGCTAAATTAATAGATTATAAATATGATATAGAAAATTATGAAAATATAACTTTAAAAGATTTGCAAAATATAGCAATTGCACATGGTGGAAAACTTTTATCAAAAGATTATAACGGGAATATTTATCAAAAACTTGAATGGGAAACTCAAGATGGAGAAAAATTTTTGGCTTCAGCATTTACCATAGCAAAAGCAGGTCATTGGTATAACATAGTTTATAAAGAAAATGTTTGGGATTTTGATAGACTTGCAAAAAATGATAAAATTTATGCTCAAATATGGTATGATTCTCATGACAATAATGAAAACAATCGTTATTATTTTGATGAAAAATATAATGCACAAATTACAAAGTTAGATTAAAAGGACCAACAAATGAAAATTTTAATTTGCTATTTTTCAGGAACAGGCAACACAAAAAAAGTTGTCGATAAGTATGAGAAAACATTAACAAGTTTAGGCTATGAAGTAGATACATATAAAATAGAGGAAAACAATTTTAATTTTAATTTAGATGAATATGAAATGATAGGTATAGGTTACCCTGTACATGCTTTTAATGCACCTTCAATAGTGCTAAATTTTGCAAGAACTCTTCCAAAGCAATCTGGGAAAAGAACATTTATAATCAATACATCAGGTGAACCATTAAAATTGAACAATATTTCATCAATTAAATTAACAAAAATTTTAAATAAAAGCGGATACAATGTAACCAATGAATATCACTATGTAATGCCATATAATATTATTTTTCGACATACTGATAATATGGCTTATAAGATGTGGGAAACAGCAAAAAGCGTAATTCCAATAGATTGTAAAGAAATATTGAGAGGGGAAGTATCTCATTTAGAAAGTGTATTTATGGGAAGATTTTTGGCGTGGATTTTTAGAATTGAACATTGGGGCGGAAGGTTTAATGGTAAGCACTACAAAGTAAAAGATAATTGCATACATTGCAATAAGTGTGTCAATATATGCCCAACACATAATATTAAGGTAGAGAATGGGAAATTCCATTTTGGGAAAAATTGCATAATGTGTATGAGATGTTCCTTTTTGTGTCCAAAGAGTGCTATTAAAATAGGTCTTTTTGAGAAATGGAAAGTTAATGGTGCTTATAATTTTAATAATCCTAACAATTATGAAGACGAAGTACACAAAAATTATTGTAAAAAATCTTATATAAAGTATTTTGAAAATTGCAATGCAAAAATAAATAATATTCAAATTGAAAATGTGGAAGAGGAAAAAGATACAGAAGAAATAGTAAAAGTTTAAAAATGTTAAATCAAAAAAATTAATAAATAAAGTATAAAATTATAAATTTTATTTTGAATTTTTAATAAAATCACATATAATGATATTGTAACCATAAAGAGTGTGCGAGGGACAGCCCCATAGACCACACAGCAACCTAACGGAAGTCAAGGTGCTAAAGGCTGAATGATGGCTAGAAATTAGAATATAAGTCCATCATAATGATGGATTTTTTCTTTTTTATGGTGAACAAAAGGAGGTAATATGAATTTATCATCAATTTTGCGAAAAGAGAAACAAATTTTAGTAGAAGTGGACGAAAATAGAAAAGAGTTTTTAAAATTAGCAAAAGAAAGTGGTTTTAAATGGTTTAATGGAGAAAACATTGATGAAAGAATTCAAATATGTTCTTATCATATGTATATAACTGATAAAAAAGAAATAGGAAATATTTCAACACAAAACTATATAAAAGAGAAAAACATAAAAAAGATAAAATTTAAGAATTTATCAAAATGCACTAATTAGGGTAACAATACAAAAATAATAGTGAAAAATAAAAGGAGAAAAGATGAAAAAGATAATAACGAGTGAAAGTGTGAATATAGGTCATCCAGATAAAACTTGCGACACAATAGCAGACTCATTTTTAGATGAGGCATTAAAACAAGACAAAAATAGCCAAATGGCTGTAGAGTGCTCAATAAAGAATGACAAACTTTTTATATATGGTGAAGCAACAACAAAGGCAAAGTTAGATTATGACAAGATAGCAAAAAAAGTATTAAAAGATATAGGTTATAAAAATGAATTTACTATAATAAAAGAAATCAGCGAGCAAAGCCCCGATATATTTCAAGCAGTAAATAAGGTAGAGTTATGTGCTAATGACCAAGGAATGATGTATGGCTATGCTACAAATGAAACAAAAGAATTTATGCCAATACCTATAATGATAGCACACAAATTGATGAAAAGATATGAGGATTTTAGACAGACAAATTTAGAAAAATATTATGCTGATGCCAAAAGTCAAGTTTCTGTAATGTATGAAAATGATAAACCAAAAGAGATTGCAAATATAGTCATGTCAGTTTCGCACAACGAAAATTTACAAAACAAACAAATTTTTAAAGAAATAAAAGAAAATGTTGTCGATTTTGTTTTAAAAGAATACAAAGATAAAATAACGGAGAATACAAATATAATCATAAATCCAAGTGGTAAATTCACAATTTGGGGTTCGTTTTCAGATAGTGGTTGCGTAGGAAGAAAAATAGTTGTAGATGGCTATGGTGGAGTCGGCAGAGTAGGAGGCGGTTGCTTCAGTTCAAAGAATGCTACTAAAGTGGATAGGTCAGGTGCATATTATGCAAGATATGTAGCCAAAAATATTGTTGCACATAATCTAGCGGATAGATGTGAAATTGAAGTTAGTTATGTTATAGGTAAGCCTAAACCATTTAGTCTATATATTGAATGTTTTGGAACAAATAAAATTCAAATGGAAAAGATATATGAATTTGTAAATAAAAATTTTGACTTTACTTTAGAAAATATAATAAAGGAACTTGATTTATTAAAGCCTATTTTTAAACAAACAGCATGTTATGGACATTTTGGAAGAGATGAATTCGCATGGGAGAAAATAAAGAAAGATTTAAAATAATTTTAATATAATTTTTGATTTTTGACAAAATATTTGACATTTTAGTTTTATAGCTCTATCATATTTATACAAATTAATTTATTAAAAAGCAAAAGAGGTAAATATGGATTGGAACGCAATATGGAATGATATAGTAACATTCTTTAAAACAAATGCATGGAATATTGTGATATTTTTCGCTGTTTTATT
>CALVZG010000027.1 GCA_944372465.1 uncultured Clostridia bacterium
TAATTAACTCCTTTTGTGTATTAAAATTGTTGTTAGGCTACAACATATTCTAACACAAAAGGAGTTAATTTGTTCATCGGTAAACCTAAACTGAACCCCCAGACTATCTGGGGGTTTTATTTAACAATAAAAAACAAATCGCCTTTTAGAGTTAAACTCACACTTGCGATTTGTTTTTTGTAAAGACAATTTGATTGCTTTACATAAATATTATAAGTAAAAAATTTGATTTTATTCTCTTTATTTTTATATTTTTTTACAAATTCTTAATATTTCATTTGCAATAAAGTCATCATTTGTGTCCTTTTCATTATATCCTATTAATAAAGTACAACTTTCACCACTTGAATATGTTTTACCTAAAGACATTAATTTTTGAATTATTATAATTGTTTGTTCTGCATGTTCATGATGTAAATCTTTTTCAAAACATCTATCTAATGCCCTTAATAATTCTTGTAAGTCATATATAAATAGAATACATTTTTTGCCCATATCTATTTGTCTTTGTGTATAATTGATTGCATTTATAACATTGTTAAAATTTATGTCATTATTACTGCCATATGGAGATGTAAAATTCTCAAAATCACAACCTTTGAAATATATTTGATTTTCGTATGAGGTATTTAAACTTAATGCCATTAAAGATATTTCTTTCATTTTGCATTGTTTTGATAAATTTTTAAAATCTTCATTCTCGTACAAATCTTCTTTTGATAGAAATGCATTTCTTCTGCCTTCTGTTATGAAAGTTTCTCCAAATGGTATTGTTTTATTTGATAACACCTCTTCGCCTTTTTCAATATCTTTTATTTGATATTCACTTGCATTTATATCATTTATTTTTAAAATTTTGCTGACTATATATTGATCTTCATTTTTCATTTGTTTTGCTTCTACAAGAATTTTGTCGCCTGTTTTTAATTTTTCAATATAATCATTATCTACTAAATAAATCCATTTATTATCTACAAAAAATAGGTAATATTCACCATTTTTGCGAATTATGCCTTCATATATATATTTTTTATCATCTTTAATTTCAAAGATAACTGGCTCTTGAGCAAAAGCCAATACTTGTTGAAATGTTATTGATTTCTTTATTTTTTCTTCTGAACCAGGTTCTCCTGTCATTTGGCTTACTATCTCACCTATTGATGAAAGTTTTTTATATGGTCTGCCTCGTCTTTTTCTTTCGATTACCTTTCTTCCATTCTCATCTTTTAATTTTTCAAGTATTAAATTTATTAATTCCTCGCGTTTCTTTGTAGTTGGTGATGGAACCCCATAGTCTCGTGCTAAACCTCTTAACTCGAACACACCTAATTCTCTGATAAGCAATTCCTGCTCATTACTATCTTTTTTTGTCATTTGCAAAAACTCCTAATTTGTCGAATTTTTTAACTTTTTGTCTTATTATTATCATTCTAAACTAGTATGTCCATTTTGTCAACTTTTTTTCACCATATAGGAATAAAATTAATAATTATTCCTCCAACAACTGCAAATGTATATAGCATTATAGTTATTGCTAAATTCCACCAAGTTCTTTTATAATTGGCTGTATAAAGCACAATTAGCCCGACTCCTGCTCCAGCACTTAATCCTGCTACTAAAGCCGGGAAATATAAAACATTTGACATAAATAATTCAACAAGAAAAACTGATGCTGCACAATTTGGTATTAATCCTATCAAACTTGCAAACAATATTTGTACAAAAATATTTTTAGTAAAAATTGATTGCAATGGTTCTAACCCACCACAATAGCCATTTATTAAATTTATTATCAATGTTGCAATAAATACATAGGCAATTATTATTGCCGTATGTCTTAAAGCATCTAAAAATATATTTGTTGCACAACAATGTGTATGGCTATGGTCATGTCCATGCTCCTCTTCGCTAGCATGATTACATTTGTGTTTATTGTGCTTATGGTTATGACATTCACAACCACTTAAATCTATATTTTCTAACTCTTCATCTATTTTTAAATTATTGTTTCGTTCTAACTCTTCTTTATTGTTTCGACTTTCCTCTTTGTGTTCTTCACTTTCTATTGAAATACTTTCTTTTATTTTGTATGATGTTATGCTTTTATTAGAACTTTCAAGATTAATCTCTCTCTTTTCATTATCATTATCTTGTTTAACATTCTTCTCTTTTAATTTCTTTTGTTTTGCAGTAATTATTATATTGTTTCGTCTTTTATATAAAGAATAAATACTATCTATTATATAGCCGATAATTATAGCATAAATAACTTTTATTGCAAGTAACTTCAATAAATCTGGAATAAATTGAGGGTCGGATAGCATTATGGGTATTGCCTCATCACTTGTTGCTATAAATACTGCCATTAATGTTCCTAAAGTAATTATTTTTTTTGAATATAATTGACTCATCACTGAAGAAAACCCACATTGAGGAATACAACCTAAAAAAGCACCTATTACTGGACCTGCTTTGTTTGTATAATGAAGTACTTTTATATATTTTTCATTTTTATTATGGGAAAAATAACTTACTAATAAGTAAGCCAAATAAAGTATTGGTATTACTATCAATGTATCCTTTGTTGCGTCCCAAAGAGCATCTAAAAATATATCCACTTTCTTTCCTCATTTAAAATGCACCTCCTATTAAGGTGCATTTGGTTCTTTATTATAGCATAATATTAAAAAATTTTCAATAATATTTAATTTTCTTCTGTAGGTTTTTCTTCTACTTTTTTTGATATATTTTCTTTTATCTCGCTATTTTCAATGCTATCTTCTACATTTTCAATATCTTCTATTTTTAATTGCTTTAACTTACTTTTCTTCTTTACATGTTTATCTTTTGCTTTATCTTCTATCAAATCTTCTTCTATATCTTTATTTATGCAATTCTCTGTATTTAATTCTTCCTCTTTCCCCTCTTGAGTTAATGGTGAAAGAGATTGAGCATTTGCTGTTGCCTCTATTTTTTCTTGTCTATATTCGCTCATCCTTTTAGCACTCTCTTTTGGAGAATAAAGTATAATTGTTTGTTTATCTTGATATCCTATCTCACCATTCATATTTGCTGATATAAGCGCCCTGCCTATCATTTCATCAATTTTACCATTGTTAAAAGTTGAGACTTCACTACTATCTGCAAAAAGCCCTATGTGCCCATTATTCATTGTGCCTACTTTGCTGTCATTTAATAGATATACAATTTCTCCATCTAGCATACTTACAAGATTTGCATTATTTTCTATTCCTGTAATTTTCCCTGATATCATTGTTACTATCCTTGCTTTGTTACGAACAAACATAACCTCGCCTTGTGTTAAAGTTGCTAGTTCTGCCTTATCATCTACAAATCTTATAAATCCACCATTTACTGTTCCTATTGTTGCTTTGCCCTTTACATAGTCAATTGTGCAAGAATTTATTGTTGTTATTGATGCTTTCCCAGATACTAGTGTTATTTTCCCACTTTTGAAAAGTCCTATCTTGGCCTTACCCGTAAGTTCATCTATTTCACCATTTTCAACCATCTGCACTTTTGCTTTTCCTGAAATTTGTTTAAATGTGCAATCAAAACTTTCTAAAACTATAGCAGAACCACTTAAAGATACATTTTGGCATTTATTTAATATATGGACCCCACTTGATAAAGTAAAATTTGCTTCTTCATCATGTATTATCGGGTCAATAACTTTATTATTTTTCTTAAATAATCCCATTTAAACGCCTCCATTTTTTATTTAATATACCATATTAAATTAACTCTTGCAATTAATTATTCAAAAATTCTTCAAATTAGTCAAATATTTTTTTCTTTTTTTTAAAAAATATTTTCAATATATTTTCTTTTTAGTTGACTAATCAACTTAATGTTCATATAATATTTTAGCATTATTTAGGAGGCCTCTATGGATATCTCTGTTATTAAAACTTTACCACAAATTAAAAAAAAATTGCAAAGTTATATAAATGAAGAATTTAAAGACTCTAATTTAAAAAGTGCTGAAATTATGCTTATAAATATCTTATATATTGAAGGTGATAAATCGCAAATTGAAATTTCTCACTATCTTGAATGTGATAAAGCTCACACTCACCGTATTTTATTAAAACTTCTTGATAAAAATCTTATTAAATATGTAAATAATAGTGATTTGCATATTAAAAATATGAAACTCACTTTAACTGAAAATGGACTAATAATTGCTAAAAGATTTGAGGAAATTATAAATAAATGGCATAATATAATAATTGCGGGTGTTTCTAAAGAAGATTTAGATATTACTAAAAAAGTTGTTGAAAAATTCTTAGATAATGCAAATAATTTTAAAAATTTGGAGAAAAAAAATGTTTAAACTTTTTAAATATCTCAATTGGAAAGAATGGATTGTTCTTGTTTTAACTCTTTGTTTTATCGCAGGGCAAGTTTGGTGTAATATTTCTATTCCACAATGCACTTTAAAAATTAGTGAATATTTGCAAACGCAACCTATCGCTGATTATTGGACTGACATTGTTTTAGCTTGTATTGAAATGCTTTGCTACGCTATAGGTGTAGTTCTTTGTGCAATCATTGCTCATTATCTTTCTTCTTTTGTTGTAACCAACCTATTGGCAAGAGTTAGACACAATGTCTTTAACAAAGTTAATAATTTTTCTGCTACTGAAATAAATAAGTTTTCCATTCCTTCGCTTATTACTCGTTCTACAAATGATATTACTCAACTTCAACAAGTCTTAACATCAACTATTACACTTGGCCTTCAAGCACCTTTAACTGCTATTCTTGCTATTATCAATATTGTACAAATTTCAGTAGGAAATTCTGCTAGTCAACTTTCTTGGGTTAATGTTGTTTCTGTTATTGCTATTTCTATTGTTGTTTCTGTTATTATTATCGCTGTTGTTCCAAAATTCAAGAAAATACAAAAACAAACTGATGATTTAAACCTTGTTACTCGTGAAAATTTAACAGGTTTAAAAGTTGTTAGGGCTTATAGTGCTGAAAAATCTCAAGAAGAAAAATTTGATAAAGTAAATAAAAGTTATTCAAAATTAAGCCTATTTGTTGATAGAGTTCTTGCTATTATCGAACCTAGTTTGTCTTTTATTATGCAAGGCACATCTTTGGCTATTGTTTGGGTAATTGGCTTATTGGCTGGGGAAAATCCATATCTTTTAACAGTTATGAGTGCATTTACTCAATACTCTATTTTTATAATCATGAGTTTCACTACCCTTTCTGTGCTTTTCATGTTTGTTCCTAGAGGAATTGTTTCTGGTCGAAGAATTAATGAAATTCTTGATACTGAAACATCTTTAAAAGATGGAGAAGGTTCTTTGCCTTGCGAAAAAGGGACAATTTCTTTTAAAAATGTTTATTTTAGATATCCTGATTCTGATGCCGATGTCCTTGAAAACATATCTTTTGATGTAAAACAAGGTCAAACTATTGCTTTTATTGGTTCTACTGGCAGTGGTAAAAGTACTTTAATTAACCTTATTCCTAGATTTTATGATTGTTCTGATGGTGAGATTTTGGTTAATGGAAAAAATGTGAAAGACTATACTCAACATCAGTTACACGAAATGATTGGTTATGTTCCTCAAAAAGGAATTCTTTTTAGTGGAACTGTTGCTGAAAATATTCGTTATGGTAAAGAAAATGCTTCTGATGAAGAAGTAAAAAACGCCATTGAAATTTCTCAATCAAATTTCGTTTATGATTTTCCTGAAGGTCTTAATCACCACATCTCTCAAGGTGGTAAAAATGTATCTGGCGGGCAAAAACAAAGACTTTCTATCGCTAGAGCTATTATTAAAAATCCTGATATTCTTATATTTGATGATAGTTTTTCTGCTCTTGACTATAAAACTGATAAGATTGTTCGAGATAACCTTAACCAATCTTACAAAGACACAACTAAAGTCATTGTTGCTCAAAGAATTGGTACTATTATGAATGCCGACATTATTGTCGTGCTTAACGAAGGTAAAATTGTTGGTATTGGTAAACATAAACAACTTTTAAAATCATGTGATGTTTATCGTGAAATTGCTTTATCACAACTATCAAAGGAGGAACTAGAAAATGAGTAAACATATGGCTAGACCTGGTGCTGTTCAATCGGGTGAAAAAGCTAAAGATTTTAAAGGCTCGCTTAAATTATTGCTCAAACGCATGGGACAATATAAAATTATTGTTTCAATTGCAATCATTTTTGCTGCTCTAGCTGCGGTACTAAATATTCTTGGTCCTAGATTTTTAAATGAAATGATGACAATGCTTTTTGATGAAAACGGAATTGTTATTAGTGAAGTTACTAAATATGGGCTTATAATTCTCTCTATGTATCTTGTAGCTGCACTCCTCGGTTATTTTCAAGGTTTTTTAATGTCTAAAATCTCTGTTGGTATAGCAAAGAAACTTAGAACAGAAATTTCTATAAAAATAAACAAACTGCCACTAAAATACTTTGATAGAAATAGTTATGGTGATGTTTTATCGCGTGTAACTAATGATGTTGATACTGTTGGTAGCACTCTTGAAAGAACTCTTTCTTCACTTATTACTTCTTCTGTATCATTGATTGGTATTCCTATTGCTATGTTTACTATAAGTTGGCAACTTACTTTAATTTCTCTTCTTCAAATTCCTCTTGCATTGCTTGTTGTCTTTCTTGTTGTTAAATTTAATCAAAAGTATTTTATAAAACAACAAAATTATTTAGGTGATGTAAATGGTTATATAGAAGAAAATTTTTCTGCTCATAATGTTGTTAAAGCATTTAACGGAGAGGAAAAATCACAAGTTACTTTTGATGGAATTAATAATAAACTTCGTGTTGTTTCAAGAAAAGCTCAATTCTTTTCTGGACTTATGATGCCTATTGTAAATTTTACAAGTAATGTTATCTATGTTTTGATTTGTTTAGTTGGCTCTTATATCGCTATTAGCACAAACAACATGGCTTTTCTTGCTACTATTATTACCTTTATGACTTACAGCAAACTATTTAATCAACCACTTTCTCAAATAGGGTCTATTTCTGGAACACTACAATCAACAATGGCAGCAGCAGAACGAGTTTTTGAATTTTTAAATGAAGAAGAACAACCTGATGAAAGCAATAAAACTTTAACTATTGAAAATGTAAAAGGTAAAGTAGAATTTCGACATGTAAATTTTGGGTATACACCTGACAAACAAATAATTTTTGATTTCAATTTTATTGCTATGCCTGGTGAAAAAATCGCAATTGTAGGACAAACGGGCGCTGGAAAAACAACTATTGTTAATCTTCTTATGCGTTTTTATGAAGTAAATGACGGCGAAATACTCATTGACGATGTACCTATTAAAGATATGAATAGAAGTTATGTTAGGTCTTTATTTGGTATGGTGCTTCAAGATACTTGGCTTTTTGAAGGAACAATTAAAGAAAATCTCCGTTTTGGAAAGCCCGATGCTTCTGATGAAGAAATTGTCGAAGCTTGTAAACTTGCTAATGTCGACCATTTTATAAGAACTGAACCAAAAGGTTATGATATGGTGCTTTCAGAAGAAACTAATATATCTGCTGGACAAAAGCAACTACTTACTATTGCAAGAGCCATGGTACAAAATGCACCTATGTTAATCCTTGATGAAGCAACAAGTTCAGTTGATACACGCACAGAAATTCTTATTCAAACTGCTATGGATAGACTGACTCAAGGAAGAACTAGTTTCGTTATCGCTCATAGGCTTTCAACTATTAAAAATGCTGACAAAATTATTGTAATGAAAGATGGTAATATTGTTGAAATTGGAAATCATAATGAATTGCTTGCAAAAAATGGAATTTATAAAGAACTTTATACTAGTCAGTTTGAAAATGGAGAAAATTTTTAGATGGAGGAAAAAATGGCAGAACTTGAATTAAAAAATGTAGTTAAAAACTATAAACTAGAAAATAAAACAAAGTTTACAGCACTTACGGATATTAATGTTTCATTTGAAAAAGGAGAACTTGTTTCAATAATTGGTGAAAGTGGTAGTGGAAAAAGTACTCTTATGAACATAATTGGTGGGCTAGATTCTGATTATTCTGGGTCAATTAAAATTGATGGAGTTGATTTAAAATCATTTAAAGACAAACAACTTGATGACTATCGCAAAAAGAAAATTGGCTTTGTATTTCAATCTTTTAATCTTATCCCTCACCTTTCAATACTTGATAATGTAACCATTGCTTTGACTTTATCTAATGTTAAAGAAAGTGTCAAAAATGCCAAAGCAATTGAAATTTTAACAAAACTTGGATTGAAAGCCCATATAAAAAAGAAGCCTACACAACTTTCAGGTGGACAAAAACAAAGAGTTGCTATTGCTAGAGCTTTAATCAATAATCCTGATATAATTCTTGCAGATGAACCCACAGGTGCTCTTGATAGTGAAACAACTTCTCAAATTCTAGATATTTTAAAAAATATCGCCGACAATGAAAATAAACTTGTTATAATGAAAATAAACTTGTTATTATGGTTACACACTCTGAAAAAGTTGCAAAAATATCTTCAAGAATTGTTGAAATCTCTGATGGTAAAATTATAAGAGATGAATATAATGTCAATTACAAAAAGAATACTTTAAAAGAAAAATTAATTTCAGATAAAATAGAAGATTGTAAAAATGACAAAGAAGAAAATAAAATTTTAAATGATTTACATAATAACAAAAGAAAAACAAATAAAGAAGGTCATTTGTCTTTTTATTCGGCTTTAAAACTTTCTTTTCATAATATGATGGCTAGCAAAACTAAAAATATCTTAATGGCAGTCGGTGTTTCAATTTCATTAATTGCTTTGATTTTAATGCTATCTCTTGGAGCTGGGCTAACTAGTTACATTGATACCCTCGCTCAAGATTATTCAAATCCTAACTATGTTACTATCTCTAAAAGCGGTTACGACAAAGATGGCAACGAACTTGAAGAAAACGCTAATCCAATGATTCCTAGAATGTTTGAAAATATTGAGATTGAGGAAGTTACAAATGATATTAATAGTTACTTGTCAAATCAAAATAGTGATTTTCAAATTATAAATTCTGGGGAAAATCAAAATATCACTTTTGGTTTTAGTGCTATGACTATTGGAATGGGGTATATATATCCTTATGTTAATACGGGAAATGATAGTCAAGATGATGATATAAGCACTAATACTCAATCAAACGATGGCGAAATGATTGTTTACACTTATACCACCCCTCCTTACTATACTGAAGAAAACTTAATTGCTGGAACTATGAGTGGTATGAATGAAATAATGCTTTCTTCAGCGGCCATTGATTTCTTGGGACTTGAAAATGCTGAAGATATTGAAAATCAAGATTATTATGTTAATCTTAATATCAATATGACATATGATAATATACTCATATCTATAAATAAGACAGTTAAAGTTACCGCTATTATTGATGTTTCTTTATTCTCTAGCATGATGGTTATGTATTTGGATTATAATTTCCTAAATGAATGTGTCATTGAAGCCCAAACAAATGCCGGTGTTGTAAATCCTTCAGGTTTGAAACCTTCTTTATTATTCATTGAAACTGATGGAAAAGATACTACTGATTTAATTAATAGTTATATTAAAAATAATAGAAAAGACCTCTCTGGTTCAGTAGAAGAACAATTGGCTGATATGTTTAGTGAAATGATGTCGACTTTCTCTATTGGACTTGCAATTATTTCTAGCATTTCACTTGTTGTTGCACTTATAATGATTTTAGTTGTTCTTTATATGAGTGTTTCAGAACGAACTCGTGAAATTGGTGTTTTAAAAAGTATTGGTGCAAGGAAAAAAGATATTAAACTTATTTTTAGCACAGAAAGTTTGCTTGTTGGGTTGTTAAGTGGAATAGTAGGCATTATTTCGTCTTTAATTATTGGAGGCATCTTGACAGCAATTCTCACATCAATTTTAGGTTTTGCTCCTATAAGTATGGTATGGTATTACTTTGTTATAGCACTTCTTATAAGTGTTGTAATTAGTGTAATTGCAGGTTTATATCCAGCATCAAAAGCCGCTAAACTTGATCCTGTGGAATCTCTTAGACATGAATAAAAAATATGACTGAAAAGTCATATTTTTTATTCTTATATCCCCTTTTATATTTTTATCTTGATTAATTTGTGTGTTTTTATCTCATTAATATTTATTTTTTATTTTTATTATTTATTTTTTTGAAAATTTAGAACTTAAAATTGTCGTGATGATAGTTGCAATAGACATTATGAAATTTACTATTATCGCCCAACCTACAGAATAAGCAAATACTTTTTGTAAATCTCCATTAACATAACCTACTGTGCAAAATAACGAAATAGCACTAAATATAGCCAATATTATTGAAATTATTATATTTATAAAATTAACTTGTTTAAATGATTTTGATTTTTTAAAAGCACCTAAATTTATTAAAATTAAATAAATTGAAGTTAAAATTAATATTCCTGCAAAAATGGCAACAATTAAATTTGATAAAGCCATCATCACTTCTGTTCCATTACCTTTAAAGTAATTTCCTATTATATCATATCCATTTGCAACCTCAAAATAAAGTTTTCCTTCTCCTGAACCTATATAAGTTTGCGACAAAAAAACATAGACAAGTATTCCAATTACTATATTAGCAAAATTCATCAAGTTTGATTTTAAATTTTTCATATTCCCCTCCCTAATAATTTTATTTTAATATTTATCTATACATTTGTCAAACAAATTGTTATAAAAAAAACATAGAATATTTCATTATAATGTTTTCTATGTTTTTATTTAAATTTTTTTCTTATTTTTTTGTATTGTTTGCATTATCAATTGTATTTACAATTTTATTTTCTTTTTTACTTTCTTTCTTTATATTACTTTCACCTTTTACTACTTCTGTCATACTAGCAAGTAAACCTGAAATGTTTTGTATTTCACTAGGAACTATTATTTTTGTGGATTGACCATTTGCAAGAACTTTTAATGCTTCAAATCCTTGTAAAGTAATATATGCGGCATTTGGGTTTGAAGAATTTATCATGTCAATAGCCTTACTTTCTCCCTCTGCTACTGCAATTAACGCTTCTTTTTGTGCTTCTGCTGCCAAAATTTTTGCTGTTTTATCTGCTTCCGCTTTTAAAATTTTTGCTTGTTTTTCACCTTCCGCAACTAAAATACTAGATTTTTTCTCTCCTTCCGCCCTCAATATTTGTTCTCTACGCTCTCGTTCTGCTTTCATTTGTTTATCCATTGCATCTTGAATGTCTTTAGGTGGTAAAATATTTTTTAATTCTACTCTATTTATTTTTATACCCCATGGGTCAGTTGCTTCATCAAGAATTACTCTCATCTTTGTATTAACCGTATCTCTTGAGGTTAAAGTTTGGTCAAGTTCAAGTTCCCCTACTATATTTCTTAATGTTGTAGCAGTCAAATTTTCTATTGCTTTAATTGGTTGTTCTACTCCATATGTGAATAACTTTGCGTCTGTTATTTGGAAATAAACAACTGTGTCAATTTGCATTGTAACATTATCTTTTGTTATTACAGGCTGTGGTTTAAAATCTGCAACAATTTCTTTTAAAGATATAGGCTTGCTTGTCCTATCAAAAAATGGAAGTATTAAATGAATCCCTGTTTCTAGAGTTTTTCTATATTTGCCTAATCTTTCGACAACGACCGCTGTTGCTTGTCTAACTATCCTGACTGATATAACTAAACTTATGAGAATTAAAATTCCTAATACTATCAATACTATTGCCCATGCACTCATATCTATTCCTCCATATTTGTAAATTCATCTTTTTTGTTTGTATCTTTTTCTTGTTTTTGTATTTGTTCATTTTTATCATTAGCAACTTGCTTAACTGCTTCTTGTTTTTCTTCAATTATTTTTGTTTCTGTAAGGTCAATATTCCCCTCTACTTTTTTTACAATGAGTTTATTACCTTCAACATTTGTTATTTCAACTATACTTCCAGCTTTAATCATTGAGCCATCAAAACTTACAGCAGTCCAAACAACATCATTTATTTTTACACTACCTATATGTTCAAAATCAGTATCTTCAATCAGTCTACATTTTTTACCAACAAGAGCATCTACATTTGTTTTTGCATTCATATTTTTAAATAATAATTTTTGTGCATACTTTCTCGCAAAAATTATTAATAAAGCAGACACAACTACAAATATAGGAATCTGTATTTCAATTGCTATACCTCCTATTGCGGACAGTATAAATGGAATTAAAGCACCAAACGCAAACCATACTGAAACAAGTTCTAATGTGATAATTTCTATTATTATAGAAATTGCCATTACTGCTAACCATACCCAAAACATTACTTCCATATAAAATCCCCTCTTTTTATATATAATAACAAAATCTATTTATTATGTCAAGATTTAAGCATTTATTGTGTAAACATTTTTTTTGCAAACTCATAAGTATTTATATGAAAACTTTAAAAAATATAATTAAATATTGATTAAATAAAAATTTTTTAACAAAATTATAAAAAATAGTTGATTTTTAATTTTAATTTTGGTATAGTATTAGAGCAAACCTTAACTTACTTCTTTTGTAATTAAGATAAGGCGATAGCTTTCGCGGGAGTGGCTCAGTGGTAGAGCGTTGCCTTGCCAAGGCAAATGTCGCGGGTTCGAGTCCCGTCTTCCGCTCCATAATGGTACC
>CALVZG010000028.1 GCA_944372465.1 uncultured Clostridia bacterium
CACTTCAAGGTTGTTCGAATTCTCAATGTGAACTTGTCCGTAAAAATTCGAGCCCAAGAGGATTTTTATAGTCTTCTCAACGATCTGTCCCGAAATGTCAATTCGAACCTGTTATTAAAAATTCGAACCCCAAAGGGTTCCTTCAGAGTTCGCGACTATATGGCTCGAAATGTCAATTCGAACTTGGCGCAAACGCATCCCAATTCGAACCTGCCAATAAAAATTCGAACTCAAGAGGGTTCCTTCAGAGTGCTCAACCATATGGTTCAAAATCTCAATTCGAAAATGGGCGTAGAGCACCTGCCTTCGAACCTTATTCAAAAACCAAAGCAATCAATCCCGAAAAAGGGGAGGTTGGAACTGAAATTGATAAATTTAATTGTGAAGATGTTGTGACTGACACTAAGATAGTTGATATTAAAACTAGCCAAATCAAAAACAAAACCGAAAAACCAAAGTTCAACACAATCACAACCAAAACAACAAACGAAAAATTAAAGACTGAAAGCAGGGAAGAACCAAACGTAAACATAGAAAACAAATCTAAAACAAAAAATGAGCAAATTGCTAAGACCAAAACAAAAGCAACCCCATCAACCATTCAAAAATTTTCAAGCCACATCAAATTCATCGACTACATCTCAACCCACGAAATCATAACTTACAGGCATTTGTTTGCCTATGGGTTTTATGTGGAGTAAATTAATTAAAAAATGTGGTAGGAACTTAAATATAATTATAGTTGAAATCTATGCAATCGTTAAGCTTTTTCATTCTGAATAAAGGTGTCCCTCTAAATCAATATTAAAGTACATCTATTCTTATAAATTACTTGAAAGTTATTCCTTAATCACGACTGATTTTGATGAATATAACAGGCAGTTAGCCTTAGATCTTTGCTTGGAAATTTTATCTTTAGTATTTGAGCAATGAGATATGGGTTATAAAATGCTACATAAATAAGTTAGGTCATTTTTTAAAATTTTTATGGATAAATATAACAATGTTTTTCTAAGGATGTGAGTATAAAAATACAAATTTTGTTAAAATATAGAAAATTATTGGAAAGTATGTTATAATATAAAAAAATTATGCGCAAGACACTGAAGGATTTATACAAAAAAATAATCATGTTTGAGTATTCGTTACCAAACAATAATAAGAATATATTAAAGTCAGACATATCAACATCTGATGATTTTTGTTATTCAATTATTGGCGACAAAGAACTGTCTAACTTAATATATAATGGAATAGTGGATTTAGCATTTGAAGACTATAATATAGACTTAAATGATCTAAATGAAACTCAGTCTAAAGCATTAAAATATAAAATTAGATTTGTAGATATAGAATCAGAAACTGCTCAAATTAAATTAGGCTTTTATGGAGAAGTTTTGCTAAATCTTATTTTACAACTTGAATTTGGTACAGAAGTATTTGTGGCAAGAGGACAATTTTTCGATCCGTTATCAAATTTTGAAGCGCATGGTTATGACTCTCATCATATTATTGATAGAAATGGTCAAATTGAACTGTGGTTTGGAGAGGCAAAATTCTATTCTACTGCGTCAGACGCTCTAACTAATATTTGGAAATCTTTACAAAGTACATTATCAATGGAATATTTAAATAAAAATTTTCAATCAATAATTCAAAAGAATAGGGAGATTGAATCAAAAAATGAGTTAATAAATCAATTTATCAACGAATGCAGAAAAGATCCATATAGGAATTTTTTTGAGGATATTAAGAAATATCACATGAAATTGGTCAGACCTATATTGATTGTTTCAAATGAAAAACAAGACTATGATAAAACTATTAAATCTATTATTACATCTATAAATAATAGGAACAAAGAAAATCCTATCACTTTTCCTACGGAATTAGAAGTGTCTTTGTTTTTTATAATATTACCAGTTCACGATGCTACATCAATTAAAAAGGAGGTTTTAGAATGTATACGAAAGAACGAGCCTCTTATATAAATGAAACTATTGCAAATATTATACGTGAGTATTATTTAACAGAGGAAGATATTAGTAATAGACACAATCTCATAAAAAGTGTTTGTGAATTTTACGATAATATCAAGGATGACTATATTACTATGAATCAATTGTGGTTTTTGTATCACATATCAAATTTAATAGGTATTCCACAGTATTTTGATATGTTATTAAAATATAGAAATGATGAGAACTTTAATATTAATTATTTAAGCGCAACTACATTATCTGATATGATTTATAATTCTTCTCTTGCAGTTGATGAAGATAAATTTTTACACAAATACCAAAAAGAGGTAATTGATAAATTTTCTAATTACAAAACAAATCGTTATTTTCTTACGGCACCGACTTCATTTGGTAAGACATTTATTGTTTATGAAGTGGTAAAAAAGATGGACTATAAAAATGTGGTGTTTATTTATCCAACATTGTCATTGCTATCTGAAAACTATATAAAAATATTAAAAGACCAGTTTTTTGATGATTACCAAATTTATACACTTAGTGATACTAAGATAGATTTAAGCCAAAAGAATTTATGCATTTATACACCAGAACGATTTTTATCTATGATGGATAGAAATAGTGAGTTAAAGTTTGATTTTATTTTTATGGATGAGGTTTATAAAATTGATAATCAATTTATTATAGACAATGAGACAGTTGGGGAAAACGAAAGAGATACGGCTTTTAGAGTTGCCCTACAAACGGCATGTCTATCTGGTAAAGACTTATTACTAGCAGGTCCGTTTATTCAAATTCCAAAAGGGATAACTGAATCCTCAATCAATAATTTTTTAAATGATAATGAATTTAAAGTTCTTGAATATAATGATGTAGAAATTGTTGATAAGGAGCTTTTAACAATTAACAGTAATGCAAGTTATTGCATTGACAAAATTAATTTTTTAATTAATAAGAAAGATAAAAATTCTCGTCTTTTGATTGTTTTAGATGAATTGAATAGAAATGGTAATTCTTCTATTGTTTATACATGTTCAAGGAGAAACACAGAACAATTAGCAAAAAAATTAGCTGATTCCAGGGAAGATATAACAGAGCCAATACCGAAAAATATGAGTGATAGTATGCGAAGATTTATAATTTTTAAAGATCACATCAATCACATATTTGGTGAAGATTGGATCTTAAGTAGGTGTTTGAAAAAAGGTATAGGAATACATCATGGATATATCCCCAAATATATCCAAAAGGAAATTATAAGGTTTTTTAATGATGGTATCTTAGATGTTATAGTTAGTACTACAACCATAACTGAAGGTGTAAATACTAATGCAAAAAATATGATCGTGATGTCGGATAAGAAAGGTCAAAAAGCATTAAAGAAATTTGACGCTCAAAATATTGCTGGAAGAGCGGGGCGATTTATTTGTCATTATAAAGGAAGAGTTGTTGCTATAGATAACAATTTTGAACAGATCATAAGAGATGAAGGTGATGTTATACGAAATATTGAGTACGATAAAAATATTTTAAAAAATGAAGTTGACATTTTGTCGGCGCCAGAGAAATATTTAAGTGATTCTGAAAGAAAGACCAAAAAAGAGTTATTGGAAGAAGCGCACTCTATCGGTTTAACAGATGATATTATTCATCAATTTAAAACAATAAAACTGTCAGACAAAATGTTCTTATACAAGAAAATCAAAAATATTCAAGAGCCAGAGATACAAAAAATTCAAAATGTTTGTACGACTTATCAAGGATTGAATTGGGATAACTTTGACTTAATTTTAAAATATATCAAACCAATTATAAGCAATAGAGAGTTGTTAAATATGATCGAATATAAATCTACAAATCAAAAAAATTCAGTTTTAACAGTAAAAGTTTATAATTATATTGAACATGGCTATCCAGGAATTCTGGAGTATGAAAAACGAAGTGCTCCAACAGATAGAGCTGTGAGGGAAGTCTCAAAATTAACATTTAACTTGTTTAAATATGAATTAGTTAAATATTTAGGAGTGTTTGATTTATTGTTTAGATTTGTATTATCTCAAAAAAATAATATTTCAATTGATGAGGTTGTAGGAATAAATACTTTGCTTAAATACTTAGAATATAATTCAACAACCGAAGAGGGTAAAAAGGTCAGTGATTATGGAGTACCTTTTAAAGTATTGCACTATGTGGACACAAAAAACGAATACTTAAAACGTGGATTTGATGCTTTTGAACAGCTGGTATACAATGACATAAAAAAAGATTTCAATATCTAGCATTAAACATAGTCAAATTTATTTCCATGTGGCATTTTACATATAAGAGGTTTTTACATCAAAATTGAAATTTTTGCTGTTTTTTGTTTGATAATTAATACAAAAAAGTAAAAATTGTGTTATAATGACAATATATCATAGTTTTAACTATATGGAAGCAAGGAGAAAATATGGCAAGAGAAAAGAAAACTAAAGAAGTTAAACAGGAAAGTTTGGAAAGTGTGCTTTGGGCATCTGCCAATAAGCTTAGAGGTGGAGTTCCGCCTTATGATTATATGAACGTTGTGCTTGGACTTGTCTTTTTAAAATATCTGTCAGATAGATTTGAAGTAAGAAGAGAAAAGCTTATTGCTGATGGAGATGGTTTTGAAAATGACAGAGATGCCTATGAGGAGGACTTAATTTTCTGGATTCCTGAAAAGGCTAGATGGAGTTATATTACTAAATTTACAAAATCTCCTGAAATTGGCAAAATTCTTGATGATGCATTTGTTGAAATAGAAAAAGAAAATCCAAGTTTAAAAAACATATTGCCTAAAACATATTCTAAACTTGAAATTGATAAATCATTGCTTGGGGAGCTTGTAGATTTATTCACAAATAAATTAGATACAAAAAATTTTGAAGGTGATTTGTTTGGTAGAGTTTATGAATACTTTCTTGGTGAATTTTTCAAAAGCTTAGGGCAAAAGGGTGGTGAATTTTATACACCAAGATGTATTGTTGAGTTGCTTGTAAATATGATTGAACCTTTTAAGGGGAAAGTATATGACCCTGCTTGTGGTTCTGGTGGTATGTTTGTTCATTCAGCAAAGTTTGTTCAAGAACATCAAGGAAATATCCAAAATATTTCAATTTATGGTCAAGAGAAAGAAGCGAACACTTGGCGTCTTGCAAAAATGAACTTAGCGATTAGAGGAATAGAGGCAAATCTTGGAATATCAAATGCGGACACTTTTCACGATGATAAGCATCCAACATTAAGAGCAGATTATATTCTTGCTAATCCTCCATTTAATATAAGTGATTATGGACAACCAAAACTATTAAATGATCCAAGGTGGATTTATGGGACACCACCGGCAGGTAATGCCAACTATGCTTGGATTCAACATATAATTTCAAAATTGGCTCCAAATGGTGTGGCAGGATTCTTACTAGCTAATGGCTCACTTTCAACATCTGGCAAAGAAGAATATGCAATAAGAAAAGCAATGCTTGAAGATGGCATTGTTGATGCCATTGTAACCTTGCCAACACAACTATTTTCAACGGTTGCAATACCTGTTTGTGCTTGGTTTTTAAGAAAAAATAAAGCAAATAAAGGTCGAACCTTATTCATTGATGCACGACAAATGGGTGAAATGGTTGATAGAAAAACGAGGGTTCTTACAGATGATGAGATTCACAAAATTGCCGATACATATCATAATTGGTTAAAGAATGGAAATTATGAGGATATAAAAGGATTTTGCAAATCTGCAACGATTGAAGAGATACGCGAGGCCGATTATTCACTAGTCCCTGGTCGATATGTTGGTATTGATAATTCAAATGAAATGACGCCTGAACAAATTGAAGAAGAGATAAAAAAAGTCAAAGCCGAGCTAAAAGAATTATTTGAAAAGGACAAAGGGCTGAATGCCAAAATTATGGAGATTTTAAATAGTGATGAATGATTTTTTAGAATTAAAAAACATTGTAAGAAAAGCAATAAAATGTTTCAATCAAAAAGATAAATATTTGTTGCAAAATAATGTAAATGAAAGAAGTTGGTATTCTCAAATGGGGATATATTTAATAAGGAATTTAGGTGGTACAGAATATAATAACTATACATTTGATTGTGAATATAATAGAGGATGCAATTTACGAGATAATGCAATAAAACAATTAGATGGTAAAAATATATCAATTGATCTAGTTATTCATAAGCGTGGACATGACGAAATAGTTGGATATAATAATTTAATGTGTATTGAATTTAAGAAATCAACCAATTTAAGTGATTTGCAGGATGATATAGACCGATTAGAAAAATTAACTTCTATGGATTATAAATTTAATTATAAATTAGGTGTAATGATAATAGCTAACATGGAGAAATGTATATTAGAAATAAATCAATTTTTTACGCTTCATTAGTGTTTACTATGTGCTGTTGTTCTTCGTGTGAAGGAATGAATATTTTTATCTCTTTAAGGTCTTTTACCGTCACATGACCCAATCCAGTAGTTTGTTTATTAGATGCAATTCTTTTAAAAACTGGATTAAGGCTTTTCATTACATAATAAAAGTATTTAGAGTCAATATTTTTAGGTGTGACTTTAAAAATATGTTGATTAAGCCATCCATCGGTCAAATTATAAATAAATGTATCAATAGAGGTTTCGGGATTGCCGGACCACGAAAAAAGTATATCTCCTTTAGTTAAGAAGACATTCTTGTCAAATTTATCTTGAGTAAATTTTGTCTGATCAGTAATACCGTTTTTAAGTTCAGTAATCTTAATAATAGGTAAACCAGAACTACTAAAAGTGATATTCTTAAACGCTAAACCATTTTGCCAATTCGCCAGTGAATATAACGTACAAGATTTAGATTCTATAAAATTTTTAAACATATTACCTCCAAGGAGAAAAGAATGAATACATATACAATGAATGATCTTTGTAAAATTGTAACTGACTATGTTGCAAACGGAAGTTTTGCATCACTAAATCAAAATATTAAATATGTTACTAAAGAAAGTGGCTTTGCACGATTAATTAGGTTAGTGGACTTTAATAATAAATTTAACGATAAAGATGCAATATATACCGATGAGAACGGTTATAATTTTCTGCAAAAATCAAGGTTGTTTGGTGGAGAAATTATAATTTCAAATGTAGGCATTAATCTTGGTACATGTTTTTTGTGTCCACACTTAAATATTCCTATGTCATTAGCTCCAAATTCAATAATGATTAAAACAAATCAAAATGATAAGTATATTTATTATTTTTTTTGTAGTTCAACAGGACAATCAAAATTAAAATCATTAACTTCAGGAAGTGCGATTCCTAAGTTTAATAAAACAGATTTTAAAAAATTAGAAATTGCCATACATGATAGTAATGAACAACAGCACATAGTAAACATTCTCGGAAGTATCGACGATAAGATTGAAAATAATGAGAAAATTTTAAAATCATTAGACAAAAAATTATCAATGATTTACGAAAAAGATTTGAGTAAAAAATTAAAAACAAACAATAGTTATAAACTTATTAGATTGTCTGATGTTGCAAATTTTCAAAGTGGATATTCTTATAAAGGGAAAGATTTGACAGAAACATCAAAAGTTGCTTTAATGACCATTAAAAATTTTGATAGAAATGTTGGATTTAAGATAGATGGATTTAAAAATCTAAATCCACAGAACGATTCAAAACAATCACAAATTGTAGAGTTGTATGATACTATTGTTGCTCATACTGATTTAACTCAAAATGCTGAAATCATAGGGAATGCTGAAATGTTATTAAATAAAAGCAAATATGAAAAAATTATAGCATCTATGGATTTAGTTATTGTAAAACCTAAAAATATCAATAAATTTCTTTTATATTTATATCTTCATAATAAAGATTTTAAAGATCATGCCTTGGGGTATACATCGGGAACAACAGTTTTACATTTGAATAAAAAGGCACTTCAGGAATATAAAATATGTTTTCCTGTTGATAATGAAAAATTAATCAAATTAGAAAATCAGATTGAATTATTAATTCTAAAACAATCATCAATAATTGAAATTAATTTGAAATTAAATAAATTAAAACAGCTATATTTAAAAAAGTTCTTCGGTTAGGAAGAACTTTTTTTGTTACCATGTAATAATTCTATCTACAATTTCTTGTTGTTCATTTGTGGTTTTTCTTAAATAGATGCGAGTAGTTTCAATTGATTCATGTCCCATTAAATCGGCAAGTAATGCTAAGTCATTATATTTTTCAAGAAAGTTCTTTGCAAATCTATGTCTAAAAGAATGAGGATATATAACTTTTGTATTCATACCATATTCATTTGCAAAGATTTTTAACTGATGAGCAACTCCTCTTGTCGTTAATTTTTCACCAAAACGATTTAAAAATAAATATCCGCTCGTCATCTGTTCGGACTCTATCCATTTTAAGGTTTCGTTTTTCAATACCTTTGGAATATAAATCCTTCGAACTTTTCCGCCTTTCCCATATATATCAAGATAACCCTGTGTAACATGTTCAACTTTAATTTGAACAAGCTCAGAAACTCTTGCTCCTGTGGCGGCAAGAAATCTTACAACAAAATACCAATTTGTTCGACCATCTCGTTTGAGTTTATTTTTAAAAAATCGATAGTCGGCATCGCTTATCACATTTTCTAAAAATGTTTTTTGTTGAATCTTGATCAATTTAAGTTTAAGATTAGATTTATTTATAATGTCCAAGTATTTATTGATTGCGAGAATTCTTAAATTTACTGTTTTAGGTTTGTATTTTTCAATCAAAAAACCTTTATAAGATAGTAAATTTTTCTTATTTACATCTTCATACATATTAAAAAATTGTTTGTGTGTATGTAAATAAGATGCAATTGTGTTTTGTGATAAATTTGTTTGCTTTAATTTCTTCTCAAATTCATCTTTTGTTATTTGTATTACCA
>CALVZG010000029.1 GCA_944372465.1 uncultured Clostridia bacterium
AGTTAAGTTTGAAAATCCTAATAAAATGTTTAGCATGGTAAGAAAGGCAGTAGAAAATGCATTACTTTCTACAAATCAAATAGCAAATTTTGTTGTTGGACAAGAAGATGAGTATAGTTTATTTAGTATTAAAAAAAATAATACTTCAAAAAATAATTTTGTAAATAAAAATATAGATAAAAATCAATCAATTTTAAATGCTTATGGACTAAATGAAGAAAAGAATGCTACTAATAATGAAAAACAACAGAATGAAGAACAAGAAAAAAATAATGAAAATATAGGTAAAGTTATAAGTCAAGGACATAGTTATAGCATTGATTTATTTGACCCAGATAAAAAGATATTAGAACCAGAAGAATTTGAAATAGAAATAAAAAAAGTTGAAGAAACAAAAGATAAAAATATTGTTGAGGAAAATAAAGACAATGAAATTGATCAACTATCAAAAATGTCAATAAAAGATAGATACATAATCAATTCAAAAGACCCATCAAAATTTTTCTTTGACCAATCTGGAGAGAAATATACATCTCAAATTAAAGAAAAATATCAAGAGCAAGAATTTTTAAAAGCATCCGTAAAAGATGAAATGAAAATTTTAGGAACTCTTTTTAAGACTTATATTGTCATAGAACTTAATGATAGTGTTTATTTTATTGACCAACATGCAGCACATGAAAGATTGTTATATGACAAATTGGTAAATCAAATTGATAATAACACAGTTGCAAATCAATCACTATTAGTTCCATACACTTTCACATTAGGTGCAAAAGAATCTCAAAATTTTGATTTAGTTTTAAATGATTTAGAAAAAATGGGATTTAATATAGAAAAGAAAAACTATACATACCAAATAAATGGTGTTCCATTTGTTTTATCATATATTGAATTAGATAAATTTATAGATGAACTTGTAAAAGATAGCATAAGTTTAGAGAAAAAGCCAAGCGACTTTATACATAACAAACTTTGCCAAACTGCTTGCAAACATGCAATAAAAGCAGGTGATAATTTGTCGATTGATGAATGTGCATATCTAATAGAAGAGGTTAGAAAAGGTGTTATGTTATGTCCTCATGGTAGACCAATAACATTAGTTATAACAAGACATGAATTCGAAAAAATGTTTAAGCGTATAGCTTAGTTGATTTTATTGATTATAAAATAAAAATTTTATGATAAAAAATATTTTATATAGTCAAATAAATAGAGAAAAAGTATTTTTAGTAAAAAAGTTAGATTTGTAAAAGGAAATCCAATGTGTGAAGAAAAAAAACAAGTAATTTTTATATTAGGAGCGACTGGCACAGGCAAGTCTGATATTGCTATTAAACTAGCCAAACGATTTAACGGTGAGATTATATCTGCTGATTCTGTGCAAATATTTAAAGAATTTAATATAGGTTCAGCAAAGATAACAGAGCGTGAAATGAATGGTATTAAGCATTATGGTTTAGATATAATATCACCTAATGAAGAATTTTCTGTATATGACTATGTTGAATATACAAAAGAAAAAATAGAAGAGATAACGCAGAAAGGGAAAATTCCAATTATAGTTGGAGGGACAGGTTTATATATAAAATCTCTAATTGAAGGATATAATTTTGGTGGTACGGAAAAGCATGATGATTTTAGAGAACAATTAGAGAAAGATATAAAAGAGTATGGACTAGAAAAAGTTTATAATAGACTTTTAAAGTTAGATTATAATTTAGCAAAATCTATAGATAAACATAATCCAGTCAGGGTAATTAGGGCTTTAGAAATAGCAACATTTGGCAGTCAAAAGACCAAACAAAGTGATTGTGAATATGATTTTAAACAACTTGTGATAACACTAGAAAGGCCATTGCTTTATCAAAAAATAAACAAACGCGTAGATTTAATGATAAAACAAGGGTTAGTGGAAGAGGTAAAAAATTTATATATGAAATATGGTGATAATGTACAGCCAATGAAGGCAATAGGCTATAAAGAAGTTTTGCCATATTTAAAAGGAGATATATCTTTTGACGAAATGGTAGAATTAATAAAACAACACACTAGAAATTATGCAAAAAGACAAATGACATTTTTACGAAAACTTAACGAGACAATTATTATAGATAATAGTGATAAAAATCTAGCTTTAGAAAAGGCAAGTATGGAGATTAAAAAATGGATAAAGAAATAAATGAAATTTTAAGAGAAACAGAAAGTAAATTAAAACATCAGTTTGAAAGAATTGATGAAATAGCATTTAAAAATCAAAAAAAGATATTAAAAGCTTTTACAGATGCAAGGGTTTCAACTCAATGTTTTGCAGGAACAACGGGATATGGGTATAGCGATGTTGGAAGAGAAACTTTAGCAAAAGTTTATGCAAATGTTTTTGGTGGAGAAAAAGCTATTGTTTCGCCTATACTTACTTGTGGAACTCATGCAATTACTACTGTATTATATGGTATTTTAAAAGCAGGAGATATTATGCTTTCAGTAACAGGTATGCCATACGATACAATTCATGCAACTATATTTGGCAAAGGAAATGGTTCACTTGAAGATTATGGTATAAAATTTCAGCAAATACAATTAAATGAAGATAGTTCTTTTAAAGAACAAGAGATATATGAAAAAGTAAAAAAACTTCAACCTAAAATGGTATATTTGCAAAGGTCTAGGGGATATAGCAGTAGAAAAGCATTATCTCCTTATGATATGGCTAATTTATTTAAAAATATAAAGGCATTGTCAAAAGACACATTTATTGTTGTTGATAATTGTTATGGTGAATTTGTGGATGATATAGAACCAACAGATGTTGGTGCAGATGTAATAGTGGGTTCTTTAATTAAAAATCCCGGTGGAGGTTTAGCACCAACAGGAGGATATATTGTAGGAAGTGAAAAAGCTATTGATTTAATATCTGCAAGATATACAAATCCATCGCTAAAATTAGAAGTTGGCTCTTTCGAAATGGGGTATAGATTATTTTATCAAGGATTATTCATGGCACCCCATACAGTTGCACAAGCATTAAAAGGTACTGCACTTGTCGGTCAAATAATGGAAGATAAAGGATATAAAGTTATACCAAGCAATAATGAAAAACCTCAAGACATAGTTAAATCAGTCGTTTTTAATACTGCTGAAGAGTTGATTAAATTTGTTCAAACTGTTCAAAAAGTTTCTCCAATAGATGGATATGTTGTTCCATTACCTTGGGATATGCCGGGATACACAGATAAGGTAATAATGGCAGCAGGAACTTTTGTTGGAGGTTCATCAATAGAACTTTCATGTGATAGCCCTATACGAGAACCATATATAGCATATTTCCAAGGTGGATTAACTTATGAACATGTAAAAGCATTTGCAGAAAAATTAATAGAATTGTATTAATTAAATTTTAATAATTTTTAAAAATATAAATATTTGATAACTAAATAATATTTGTAATATTGATTTTAAAATGACATAAAAATGAGAAAGTGTACTATCAACTGCTATATAAAGCATATTTAATTTGGCTGTGTTTTTTGTGTGGCTTTTTGGGTGCGAAAATGTGCCTATATAAATTAATAAAGGGGCGCTTTACCCTTAAAGCCACAACAAAATTTTCAAGTAATTTTTTGTTGTTTTAAAAAAGGTTAAATTTTTTGTATTATTATTAATAAAAAAATATTAAAATTTAAATCATTATTTAATTTAATTAAATTTATAAAGAACATAAAAAATGTTCTTTTTTTTATTTATATTTCATAAAATGGAGTATGACAACAAAAAACAAAAATCGCATATTTAAAGACGCATCGAATTTTATTTTAGAAACAATAAAAGAATGTAAAATAAAAACAATATTGATTTGTACAATAACTATTATAGCAATTTTGACGGGTATAATTGTTGCAATTCGAACAAAGGATTCATATAATGCATCAAATATTTTCGGCGTGGTGGATATTTCTTCTAACCAAATCAGTGTATCTACATTTTTTACTCGTCTATTATCTATGCTTTTGATATTTTTAGTTTTACTTGCAAGTTCATATAATAAATATACTTTTGTGATAGGATTAATATTTATGGCTTATAGGGCATATTTATTAGGTTTAAATATTTGCTTAATGATAATCTTTTATGGTTTTTCAGGTATTGTAGTTTCAGTGGTTGTTGCATTTCCTTGCCAGTTAATAACTTTAGCAGTTTTAGGGATATTTTTTATTTTAATGTCTAAAACATTTTGTGATTATAGGGCTTTTGGAGGTTGTAGAACACCTAGACAAAAGACAAAAATTATTATAACAACTTGCTTAATTCTTATTTTATTATGTGCAATAGAATCAATATTACTTACAATTTTTAGTGCTAAAGTAATTCTAGTAATTTAATAGAATTAATTTATTTTGATTATTTATAGAGGTAAGAAATTACCTTTTTTTATTTTATATTAAATGTCAACTATTTTATTTATTGAATAAAAAAATAATTTTTGATAAAAATAACTTCAGGAGGAATAAAAATGATATTAAAAAAGATTATTGTATTTAGTATGATGATATGTATACTTGCAACTACATTTTGCACTAGTATGCAAATAAACTCATATGCTGAAAATGATATTGACCTTACTTGTAAAAGTGCTTGTCTAGTAGATTATAATTCAGAAACAATGCTTTATGGGCATAATCAAAAGGAACATTTACCTATTGCGAGCATGGTTAAAATGATGACAATTCTTTTAACGCTAGATGAATTTGATAAAGGAAATCTAACTGAAGATACTATGATAACTACAACAGAAAATGCTTCGAGTATGGGCGGTAGTCAAGTTTTTATAGATCCTTATGTTGAATATAGTGCAGGAGATTTGCTTAAAAGTGTTGTTATGGCATCTGCCAATGATGCATCTGTCGCTTTAGCAGAACATATAAGCGGAAGTGAAAAAACTTTTGTTCAAAAAATGAATGAAAGGGCGAAAGAATTAGGAATGAACGATACATATTATGTCAATTGCACAGGACTTCCAGCACCCGAACAATATTCATGTGCCCAAGATTGTGCGATTGTACTTAAAGAGGTTGCGGAGCACGAACTATATCACAAATATAGTACAATTTGGATGGATGAACTGACTCATCCTTCAGGAAGAAAAACTGAACTTGTCAATACAAATAGACTTATAAGATATTATGAAGGCTGTGATGGTGGAAAAACAGGTTCGACTAACGAGGCTGGTTGTTGTCTTTCAGCATCTGCAAAAAGAAATAATATGAGATTAATTTCTGTTATAATTGGAGCAAGTAATAGTCAAACTAGATTTAATGAATGTACTAAATTATTCAACTATGGTTTTGCAAACTTTGAAAGCAAAAATGTAGTAGATAAAGATATTCCAGTAATGAATTTAAAAGTAAATAAAGGAAAAACAGAAAATGTTGATGTCTTTGTAAAAAATAGTTTTTCAATAATTACAAAAAAGGGTAGCGGACATAATTTTGAGGTAACTTATGAAAATCCTGAAAAGATAGTTGCTCCAACAAAAAATGGTGATGTAGTCGGGAAAGCAATCATTTCACAAAATGGTGAGATAATTGAAGAAATTGATTTGATAGTTAAGGCAGATATTGATGAATTATCTTTAAAAGATTGTTTTGAAAAAATTGTTGTTGGCTGGTAAAATATTATTTATTGATATAACCAAAAAATATATTAATCTTAATATCTGAACATCTAAATATAAAAACAAAATGATATAAAACAGAATAATAAAAAGAGGTGTAAAATTAAACCTCTTTTTTTTATAAAACGATAATATAACAATAATTTACATCACAAGCAAATCTTTAAAGTCTTATAACATTTATAACAATGTTAAAATCTATTTCTTCTAAACTTATTGAAATAGTACAATTTTTTTCACTTTTAAGTTGAAAAACAAACAAGTTTTGGATAATCTGTGCACTGTTAGTTGTGTTAATTCTAAATTTTAGATTGTCAATCTTATTATTTAATTTGTCAAATACTTCAAGTTGAAAAGCACAAACATTACTTGTCATAAAGAGTGTACTATCTTCAAAATAGCAATTTTCAATAGTATTTAATTGAATTGTATAATTATCATTATAAACTTTAACATTTATTTGTGTTTTTGAAATTTGATTTTGATATTTTGCGGTTAAATTAACACAAACTTCTCCAGCATTTACACCTGTTATTTTATTTTTGTCTATTGAAATAATCCCTTCTTTGTCAATATAAAAAGAAATTTCAGCGTCTTTGTTTGATACTTGATAATAATTATATACACTTTCACCAACTTGCAGAGAAATATCATTACCATATAAAGACAGCGGAGAATTCTCACTATCATTATTGAAAATAAAATATACTAAAAGTAAAATAGTACTTAAGGCTAAAAATAGAAGACTTATGAGCAATGAAGAAACTCTTTTATTCATACAAGAGAATAATATCAAATTTTGTTGAATTTTCAAAAAAAAACATTTTTAATTATTTTAATTAATTTTTACTCATTTATTATTAAGAAATATTATATATTATAAAGTTTTTTAGAAAATGATAAATTAGACAAAAATAATATTTTACTTGATTTTTCCTATATTATTTAATATAATTAATTCGTAGTATGAAATTTATTTCGGCTTTATTTAAGCAGTATATTTCATTTCTATTATTGGGGAGAAGATGCAACAAATCGAAGAAAACAATACAAATAATATTTCAACTGAAAATAGTGAAAAATTACAAGTTGTTGAAAGTGAACAATTATCTTTTGTTGACGATAAATATAGATTTAAACTTGATAATTTTGAAGGCCCTCTTGATTTGCTTTTGCATTTGATAAAAGATGCTAAACTTGATATTATGACTATAAAATTAGCAGATATTACTGAACAATATCTTGAATATATGCAAGATTTAGATAATATCGACATGGATAAAGCAAGTGAATTTATAATAGTTGCAGCCACGCTAATAGAAATTAAATCAAAACATCTTTTACCTGTAGAGAATGAAGATATCCCTGACGAAGAAGACAGTGAGGCTTTACTTCTTCAAAGATTAAAAGAATATGAACTTTTTAAAAAGACAGGTCAGCGTCTTAGAGAAATTGAAGATATCAATAAACTCTATAGAGCACCGGGCAAGGAAACAGAAAAAGTAAAAATCATTATTAAAGATATGGTTCTTGATAAATTGTTAGATGCTTTTGCAAATATGCTAGCAAAACAAATGGCTAGAGGAAAGGAAAAAGAAGAAACAAAAAAGATAGTAAAAGATAGGTTCACAGTTGCCGAAAAAATTCTTTCAATTAAAGGTTATGCTAGAGAACATAAGAGATTTCCTTTCGATGATTTATTTACAAGTGATATGACCAAAAGTGAAATGATTAATGTATTTTTGGCTTTACTTGAATTATTAAAATTACAGACAGTAAGAGTGGAGCAAACAGGTATATTTCAACAAATTAATATAATTTCAAACGAGGAACAAGTATGAATATGTTAGATGAGAAAAAACTAAAGCAAATTTTAACTTCAATACTTTTTGTTGCCGGAGATGGTATTGAGAAGTCTTTTATTGCCGAAAAACTTGAAATAAGCAGAAAACAATTAGATAAAACTATTTTAGAATTAAAAGAAGATTTAAGTGGAGAAAGCGGTATTCATTTAATAGAATACAAAGATAAAGTGCAACTTGCTACTAACCCAAGTTATGCAAATTACATATCAGATGTATTAAATCCAATAAGGGAAAAATCTCTTACTAGAGCCGCATTAGAAACTCTTGCAATTATTGCATATAAACAACCAATAACTAAACTAGATATTGAGGATATTAGGGGAGTTAATTCTGATTATGCTGTTCAAATTTTAATCGACCAAAATATGATAGAGGTTGTAGGAAGAAAAGATGCTGTTGGGAAACCATTACTTTTCGGAACTACAGAAAATTTCCTTAAAAGATTTGATATTAAAGATGTTTCATGTCTTCCAGATTATGAAGAACTTCTTGAAAGGATAAAGACTATAAGGCAAGAAGAAGATGAAAAAGAAGAAACATTATTTAGAAATGTTGATGACCTTGAATTTAATGAAGAATTACCAGATTATTTAAAAGGTGAAGAAGTTCAAAAGATAGAGGCAGATGTAGAAATAGAACAAGATATACAATCAAAATTAAATGATATCAATAAATCATTAAAAAATAATCAAAATGAAGAAGATATTGTTTAACATATTATTTTACAATAAAAAATGAAGGGATAGCATCTCTTCATTTTTCGTCAAAAAGCATGTTTTATAAAT
>CALVZG010000030.1 GCA_944372465.1 uncultured Clostridia bacterium
TTCCGTAGACAGACGCTCTATCCAGCTGAGCTAATGGCGCATATTAAGTTTTTTATTTCTTTTTTATGGGAGAAATCGAACCCAAGACCATCTCTTCCGTAGACCAACGCTCTATCCAATTGAGCTATGGGTACATATTTATTTAACAAGATTTATTTTAACTTAAATAAATATTTTTTGTTTATTTTATAAAAATTATTTTTTGATACTTTATTAAAGTTTACTTGTTTATGCTTTTATATTATACCACAAGTGGTTTTAATTTGCAATAAAATTTATTATATTTTTTTCTTATCTTAAATTTGTATATAGAATAAATATTTGCTATAATAAAAATGGTGGAATATGTTAGATTACGAAAGAAAATTCAAAGGAAAAGTTATAGCGGGCATTGATGAAGCGGGGCGTGGCCCACTAGCTGGTCCTGTTGTTTGTGCATGTGTTATTATGCCACTTGAAAATGATAATATAATTGAAGGTATAAATGATAGTAAAAAACTAACTGAAAAAAAACGAGAACAACTTTACGATAAAATAATAGATAAAGCACTTTCTTATGCTATTGTTGAAATTGATGAAAAGACAATAGATAAAATAAATATTTTAAATGCGACCAAACTTGGCATGAAAAAAGCACTTGAAACTTTAAAAATAAAACCAGACATTGTGTTGATTGATGCCGTAAAAATTGAAACAGAAATTATGCAAGAAAACATAATCAAAGGTGATGCAAAAAGTTATAATATTGCAGCAGCATCAATTTTAGCAAAAGTGTATAGAGATAGACTTATGAAAGACTTGTCAAAAAAACATCCAGAATACAATTTTGCAAAGCATAAAGGCTATGGAACGAAAGAGCATATAGACAATTTAAAAAAATATGGAAAATGTCCTTTACATAGAGAAACATTTATAAAAAATTTTATAGAAAATAAAAAATAAAATAAATAAAAAAATTAGACAATAGTATTGAATAATTTATAATTTTTGTTAAAATATATATGGCGTAATTTTGTAAAATTTTAATATTAAGAAGAGGAAAAAATGAAATCAGTTTATAAATATTATAAAGAAAGGTTGATAGAAATCAGTGGTAAAAATAGAAGTTTATATTCAAAAAATATAAGCAAAAAATATGCCTATGATATTGGTGCGGTTATAGGTGATGATGAACATGAAATTGAAGAGTTTTTTAACTTTTTATGGAAGGGCAAGCGTTCAAGTTACTTATTGATAAGAAAAGATGCAAAGGAAAGATTAAGTAAGAACTTTAATATTGAGAATAAAATTAAGGCTTCTTTTATTGATACTAAAAATATGTCAGCAGAAGAAAAAAGAAATGAAAATCTTCGTAGAGAACGAGTAAAGAAAGAAGAAACAAAAAAGCTTTTAATTTCGCAAGTAAATCAACTCAAATCTTTAAAAAGAGAGATAGAAGAATTTGCCAAAGAAACAGGTAGATATGAAATGTTTGTAGGATATCCTTTTGTTACAGGTAAACTAAATAAAGATATGCAAATAAAAGGCCCTTTAATTTTATTTCCTGTCATAATAAATATAGAAGATGACCAAACTGTTTCAATAGAGGCAAAACATGATGAATTAATACAAATAAACAAAGTTTTATTGCTTGCATACGCAAAAGAGCATAGACTAAATTATGATGGTCTAATAATGGAATTTGATAATTTGATAGACTATAAACTTAAAAATATAGGTGATGTAGTAGACTATCTTTCAGCATATGGTTTTAAATTTGAATATGAAGATAAGAAAGACAAAGGATTTATAAGTTTTGATAAAATAAAAGAACCATTAGTAAAAGAAGACGGATTAAAAATTGTAAATGCTTGTGTTGTTGGAAGATTTCCGCTTGCAAATTCAATATATAACGATTACACATTGCTCGAGAAAAAAAGACTTTCAAGTGAAGCAATAGACCAGTTACTTGAGGGTAAAAGTGGAAAAAGAATAAAAAAGGTTGAAGATTATACATACACCATTAATGATTTAGATTACGCCCAAGAAAGTGCAATAGAAAAACTTAACCAATCAGGGAACCTTGTTATTTATGGCCCTCCCGGCACAGGAAAATCTCAAACAATAGTTAATATAATTTCAGATGCACTTTGCAAAAATAAAAAAGTATTAGTAGTATCACAAAAGAAAGCGGCTTTAGATGTGGTATTTAATCGTCTTAAAACTTTAAACTCAAAATGTATGTTTATCACAGATGCAGAGAAAAATAAAGTAGAATTTTATGAAAGATGCAATAAAATGCATCAAGTTTTAATGACCAGTCAAACATCACAAAATAAAAATGATGAATTTGTCCAAGTTGAAGAAAATATAGAAAAAGAAGTGAAAGAACTTCAAGTTATTTCAGATGCTCTTTTTACCAAAACGCCATTTGGTTTAAGTTTGCAAGAGATGTACGCAAATTCGGCAAGGATAGGCAAAACTAGCAATGACTATATTCTTTACAAGCAAATGTTAAAGGATAAAGAAATAATGAAGATGGACTATAAGCGTCTATATCAAACTATAAGAGTTATCAAAGAGAAAAATAAAAGTACGCTTTATTATAGATATATCGAACTTAAAAGAAATAATCCTCTTATCGACCATATTAGAGATGATGTTGATATTCATATAATAAATCAAATGAAAACTTACTTGAATGGTCTTATACAAAAAACAATAATACCATTTGATACAGCAAAACATCCTCATGCTCGTCAGTTAATGGTCTATATGCTGGAAAATGATATAGAAGATACTAAAGAAATTAAACCACTTGTTAAAATGATTTCAAAATTAGATTACAAAGGTTTACATACAGCACTTAACTGGTCAAAACTAATTTTTATAGCATATCCTTTCGTTAAACATAGATTAAACAAAAAAGAGCAAGAAATATCTATGCAATTTGAAAATACTTTAAATGAGATAAAAGATTATATAAGTGGTTATGAATTACTTGAAAAGGTGCTTGACCGAAAAGGTTATCTTATGACAGTAGACAATATTGTCAATGGTAATTCAATATTTTTAAAACTTTTACTAAATGCACTTGATGATTATGTAGAAATAAGAGATGTTAATGTTTCATTAAAAGGCTTAACAGATGATGAAAGGAATATATTAAACTTTGCTTTTACTAATTCAAAGAATATTAGACAATTTCAAGATGTAGTAGAAAGAATTTTAGAAATTCGAATTTATCATGAAGCAGTTACATATGAAGAATTAAATAAAGATAAACTTTCAAAAATTATCGACTTTGAAAATATAAGAAATAGAATTATTTCACTACAAGCGGATAAAATGCGTATTTCTAATGAAATAGCAATTGATAAATTTAAAGAAGAATATATTGAACATTTTAATTCAGATCCAGAGAATAAAAATTACTTATATCAAATAACCAAACAGCAAGCACTTATGCCTATAAGAAAGATGATGGAACTTTACGGAAATTATCTTTTAAAATTATTTCCATGTTGGCTATTATCACCAGAAAGTGTTTCAACAATATTCCCATTAAAGAAAAATATGTTTGATATAATACTATTTGATGAAGCAAGCCAAGTGTTTATAGAAAATACATTGCCAACAATCTATAGAGGTAAATTTATTGTTGTTGCAGGGGACTCAAAACAATTAAGACCAACGGCAACATTTATGAAAAGATATCTAGGAAATGACAGTGATGACGACCTAGACCTAGCAACTCAAGCCGCACTAGAAGTTGAAAGTCTATTAGACCTTGCAACCTCTCGCTATACAAGCACAAATTTGACATATCATTATAGAAGTAAGAATGAAGAACTTATAAATTTTTCTAATTATGCTTTCTATGATGGTAAATTACAAATTGCACCAAACATTTCAAAGAATATAGGTAACAAGCCTATTGAGAGAATAAAAGTAAATGGGCAATGGATAAATAGACATAATGAAGAAGAGGCAAACGCAATTGTAAATCTTTTAAAGAAGTTAATAAAAAACAAAAAGAATAAAAGTTCAATAGGTATAATAACATTTAATACAGAGCAAGAAAATGCTATAGAAGATGCAATTGATAAAGAATGTCATAAAGATAGTGCTTTCCGTGATGCTTATATTCGTGAACAAAATAGAAAAGAGAACGGAGAGGATACTTCTATTTTCATAAAAAATCTTGAAAATGTACAAGGCGATGAAAGAGATATAATTATATTTAGCATAGGATATGCACGCAATGAATATGGAAAAGTGGTCGCACATTTTGGACCTCTTTCTGTTGAGGGTGGCGAAAACAGATTAAATGTTGCAATAACTCGTGCAAAAGAAAAAATTTATGTGGTAACAAGTATAGAGCCAGAGGAACTAGCAGTAGAAGGAACAAAAAATGCAGGTCCAAAAATTTTTAAAAGTTATTTAAAATATGTTAGGGCAATATCAAGTAAAAATTATAAGGAAGCAGAGTTTATTTTAAATAGTTTTAAACCAACATTACCACAATCAAATGATATTATTGTAGAAAATCAACTAGAAAAATATATTAAACAAGAACTTACAAAATTAGGTTTTACTATAGAAACTAATTTAGGTAATACTGATTATAAAATTTCGCTAGCAGTTTATGATAAAGAACTAGATAGATATGTTTTAGGTATTGAATGTGATTATTCGGCTTATAAGTCAAGTAATTCTATTTTGGAAAGAGATGTTTACAGAAACAAGTTCTTAAAATCTCGAGGCTGGAAAATATTAAGAGTTTGGAGTCGAGATTGGTGGTTAAATAAAAATAAAGTTATCAACAATATTGTAAAACAAATTCATGCTAATAAGAAAAAAATGCTAGAAGATAAAAATGGAATAGTAAAATAAAGTTAATAAAAAATAGTACTTTAGTTAATATTTAATTTTTAATAAAAAAATATACAGATATAACAAATAATAAAAAAATATAAATAAAAATTAAGAGGATTTATGGAAACATTAGACTTAGTAACATCATTAATTGTAACCATTTTAGGCGTGCTAATTGCATACAATGTAATTTATATGATTATAGGTTTTTTCGGGAAAAGTAAAGTTTTCGAAGAAACAGAAATTAAAAAAAAGTATGCAATAATTATATCGGCGAGAAATGAAGAGAGGGTTATAGGAAATCTTATAGATAGTTTAAATAAACAAAATTATGATAAGGACTTAATAAAGGTTTTTGTTGTAGCAGATAATTGCTCCGATAATACTGCAAAAATTTGTAGAGAAAAAGGCGCTACAGTTTATGAGCGTTTTTGTCCAGAAAAAGCAAGAAAAGGTTGGGCGTTAGAATTTTTATTTGAAAATATAAAAAGAGATTATAAAATTGAGTCTTTTGACGGATATATAGTATTTGATGCGGACAATTTAGTAGACGCAAATTTTGTTCATGAATTAAATAAAGCGTTTGTAGCAGGTGGTGGGGAAACAATAGTAACGGGCTATAGAAACACAAAAAACTTTTCGACTAATATAGTTTCGTCCTCTTATGGCATACATTTTTGTAGAAGTGTAATGACAATGCATAGACCAAGGCAAATTTTAAGAACATCAACTCACATTGCAGGAACCGGTTATTGTATTCCTTCAAAATATTTAAAAGATGGATGGCATTTTCATACACTCACAGAAGATACACAATTTACATTAAATAGTGTTGCCGATGGAGTGAAAATAGATTTTTGTGAAGCCGCTGAATTTTATGACGAACAACCGACAAATGCATTTGTAGCATTTAGACAAAGACTCCGTTGGACAAAGGGACGATTAGTTTGCTTTTTTAAATGTTGTGGAAAACTGTTTAAAGGGATATTTAAAAATAAAAAGAACAGAAAATGGGCTTGTTATGATATGCTAGTGTATGTTTTTCCGTATGCATTATTTACATTGATAATAAGTGCAATTTATCCTATAACTTCAGCAATAATATCTTTGTCAAATGGACAAGCATTGCCTTGGCTTAGTTGGCTTAAAACTATAGGAATTTCAGTGCTTACATCTTATATAACAGGTTTAATTCAAGGAATATTTGTTTTAATAAGAGAAAGAAAACATATAAAATGTTCAAAGACTAAACAAATCATATATCTATTCTTTTGGCCATGGTTCGACTTAATAAATGTGCCACTATTAATATTGAGTTGTTTTATAAATGTAAAATGGAAACCAATTCTCCATAAAGATACAACAAAGATAGAAGATTTATCACAGGAAAATTCTTTTGAAAACAATTCTTCACAAGAAAATCAAAATGAAAATATTATTGATATAAACATAGATAAAGAAGTAAAAGATGAGAATATAGAAAATAAGAAAGATGAAAATTAAAATTAACCAAAAATTTTTGATATTAAAATTTTTTATTTTAAATAGGCGTTTTAAATTTAATTAAATCGTCTATTTTTTTGTAACATTTAGTCTTAAAAATATTTATATTGATAATAGGGGAAGTGCGGTTGAAGATGAGGAGTTGAAAACTTGAATGCGACAACAATTACTATTATAGGAGTATCATTTA
>CALVZG010000031.1 GCA_944372465.1 uncultured Clostridia bacterium
GTATATATAGAAGGGATGACAGTGCCATTACCAAAAGAACTTGCATGGATAGGTCAAGGCGGACAAACAGCAACCCTTGCAGATATATTAAAATGGATAAATAATTAAATTAAGATATAAACAGAAAAAAAGAGTTAGGACATTCTAACTCTTTTTAATTCACAAATATTTTTAAGGGAAATAATTAAAAATATTCCAATATACAAAATTATATATTTTATTAGAATTTAAAATTTAAGTTAAATATATTGTTTATTTTGTTGTTTCTTTAGGAATGATAATATAACCTCTAGGATAGGAGCATAATGGGCAAGACTCCCATGCTTCTTTTTTTTCTTCAAAATATCCACAATTAGAGCATATCCATTTTACTTTACTATTGCTTTTATAAAGTTTTTTGTTTTCAAACTTTTCTGCAAGTAAGGTCAATTTTCTTGCATTTTCTTCACCTATTTTGCTGATAAACAAAAAATATTTTTCTAAATCAATAAAACCTTCATCTTTAGCAATTTTTGCAAAATTAGGATAAACATTTTTTGATTGATATGTTTCAATTTCCGCAGAATCAAGTATGCTTGTTTTTAATAATTGGTTTTCAAAAGGATAACCAGCCTCAATCTTAATACTATCTTTTGATTTTTTTATTTTATCTAACATAGCCTGATATAGCACAGAAGCATGAGCCATTTTATTTTTTGCAATTTCTTTCATAATGTCTGCAATATATGCAAATCCTTCTTGCATTGCACTTTTAGAAATAAATTGATATCTAGCACCATCTTGACAAAGTCCAGCAAACGCTCTTGCTAAATTTTCTTTAGATTGACTATCGTTAAAATTCATAAAAACCTCCAAATTAATTATTAACAATGAAAAAGAGTTTAAACATTTGATTTTTATTGATAAAAAATGTATTATATATTTATAGAATCTTGGGAGGTTATTTTGGAAATTAATGGCAGTTTAGAAAAAGAAAATACACGAAGATATCATTTTGTATTATTAGGTTTTGCAGAATTTAAAGATATTTTAAAAAAATTTGTTAATTTATTAAAATTCTATAGAATAGAAGAACAAGGGAAAGATAATACAAAAGAGATAATTTATGATGTTGAAAATGATTTACTATGTGATGCAGGGATAGTAATATCGAAATTAATCAAAGGTTCAAAGGCAAAATTGCAGGTTAATAAAATCAGTATGTTGACGGGTGAATTAAAAAGACCAAGCCAAAAGTATAATTTAGGCGATATAGGTATAGAAGAAGAGCCAAAAGATTATTCATTGCAAATAACTCAAGCAATAGAGAGTGCTTTTACTACTCAATTTACAGTAGACCTAGATGCTTTTGTAAAACAGACAATACCAAAGATAGAGATAGATATTACAGCAACCAAATATAAACTTATTTGTGGAACAGGGTATAGAGCATATATGCAATTTGAGGACGCTATTTATAAAGACATTAAAACAGGGAGTAAAGTAACAAGGCAAGGAGTTACACTTGAATTGCCAAATGATAATAGTGCAGAAAATGAAGAAATTTTAAAGGTTATAGATAGGTATATAAATGAACTTGCTCTTTATAATCTTTCTAGATTTGAAATTGCAAAGAAATTATTATATCCAGAACCTATAGAAGAGGAAAAGCGATATGACGAAGATGAAGAAGAGGATTAATCCTCTTTTTTTCTAAAATAAAAAATATCACAACTAAAAATAAGCAATTTAATAAATAAAATGAACAATTTATTTAACAATTCGTGCTAAATTAAGATTGTCCTACATAAAATTAATTTAGTGAAAACAAATTTAAAATTTAGCACAAAATTTTGCTATGGAATAGGTGGATTAGGCTATAGTTCAATGTCGCAGACATTAAATAGTTTTATAATGTTTTTTGCGACTGCAGTCATGGGAATTTCAGGCTCTCTTGTGGGGATAGCAATTGCCATTTCTTCGCTTTGGGACGGTGTCAGTGATCCGTTAGTTGGTTATCTATCAGATAACACAAAGAATAAGTTTTTTGGTAAACGCTTAGGATTTATGTTTTTTGGGATATTTGTAATAGCATTTCTCAATATTTGTATTTGGGCAATGCCATCAACATTGCCAGAGATAGGGAAGTTTTTTTGGCTATTGATAGGTATGCTTGCAATAGAAACAGCAAACACATGTTACGGGACACCATTTTCAGCACTTGCAATAGATATAGCACCAGATTATAATGAACAGTCAAAAGTACAAGGCTTTAAAACGGTATTTAATATAATAGGAATGATTTTGCCAAGTATATTGATGTATTTTTTCATGTCATCAATATCATTAGGAATACAACAAAATTATACTCAAGCAGGATATATAAAGATAGCATGTATAAATTCATTTTTATTAATTTTCTTTGGCTTAATAATGATAAGTTCAACACTTCGTCATGTCCATAAAAATAAAATATATAGTTTAGATACACCAAAAGAAAATTTTGATTTTGGCAAACTTATGGCAGGATATTTTAATGTATTAAAGAAAAAAGACTTTAGAGTTGTAATATTAGGATATTCTTTTGCTACAATAGCGTCAGCGTTTTTAACATCAATAGGAATGCACCTATTTACTTATTGTTATCATTTTTCTTCTGCTCAAATTTCAATAGTACTTATTGCATTATTTGGTGGGGCGATAATATCACAACCATTATGGGTATATCTTTCAAAGCGTATGGATAAAAAACGAGCATTAATCATATCTCTTTCAACAATAGTTTTTGGAATATTTTTAATAGTAATAACTTTTTTATTTAGAGAGTTTATGTCGACACAAAATTTATTTTATTTAGCAATACCATGTTTAATGTTGTGTGGAGTAGGAGCAGGTGCAATGTATTCCTTACCATTTTCAATGTATGCAGATTGCGTAACTTTAGAAATTTTCAAGACAGGTCAAAACAATGCAGGAGCATATACAGGGTATTTTACATTCACATATAATTTAGCAAATTCAGTAGCACTTTTAATAATAGGATTTTTACTTGATATAATCAAATTTGATTCTACAATGCCCGTTCAAGCAATGACAGTTCAAAATGGGTTAGGACTAATAATTTTCTTTGGTTGTAGCATTTTTTTATCACTAGCAATTATGACTTTTTCAAAATTTTCTATAAAGAGAGCAGATGTATTAAAAGTGCAAATGGTATTAGATAGAGATAAAAAAGAATATATGGAAGAGAATCAAAGTGATAAAATAATCACAAACGATAATAATAGTATCTATATAAACAATGAATAAATTTTATTAATATGAGGTTATTTTAATAAACAATAAATATAATTGTTGTTTTAGGGGAAAATAATAAAAAGGATAGATAAACGAAATATCCATTTTAATAAATACAAAACGAAAAATATTAAAATGATTGATATTAAAGTTTAAATTAATTTTATATTAATTTAATCTTAAACAAGGAGTACAATATGAAAAAAACAAAGTTATTACTTATTTCACTTTTAATTTTTCCTTTAATTCTTTCAGGTTGTGGAAAGACTGAATTAAATTATTCAATAATAGAAAGAGATGAGCAACATATAGGAGGTGATTTGTCATTTGAGTATGACAGTGATTCGCATATAGCCACTTTTGGAGGCGAAGGTGAGGTTGTTGAATTTTATGATATAGATATAGCACGAGGTTTTAAAGAAAAGGGGAATAGAATAGGAATAAAAATAACAGCACCAAAACAAATAAAAGATTATGAATCAGGTATAGCAAAAATTGGAAATCAAAAGATAGAGGTCGGGGCAATTTATAAACAAGTTAATTCAAATAAAGTAAGTGAGGCAGTATTTTATCCATTAGTAGACGAAAATAATAGAAAGATAGAATTAAAAATTACATGGGAAAATAATACTGCAGAACAAACATATTTAATTATAATAAAAGAGGGTACAAACTTTGCACAGGAGTAAATTTTACTTAATAAATTAAATATAAAAGGATAAAAAATAAATGAAATAACAAAAACTTTAAGAAAAACGCTTGACAAATAAAAGTTTATTATATATAATGTGAAAGTATCAAAAAATATCTCCCAATTTTTGATATAAGGCCTCATGGTCAAGCGGTTAAGACATCGCCCTTTCACGGCGGAATCAGGGGTTCGATTCCCCTTGAGGCTACCAAAAAGAAATAAAACTACCCAAATACTTGTCAAATAAGTGTTTGGGTATTTTCGTTTAATTATAATAATTTTAAACTTAAACTAAAAATAAAAATTAATAATCAGTTAGTTAATTATGTAAAAAATAATTATTTATTCAATAAATTTTTATATGTTGATATTAGTTCTAGCAACTCCACAAGCATAAATTTTCTTTGCTTTGACAAGCAGACTAGAACAAGTATTTATGGTTGCACAAGTAGTTATTACATCATCAACAAGTAAAATAGTTTTTCCTCTTATTGAAGTTTTGTCAACAAGAGTCATGCTATCTAATAGATTATTTTGTCTATCTTCATAATTTAAAAATTTTTGTTTAGAGGTTATAACATTTTTAACAAGCACTTCCATTACAGGTTTGTTTAATATCCGCCCAATTTCATTAGCAAGGAGTAGAGAGGGGTTGTAACCTCTTCGCTTTATAGTTTTTATATGTGATGGTACAGGAACAATGATATCAAATTGAATATTTTCTTCTTTCAGCCTATTAATAATCAGTTCGGCAAATGGTCTGGCTAAAAATCTTGCGTTGTCTTCTTTAAATTTAAGTATAGCATTTTTGACTTTATCATTATAATTAAGTGGACATACACACTTTTCAAAAAATCTTTTACTATTTTTACAATGGTCGCAAATAATATTTCCCTCTTTGATAATAGTGTCGCATTTTACACAACGATTTCCCTCATTAAATATATCATCTAACAGACATTCCTTGCAAAAAACATATTCGTTACTAAATAAATCTTTTCCACATAAAATACACTTGAAATCATTAGGGAAGAGGATATCAAGAGTTTTGTTAGCAATTCTTTTGATTTTTTCAGTAAAGTTTTTCATAATAACACCTTTAATGATAAATAATTAATTAAATAATTCTTTTATTTTTTTATCTGCATCAATTAAAAGTTGTTTTAAAAGTGTGAAGCGTTGGACAGTATAATTGTTTGAAACCATTCGTTTAAGATTTTTTTGCTCACCAACAATAACAACCATTTTTTTAGCACGAGTTACTGCGGTATAAATTAGATTTCTTGTTAAAATCATACTTGGACCTGCTATAGCAGGTATGATAACAACATCAAATTCAGAGCCTTGACTTTTATGTATGGTAATAGCATAAGCGAGAGAAAGTTGGCTGATTTCAGTCCTAGGATAAAGACAACGGCGTCCATCTTCGAATAAAACTACCATTTCATTTGTTTGAAAATCAATGAGTTCAATGTAACCAATGTCGCCATTAAAAACGCCTTCTCCTTCTTCTTCAATAAAACCATTCATTTTTTTCCAAACAAGGTTATAGTTATTTGTTGTTTGCATAACTTTATCACCAACTCTAAAAATGCTATTTCCAACAGCAATTTCCATTTTTTGAATAGAGGAGGGATTAATACTATCTTGTAAACACTTATTAAGGTTATCTATTCCGCAAACACCGGCTTTAAGAGGGGCTAGCACTTGAATTTGGCAACTATCAAGCCCTGTGAATTTAGGTAATCTGTTTACCACCATATCGACAATAGAATTTTTAATACTGTTAAGGTCAGATTTTTCTTCAAAGAAAAAGTCTTTTGAAGAATTGTTTATAAGAGGCATTTTGCCATCATTGATAAGATGGGCATTTGTGATGATAAGACTATCGTCATTTTGTCTAAAGATTTTTGTAAGCATAGAGATTGTTACAATCTTGCTTTTAATAATGTCATCAAGTACATTTCCAGCCCCAACACTTGGAAGTTGGTCTTTATCTCCAACAAGTATAAGTTTGCAGTCGCGAGGGAGTGCTTTACAAAGATGACTCATAAGTGCGACATCAACCATAGAAACCTCATCAACAATAACGGCATCAGTTTTAAGAGGATTGTTTTCATTATATACAAAACGACTTAATTTCGCAAGGTCGCCACTTGCGACTTCAAGTGCTCTATGTATGGTTTTTGCTTCCTCGCCTGTACTATCGCTCATACGCTTTGCAGCACGACCAGTAGGAGCAAGAAGAATAAATTTTTGATTATTTTGCTTTAATATTTCAATTATACATTTAATAATGGTTGTTTTGCCTGTGCCGGGTCCTCCAGTAATAACTGAAACGCCATTATTAATAGAATTGATAATAGCATTTTTTTGTTCTTCGTGAAATTTTATTTTATTTCTTTTTTCAAAATAATCAATATCATCATCAACATTCTTTTTTTCAAGAACAGTTGACGAGTTTAGTAAAGCGATTTTTTGAGCGACCGAACTTTCATAAAAATAATATTTGGAAGGAATTACAATTTCATAACCTTCATGCCAAGATAAAATGACAGTTTTGTCAAGAGTAAGCCCTTGCAAAGCATCATCAAAAAGTTCTTTATTATTTTCAAACGGAAGTTCTAAAATATTTTCGGCTTGACTAAATAAAAGATTTTTTGGCATATAAGTATTACCAGTTTTTTCGACAGCGTTATTAAGCGAATGTAAAATTCCTGCACGAACCCGATATTCGCTATTTTCGTTAATTCCAATAGATTTTGCGATTTTGTCAGCGGATAGAAAACCTATACCATCAACATCTTCAACCAAACGATAGGGGTTTGTTTTAATAACTTCAATAGTCTTATCTCCGTAAACATCATAAATTTTAAGAGCCATGTTGGTAGTCAAGTTGTATTTTTGGAGGAACATAACAGTATTTTGTAATTTTTTAAGTTCTTTAAATTTATCGCCAATATCAAGAGCCTTTTTTAGACTTATATTTTTTATTTCAGCAAGAGAAGAAGGGCTCATTTCAATAATATCAAAAGTTTGTTCTTTGAAGTGATTGACAATGTTTTTAGCAGTTGCAGGTCCAACGCCTTTAATAAGTCCAGAAGCAAGATATTTTTCGATACCTGCAAGAGTAGTAGGCAAAATAACTTCATATGATGAGAAAGCAAATTGATAACCATATTTAGAATTATTGACATAATCACCATCAAGAGCGAGATTTTCCCCAATATTAGCGTTAATCAATTTACCAGTGCAAGTAACGGGAGTAGATTTGAAGTCAATAATAAAAACAGTATAACCATTTTGGTCATTTCTAAAAATCACATCTTCAATAGGTCCTTCAATACGCATACATATATTTTAATTCCATTTGTAAATAAAATCAACTAAAATTTGCTTGCAATTACTAAAAATATTTTATATACTTATACCAATAAGAGTAAAAAAGATGAAGAATTTAGAAAAATTAATTGAAATAGAAGCATTGCTTGAAAATTTAATGAAGAGTCATAAAAAGGGCGGAATATTGCGTACTAAAGTTTTATTTTTCTGTTCAGTATATCAAAATTTACCTGTAGGAATAATAATAGATAAGTTAGGAATAAAGAAAACTAATTTTGCTTTAATGACATCTGAACTTGAAAAAGATGGTTGTATAATAATAAAACAATCAAATATAGATAGACGCTGTAGAACAGTTGAGGTAACCGAAAAGGGCAAAAAAGAACTAGAAGATTATAAAAAAGAATTAGATAAATCTCTCGGCAATACTACACTTGAAGTTGACAAAGCAATACAAATATTGTCTGTTTATCTAAATAAAAACATTTAATAAAAAATAAAAAATAAATAAAACAAATTAAATTAAAAGAGAATAAAAATATATAAAGGCAATAAGAAAAATATAAAAGGAATAAGAAAACAAATAAACAATTAAAGGAGCAAAAATGCTTAAAATTTATAATACGCTAACAAGGAAAAAAGAAATTTTTCAGCCATATGATAAAAATAATGTAAAAATGTATGCTTGTGGAATAACTGTATCAGGTAATGCACATATAGGTCATTTATATCAGGCAATGATATATGATATAATAAGAAAAGTTCTTGAAAAAAATGGTTATAAAGTAACATATGCACGAAATTACACCGATATTGATGATAAAATAATAGCATCTGCAAATAAACTTGGTATTGATTCTAAAGTTTACGCAGAAAATATGATAAAGAAAATTGATGAAGAGATGAGATATTTTCAAGTAGACGAACCTACAATATGGCTTAAAGCAACTGAAAATATTGATAATATAATAAATTTTGTAAAAAGATTGATAGAGAAAGGCTATGCATATACAACAAAGAATGGAGATGTCTATTACAGCGTAGAAAAATTTTCAAAATATGGTTGTCTTTCAAATAGAAATTTAGAAGATGCAAAAAATAATTATAGAATAGAGAATGATGAAGAAAAAAAATCTCCATTAGATTTTGCCCTATGGAAAAGTGCAAAAGCGGGAGAGCCATATTGGATTTCACCATGGGGAAAGGGTAGACCGGGTTGGCATATAGAATGTTCAACAATGAATATGACTGCTTTTGGGGAGCAGATAGACATACATGGTGGCGGAAGAGATTTAATTTTCCCACACCATGAAAACGAGATTGCACAAACAGAGGCATTGACGGGGAAGCAATTTGCAAAATATTGGATACACAATGGTCTTATAAAGGTGAATGGACAGAAGATGAGTAAAAGTTTAGGCAATTCTATAATTCTAGAAGACTTAAAGAAAAAATATCCCCCAGAAACAGTTAAGTTTGCCTTGCTTCAAAATAGTTATAGAAGTGATATAAATTTAACAGACGAAATTTTTGATTTAGCAGAAAAACAAATGTATAATTTTTATTCTGTTTTAAATAAAGTTGAACAAACATTTAAAATAGGAAGTGAAACATTAATAGAAGATAATGAATATGATAAAAAAGTCAATGAAGCACTTCAAGATGATTTCAACACACCAAAAGCATTATCATACTTATTTGATATATTCAAAGAGATGTCAAAGAAAGTCAAAGATTTAGATGATAGCGTAGTCAAAGATTATTTTAAGGTAAAACAAGCATACAAAATATTAGGATTGTTTGTAAACGATTCAAAAAAAGTGCTAGAATTTTATGATAACAAGAATCAAATTGAAATTCCATCGCAGATAAAAGAAATGGCAGAAAAACGCTGGCAGGCAAAACTTAATAAAGACTATCAGCAGGCAGATGTTTTAAGACAAGAAATAGAAAATCAAGGCTATCAAATAAAGGATAGTAAAGAGGATTATAATATAATAAAGAAATAAAAAGTTATAAAAAAATAAAAAGTTATAAAAATATATAAAAAAGATACGGGTCAATTCCCGTATTTTTTAAATCAAAGATATATAAATAAAAAAGACATCATAAAAGATGTCTAAAAAATAACCTATGCTTTTTTAGCAGTTCTAATACATTTGGTACATGCTTTAACTGTTTTAGGTTTTCCATCAACTTCAATAGTAGTTTTTTGAAGATTGAGTTCATAAGTTCTATTATATTTCTTATTAGAGAAAGAAACTTGTTTTCCAGTTGCTTTGCTTCTTCCACATACTTCACATACTCTAGACATAATAATCCTCCATAAATAAATTTTATCTTGCACTATACTATATCATTTTTAAGAAAAAAAATCAACTCTTTTTTCCAAAAATGTTATAAAACTTAAAAAAATGTAACAAATTCATAGGAATTGAATAAAAAAAGGTTGTAATTTTTTTAAATATATAGTATTATATATAGAGCGAAGTATCAAATAATAGGGGGCTAAATGACAGTTGATACCAATAATTATTATGGTAACATATCAATTTCCGACAATGCGATAAGGATTGTCGCAGGTTATGCTGCCCTAGATTGTTATGGGGTGGTGGATTTAGTTGCAAAAACCATAACAGACAGCGCAAAAGAATTAATAAAGAAAGAATCTTATTCCAAAGGAATTAAGATAAGTCATATCGACAACAGAATTTATATAGATGTTTACTGTATACTTAAATATGGTGTTTCAATAAGTGCAGTTGCAGAATCACTCAGAAAGTCTGTAAAATATAGTGTAGAATATTTTACAGGCATGCTTGTTGATGCAGTAAATGTCCATGTTGTCGGAGTAAGAGTTTAGGAGCATTGAACTATGATAAAAACGATAAACGGAGCAACATTCCGCAAGATGATAGTTGCTGGGGCAAGTTTGCTTGAGCAAAATAAGAAATATGTCGATTCATTAAATGTATTCCCTGTGCCAGATGGCGATACAGGAACAAATATGTTTTTGACAATGAAATCAGCAGTAAACGAGGTTTCCCAATGTATCACAAATAATTTGGACGCTTTAAGTAAAGCGTTTTCAAAGGGCGCACTAAAAGGTGCTAGAGGAAATAGTGGGGTTATAACATCTCAAATATTCAAAGGATTTTGTTCAGAAACTGCCAAAGTAAGCGAAATCACAACAAAAGTATTTGCAAAGGCTATGCAAGAGGGTGCTAATATAGCATATAAGGCTGTTACAAAGCCAAAAGAGGGGACAATACTTACAGTTATAAGAGTTATGGCAGAAAATGCTGTAAATGTAGCAAAAAAGTGTGATGATTTCGAAATCTTTTTTAAGAAAGTTTTGGAAACAGGAGAGGAAATTTTAAAACAAACTCCAGAAATGCTTCCAGTTCTTAAAAAAGCGGGAGTTGTAGATGCCGGTGGTCGTGGAATTATTGTAATTTTCACAGGCTTTTATAAACTCATAATGGGCGAAGAAGACTTTGAATTCCAATTTGAAGATGATAAGAAAACACAAACAGTTGATGAAGTAATAGCAGATATAAATGCTCTTGAAGATATTCAATTTGCTTATTGTACAGAATATATGATTATTCATATGAAAAAGCAAACAACAGAAGCAGATATTGACAAATTGCGTGAAAAACTAATGCAAATAGGTGATTCAGTTATCTGTATAGGAGATTTGAATCTTGTCAAAGTCCATGTACATTCAAACGAACCAAACAAAGCCCTTGAATATGCTCTTGAATTAGGAGAACTCTATAACTTGAAAATAGAAAATATGAGAGAGCAAAATAGAGAAATTAAGAAGAAAAATGTAGCACAAGAAGAAACAAAAGAACATGGAATGATAGCAGTAGCACCGGGCGAAGGGCTTTCTGCAATATTTAAAGATTTAAGCGTAGATGAAATAATATTTGGTGGGCAAACAATGAACCCGTCTGCAGCCGATATAGCAGCCGCAGCCGATAAAGTGCCAGCAAGAAATGTTTTTGTTTTCCCAAATAATAAAAATATAGTGCTCGCAGCACAACAAGCAAATGACTTAACAAACAAAAACTTGATTATAATACCAACTCGTTCAATTCCAGAGGGTATAAGTGCGACAATAGCCTTTAATCCAGACGGAAGCGTAGAAGAGAACACCGAAGCCATGAATGATGCTATAAAGGGTGTAAAATCTGGAATGGTAACCTATGCTGTAAGAGATACTCATGTTGACGGTTTTGATTTATCAGTAGGCGAAATAATAGGTCTTGATGATAAAGCAATTCTTGCAAAAGGAAAACATGTATCAGAAACAACAGAAGGCTTAATTGCAAAAATGATGAGTGATGAAATCATGAATATAACTCTTTTCTATGGCGAAGATATAAGAGAAGAAGAAGCAAATGCTTTAGCAGAAAAAATAGCAACTTTATATCCAGATTGCGAAGTTACAGCAGCATTTGGCGGTCAACCTGTTTATTATTATATTGTAAGTCTAGAATAAAATGTTAGATAGTTAAAAAAATAGGAAATCACACAGATTAAAGTGTGATTTTTTTAAAGAATAAAAAATAATATAAAATGATTAAATTACTATTTTATTTGAAAAATTTGGAAATTCATTAGCGAAGTTGCTAGTGAATTTCCAAATAAAAAATGACATTTTTTTTATTTTTATCTTTTGTATAAAAGCATAAAAGAGATTATCTTTTGTGTATAAAACAATTTGTCTTATGTAAGTAAAATTGTCTATCATTTGTATAAAAGATAATTATCTTTTTCAGTCAATATTTAGAATTAAATTCAATAATAAGGTCCATTATAGAGCAGTTTATTGTTTTGGCGATTTTAGAAATATCCACAATGTTTACTTTGTCTAAAAGGTTGTTTAAAAGATGTGTAATTGTTATAAATTTAACATCTGATTGTTTAGCAAATTCAATTAAAGACAAATTATGTCTTACTAAATAATCTCGAATAATTTTAGTATTTATAAACACATCTTCCGCATATTTCTTATTTCTTGAATATTCTTCTTTCATATTGACAAACATATTATAACACATATTTGTGTGTTTGGCAAACAAATTTTTTAAAAATTTTTTTTAAATTAACATATATATGTGTATTCGTTTATGTGTAACACGAAATCGTGTATACTTAATTTGGAGAAATAAATGAAAGCAGGGGATATCATTAAGTTTTGGAGATTGGAATTTAAATTAACTCAAAAGCAACTTGCAGAAATGATAGGTTCAACACAACAAAGTATTTCGCGTTGGGAGAACAATCAAAATATTCCATCAATATTAGATTGCGTAAAATTATCAAGGGCATTAAAAATATCACTTGATGAGATGTTTGCTGATTTAGATACAGAATAAAAATTTCAGTTAAAAGAATTAGTTGAAAAATTAACATTTTATTGTTATTAATTTTTTTAATATGTTATAATATAATATGAGACTTGATAAATTTATATTTGAAAAAGGGTATGTTGATTCCCGTGCAAAAGCACAACAATTGATAAAAAATGGTTTAGTGTATGTAAATGATAAAGTGGAAATTAAACCATCATTTGAAGTATTATGTAATGAAAAAATAACTATTTCAAACTACCATAAATATGTATCACGGGGAGCATATAAACTATTGACAGCAATTTCAAAATTTGATATTGACTTTAAAGACAAAGTTGTGGCCGATATAGGTGCATCGACAGGCGGATTTACACAAGTGGCTTTAGAGCATGGTGCTAAAAAAGTGTATGCTATTGATGTAGGGAGAGGGGAATTATCTAGTCAAATTGCAAGTGATGAAAGAGTTGTAAATTTAGAAAACACAGATTTTAGAGTTATAACCAAAGATAAAATTAAAGATACAAATTTAGTGATAGGTGATATATCTTTTATTTCGTTAAGACATATTATGCCAAAAATTAAAGAACTTTTTGGGAGTATTAATGTTGTTATTTTGTTTAAACCGCAATTTGAATGTGGAAAAGAATTAGCAAAAAAATATAAAGGTGTAATAAAAAATAGAGATATACATAAAAACCTTTTAAAAGAGTTTATAATTTATATAAATAGTATGGGATATAAAGTTAGCAACTTAACCTACTCTTCTATTATGGGAAAGAGTGGCAATATAGAATATCTTTTTTATATAAACGGAGAAAATCAATCTTTTAATGTGGAAGAGATTGTAGATGAGGCTTTTAATTATTTTAAAAATAAAAAAGATGATGAGCCTATATAGTTGTTTGTGATAAACATACGCTCATAATCTTTTTTAATAAGATTTATAATTTAAAGATTTTAAACTCTAGTTACATTAATAGTATTTGAATTAGTTGCCGTTGGATATAATGGTAAATCTCCTACACCGGGACAAACATTGCAGTTTTGACATGCTTGACAAGGTGGAATTACAGGGTAACCATAAGATGGAATTAATAGGTCGACAACAGCAGTAACTTTAATCACAATTTGTAAACAGCCTGTTACTGTGAAAGTGTTTTCAGCCGTATAAGAGCCGATAGTACTTGAGAACGCAGCATTAGCAATTATATCAATAGGCGACATAGATGGTTGAGGTACAAAAAGCACTGTGCTTTTATTTATTGTAATGCTAGAAGTACCTGTGCCAATAACACCATTTGCGTCTCTATAAGTTACCGTTAAAGGAATAGTAATAGTCATAGTTACATTAGCATAATTAGGTGTTTGCTCAAGTCTGTCAATAACGATATCAGTTACAGTTACATCAGATCCTATTTGATTTTGTGCAGATATATAAGTTAAAGGGAGTGCAGGCGATGCTGGATTAAAACTTGTAACAGGGAGAATTATACCTGTTTCTGTAGTTTGTGAAACGCAGGCGTCAAAAACTTTTGTAGTTTCGATTAAAACCTTTTCACAAATCCCATTCATTGGATTACCAGAAAGTGGACCGGGACGATTAGGATTTGTATTGTTTATATAAAAAGACATAAATAAAACCTCCTATCTTTTTAAAGTTTACCAAAAGTAAACCTACTATACTAAATATATGTAGAATGATTTGCGTTTGTGAACGAAAGAAAATAATTTGCAATGTCATAAATTGAAAAAATTTATCACATATTAAATGTTATGCAATTATTATATAATTGTTGACTAATAATAAGAAAATAAGTAAAATATACTTGTTTAAAGAAATAGAATGTTATGGTGAGGTAATTATGATTATAGAAAATATAAAAGAAAAATTAAATACAATAGATAGCGAAATTAAATTTATAAAGGAGTGTCTTTGACGAGAATAATCTATATAAGACATTAGAAGTATTAAAAAATGAGCAGATGAAAGATAACTTTTATCTTGACCAAAAGAGAGTTTTAGAAGTTGGGAAAAAAGTCAAATCATGTGAAAGCAAAATAGGTCTTATAAAAGGACTAGAAACATTATTAAGTGATTGTAAAACTTATATTGAACTTTATGAAGAAAGTCATGACCAAACATTAGAAAAAGAACTTGAAGAAAGTCTCAATAATCTTGAAACAGAAGTAGAGAAAGCAAAAATAAAGACACTTCTTTCAGGAAAATATGACGATTATGATGCGATAATGACATTACATTCTGGGGCAGGAGGTACAGAAGCACAGGATTGGACTGAAATGCTTTTTAGAATGTATAAAATGTACGCAGAGAAACAAGGCTATAAAATAAGAATTTTGGATATATTAAATGGAGATGAAGCAGGGATAAAATCAATTACTTTTGAAGTCAATGGCGACAATGCATATGGTTTTTTAAAAGCAGAAAAGGGAGTGCATAGGCTTGTTAGAATTTCACCATTTGACGCAAATGCAAGACGCCATACATCTTTTGCAAGTGTTGAAGTTATGCCTAAAATTGAAGAAAAACCTAATATAGAAATAAAACCTGAAGATTTAAAAATTGATACCTATCGTTCAAGTGGTGCAGGCGGACAGAATGTAAACAAGACAGAAAGTGCTATAAGAATAACTCATATTCCTACAGGGATAGTGGTGTCATGTCAAGTAGAACGCTCGCAATTACAAAATCGAGAAATGGCAATGCAAATGTTATACTCTCGCCTTGCAGAAAAAGAAGAACAAGAAGAGATGGAAAAACTTGCAAAGATAAGGGGAGAGATAAAGAAGATTGAATGGGGCAGTCAAATAAGAAGTTATGTTTTTTGCCCATATACTCTTGTAAAAGACCATAGAACAGGATATGAGGACACAAATATTCAATCTGTTATGGACGGAAATATACAAGAGTTTATAAATGAATACTTAAAGAAAATTAATTTTTAATATGCTATTTTTTAAAAAACAAATATATTAAAAATATAAAAGATGAGTATTTTTGATAAAAATAAAAGATAAGCGTAAAAGATAAATATAAAAGATAGAACTTAATTGTTAAGATGCTAATTATTATTAATTAAGCATCTTTTTATTTACAAAGATTAAATTATTTGATATAATATTAATATGAATTACTACGAAAGAATGAAAGAAAAATTTAATAAGTTAAAAACAAAACAAGAAGTTATTATCCTGTCTATTGAGTCATCATGTGATGAAACAAGCGTGGCTGTTGTTAAGAATGGTCGTGTTGTTTTGTCAAATATTATTGCATCACAAATTGAAATTCACAGGCGTTTTGGTGGAGTAGTTCCAGAAGTTGCTTCAAGAAATCATATAACGGCAATTTCAAATATATTTGAAGAGGCATTGCAAGAGGCAAATATTTCAAAAAACGATATTGATGCAGTAGCGGTAACATATGGTGCAGGGCTTATGGGTGCTTTACTTGTAGGAGTGAACTATGCAAAAGGACTTGCATATGCTTTAGATGTTCCATTAATTGCAGTAAGCCATGTATATGGTCATATTTCAGCAAATTATATTTCACATCAAGATTTAAAACCACCTTTTGTTTGTTTGATGGTTAGTGGGGGGCATACTGCTTTATTAAGGGTTGATGATTACAATAAAATGAAATTACTTGGTACAACTGTAGATGACGCGGTTGGTGAAGCATTTGATAAAGTCGCAAGAGTTTTAGGACTACAATATCCGGGCGGACCAGAGATAGATAAACTTGCTAAAGAGGGACATTTAACATATAAATTTACTGTTTCTAATGCATTAAAAAATACATTTAATTTTTCTTTTAGCGGAATAAAAACAGAAGTTGTTAATTTAGTTCACAATAAGACACAAAAAGGTGAAGAAATAGATAAAGCAAACATAGCATATTCTTTTCAAGAATGTATAACTGATGAATTATCAAATAAGGCTATAAAATCCTGCAAAAATCAAGAGATAAGAAAACTTGTAGTAGCGGGTGGTGTAGGAGCAAACTCAAGACTAAAAGAAAAACTTTTAAATCTTTGTACTGAAAATAATATAGAATTTTTCAGTCCAGTACTAAAATATTGCACAGATAATGCTGCAATGATAGGTTCATGTGCTTATTATATGTTAAAAGATGGACTTGGACTTGCTCAATTAGACCTCACTGCAAAACCAAATATTGATTTATAATAAAGAAAAATTTTGCACAAGTTATAAAGATAAATATTAAAAATTTGTATATAGTTTAATATTTAAATAATTTTAATTAAATAAAAAAATTATAAAAATAGATTTATTATAATAACTTATAAAGGAGAAAGACATGGAACTTTTAGCACCTGCAGGAAATTTTGATAAATTAGTAACAGCAGTCCACTATGGAGCTGATGCAGTTTATTTTTCAGGTAAAAGATATGGGTTAAGAGCATTTGCAGGCAATTTTAGTGAACAAGAGATATTTCAAGCAATGGAATATTTGCACAAAAACAATAAAAAAGGGTATATAACATTAAATATTGTTGCAAAAGATAATGATTTTGAAGGTTTAGATGATTACTTAAAACTTTTAATTGATGCAAAGGTTGATGGTATAATAGTTTCAGATGTAGGACTTATCTACTATATAAGAAAGAACTTTCCGACTATAAATGTACATGTGTCGACTCAAGCAAATGTAAACAATTCACAATCAGCTAAATTTTTTGCAGATTTAGGTTGCACAAGGATAGTGTTAGCAAGAGAATTAAATCTTGAAGATATAAAAAAACTACATAAATCTTTAGGTGATAGCATAGAATTAGAAGCATTTGTTCATGGAGCAATGTGTATATCGTATTCAGGAAGATGTTTGCTATCAAATTATTTAAGCGGAAGGGATAGCAATCATGGGGCCTGTGTTCAAGCATGCAGATGGAAATATTATATAAGAGAAGAAAATAGGGAAGATAGTTTACCAATTGAAGAAGATGAAAGAGGAACTTATATATTAAATTCTAAAGATATGTGTTTAATAGACCATTTAAAAGAGTTGGAAGAGGCAGGTATTTCAAGCTTAAAAATAGAGGGAAGAATGAAATCAGATTATTATGTGGCTTCTGTGGTTAATGCTTATCGACGAGCACTAGATGGTTTTAAAGATTATGAAATTTTGCATAACGAACTTGAAAAGACAAGCCATAGAAGATATACAACAGGCTTCTATTTTAACGATGATAAAAAAGAATATTTAGAAGATTCAATGCCTGTTCAGTCTTATGTTTTTATTGCTAAAGTAGTGGAAGATGCAAAAGATGGCTATGTTAAAGTTGAAATGCGTAATCGTTTTAAAAAAGGTGATGTATTAGAGATATTAAGTCCTGATGATAATTTTTTAAAGACTATTAAAATTGATAAAATTATAGATTCAAAAGATGAAGAAATTGATGACGCAAAACGAGTTCAAGAAATAGTAAAAATTAATTGTCCATATAATTTAAAAAGTGGGGATATTTTAAGAATAGAAAAATAATAAAATAATTTTTTACACAAAAATAATAAAATAAAAAATCACCAATATAATGGTGATTTTTTTGAGGTAAATATTAATCATTTAGATTATTCTTCGTCATCAGTCGGATTATTTTTTTGTTCTTCTTCTGCTTTTACTCTTAAAGATTCTAAGAATTTCTCAAATTCAATATCATCTTCTTCCTCTGGAGTTAAAGGTCTTTCTTCTTTAACTTGATTATCTTGTGCTTCTTCTTGAGATTGTGATTCTTTTTCTATTTCTTCTTGATTTTGAGCATCTTCTTGTTCTTTTTCTTTATCTTGGCTATCTTCCAAAGTTTTCTCTTGTGATTCTTTAATTTCTTCTATATTTTCATTATTTTCTTGAACATTTTCTTTAATTTCATTTTCTGCAATGTTTTCTTCACTTTCAGTACTTTCAGTTGATTTTTCAGTTAGTTTTTCAACATTCTCTTCTTTAATATTTTCTTCTAATTGTTCGTCTTTTTGAATATCATTGTTATTTTCTTCATTAGAAAGGTTATTGATTTGTTCCTCACTATTAATTTGATTATCTTCTTTTGTATCTTGATTTTCTTCTATATTTTCTTGTTCTTCATCATTAACTTCTAAAGGTTTTATCTCTTCTTGATTTTCTTGTTCAACAATATTAGAATCTTCTACTTCATCTTTTTGTTCCTCTACATTTTCTTCATTTTCAATACTTTTTGTAGAGTCTGCAAGTAGTAAAGGTTTTTGATTTGCATCTTTATCATTAACTTCTACTTCTGCAACAGTTTCAGTATTTGTATTTTCTTCATCTTCATCTTCATTTTCATCTTGGAATTCATTTTGATGTTTGTTGTAAAGAGCTTGAGAAACAATGATAATCATTCCTGAAATTATTACGGCAAGAATAATTGAAACTACTAAATTTAATGTTTCGTCATTTCTAAAGCCATCAAGGAAAGAGAAAATTAAAAATAACCAAGCTACAAAAGCGATACTAGGTATAACAAGAGCCATACTAACTACTTTTACAAAAGAATTTAATTTTTTAGCATATTTTATTGCAAGGAAAGTTGTAGCAATAGATACAACAGATAATAAAATAGCAATAATAAATGCGGCAATTTGAGAATCAGACATATATTCGAACATAATTCCTCCATCTAACTATCAATAGTATATAACATTAATTAACTTTTGTCAATATTGTTTTTTCTTTTTTATTAAAATTTTATTTTGAAAATTTTTAATATTAGGTTATACTAATAATATAATGGAAGAAATAAAAGATAAACAAAGCACAAAATTGGGCAAGAATAAAAAACTTTTTATAATAATTTCATTAGTGATTATAGTTTTGGCATTAGGAGGTATAATCACAGCATTTTTGCTTAATTATAATGTTTACGCTCCTAGCAACTTAAAGGTACTTGATGATGGAAATAATGTTTATATTTGCACTGATATGAATGATAATTATTCAAGTTATAGATTTACATTTGTTTCTAATAGCAAAGAAATAGTTATTGATAGTCAAAATAATATGTTATCAATTAATGAACTTGAAGAATATGGTGTTGAAATAGGTCAAACTTATCAAATAACTGTTCAGTATATTGCCCAGAATGAAGGCAACAATAGTCAAGTTAGCGAAAGTTTAACTTGGAAATCGTATAAATATCTTACTGCTCCACAACTATCCTATAATGTTTTAAATGATAGAATTGAATGGAACGCAATAAGCGGTGCTGATTATTATAAAGTTTTTATAAATGGTTTAGAGCCTATTACAACAACACAAACTTTTATTGACTTGCAAACTATAGAGGGTGGTGAAAGAGTTTTTTATGTAATAGCAATATCAAACAATGAAAATTATAAGTCTAGCATTTCAAACGAGATTAATCAAGTTGTAGTGCATAAATACCTGCCTTTTGAAAATGCTACTTTTGATATTGATAGCAAATTAATAGTAATTACAGGTAAGGAATTACTTGAAAAAATAAATGTCTATATAGATAATAAACAATATGAGTGTGAAAATTTTGAAACAAATTTTAATGATGGTATTTATACTTATACAATAGATATATCTTTATTTTATCAAGATAATAATTCTGTAGGAGTAAGTCCTATTACAAAAAATATCTATAATGTTTATGAAGGTGAAATAACACTTTGTCAAATTTTATAATCAGAAGCAAATAAAAGAAAATAAAATAAAAAATTCACATAAAAATAAAAATAATAAGACATACTAATTAAAAGGAGACTTGGTATGTCTTATTTTAATGTTGAAAATAAAATTGAAGAGGTAAAAACGACTTTAAATGAAAGCATTGATTTTTCTAGTCGAATTTTCAAAAAAAATAGTCAGGAATTAGGTTTTTTGTATTTAAAAAGCATAATTGACCAACAACTTTTTTCGTCAGCTATATATTTCCCATTACAAATGTTTGATAATAAAATAACAATAGAAAATTTGCAAAATGACATTTTAAAATGTGTGGATATAAAAGAAGTTACAAAAAAAGAAATTATTAAAGAAATATTAGATGGAAGAGTTATTATCATAACAAATTTTTCAAACAAAGTTTTGTCTATAGATTTATTAAAATTCCCAACTAGAACACCAACAGAGCCTCCAACATCTCCAGTAATACAAGGTCCAAGAGAAGGCTTTGTTGAAGATATGCAGACAAATGTTACTTTATTAAGAAGAAGACTAAAAACTCAAGATTTAGTAATAGATGTATTGAGGGTGGGTTCACAAACTCAAACAAAAGTATGTGTAACATATTTAAAAGGCATTGCTAATAAAAAAATAGTAAAAGAAATAAAAGATAATATAAGCAAAATAAAAATAGATGGGATTTTAGACTCTTACAATATTTTATCCTTTCTAGAGAAAAAACCGGGTTCTTTATTTAAACAAATAGGAAATACCGAGAAACCAGACATTGTAGTATCAAAAATGTTAGAAGGCAAGGTTGCAATAATTGTAGACAACTCGCCAATAGTTTTAACAGTTCCATTTGTCTTTATAGAAGATTTGCAAAACAGTAATGATTACTATACAAATCATCATTATTCAAGTTTTGTTAGAATTATAAGATTATTAGGATTACTTATAGCACTTATTGCACCCGGTTTTTATCTTGCTTTACAGTTATATCATTACAATATTTTGCCACTTAACTTTCTGATAACAATAGCAGACACAACGCAGGGATTGCCGTTTACGCCATTTTTAGAGATATTATTTATATTTTTGTTATTTCAAATATTATATGAAGTAAGTTTGCGTTTACCAAGTTATTTAGGACTTGCTACTTCGGTAGTGGGAGCATTAATTTTAGGTGATACAGGTGTAAAAGCGGGTTTAATATCTCCACCGGGAGTAATAATAGTTGCTCTATCAAAGATTGCACTTTATACCATACCAGAGCAAGCACCACAAATTACAGTTTTACAATTAGTATTCATTATTTTAGGAGGCTCTTTAGGTCTAATAGGTTTAATATCAGGATTAGTTTACATTATAAACTATCTCAACAATTTTGATAGTTATCATACTCCGTATTTGGCGCCATATTCTCCAAGAATACCTCAAGATTTAAAAGATGCAATATTTATGGACCCAATATATAATAAAAGACAACGGCCTAAATCTTTTAGTCCAGAAAAAGAGGAGAGAGTATGAAAAGAATAAATGCCAGACAATGTGGAGTTTTAATTGTAATGTGTATTTTTGCAAACAAAATATTACTTTTACCATCACTAATGTTTGAAAAGACTTCAGCAGATTCTATTTTTGTTTTAATAACTCTTTTTTTGCTAGATTTAGCAATACTTCCAATTTTTATTAAGTTAAAAGAATTATATCCTGATAAAAAATTTTATGACATTTTAAAAGAGAAATTAGGAATAATAATAACAAAGATAATCTATTTTGCATTACTATTTTTCTTCTTTTTTAAATGTTTGTTGGTATTTTCTATAACTTATGTATATTTTAAACAACAAATATACCAAGATGAATTTATATTTATGGCGTTAATAGCATTTTTACCAGTAATAAATCATGCAGTTTTAAGTGGAGTGCGTGCTTTTTCGCGTACAATAGAAATGTTTTTTGGAATAGTAATAGCAGGGTTTATAGTTTGTCTTGTTATATCATTATTTACACCAATATCATCTCCATATTTTTTTGTAACAAGTGGAAAAGATTTTTTTCTATCACTTTATGACCATATATTTGCATTTGGAGATTTTATTATTTTGTTTTTGATAATGGATAAAATAGAGTTAAAAAAAGAACAAACTAAACAACTTTTTTTGTATTCAATATTTGGTATAGTTTTGGTAGTTATTTTATTTTATTTATTTTATGCGAAATATCAAATAACAGCATTTATGCACAACAACGCACTTGCAGATTTACTAGTATTTTCAGTCCAATTTAATGCAATAGGAAGACTAGATATTATAGCAATGTTAACAATAATGTTTATAACGCTTTTCCAAATGGAGATATTTAATTATGCTTTTTGTGATTGTTTTGTCAATATTTTCCCACTTTTAAATAAGAATTATTCAATAGTAGTTTTTGATATAGTCTTTTGTATATCATATTATGTATTTATAGGAAAATATGAAACAATGGTAACATCAACACTTTTTTGGTTGCCATATTTAGCAATAATTATAAATTATGTTTTGCCAATAATAGTGCTAGTAATAATAGGAATTGTAAGGAGGAAAATTGAAAAAAAAGATAAAAATATTAATTAAAATGCCAATGATGATAGTATTTATTATAATATTGTTATTTTTCACCCCTTTTGCGATATATTCACCCGGCGAAAATAGAAATAGAGGCGTAGTAACTGCACTTGGTATAGATAAGATAGATAATCAATATGAGATATCGTTATTAACATTTATCCCAACTGCTAATCAGTCTTATCGAGAAAAGAGTTCGGTTATATCTGGGAAAGGGGATTCTGTCGCAGAAGCAGTTTATAACGCACAAATAGCAATGGGGCGTTCGGTAGGGCTTTCTCATGCAAAAACGACAGTGGTCAATGAGAATTTATTAGAGGAAGATGTAGCCTCAACCATTGATTATTTAAGTAGAATAGCATCACTCCCAGAAAATACCGTTTTTGTATGTACAAATAAGACAGCAAAAGAGATGTTAGAAAATTCACAAGATTTAGTAAATAATTTAGGATTAAAATTAGAACAAATTATAGCATATAATGCAAATAACCTATATGTAACAGATACTTCATTAGAGGCATTTTATAAGGGTTATTTTAGCCCTATAAAATCATCACTTATAGGATATCTAACTATAGAGGATGTAGACAACAACTCATCTAATTCTGATATAAGCAGTATTCAAAATTCAGGTGGAGATCAAAAACAAGCAAATAATGGAAGCAGTGGTGATAATAGTTCATCATCAAATAGTGGGACTAAAAAGCGTATAGTAAATCAAGGACAAGCAGTACTTTTAAAAGAAGGGAAAAAAGTGGCTTTGCTTGACATAGACCAACTAAATGGTATCAATATTTTAAACCCTAAATCTATAAATCAAATAATAAAGATTGAAAATGTAGAAAAAGATGGACAAAATTTAAGTTTAGAATACAAAATCAAGACAAAAAAGACTTTGATATCAACGAAATTTGAAAATGGATATCCAATATTCATAGCACAACTAATATTAGGTTTAGAATTAGTAGAAATAAATGGCGAAGAAGAGGCTTTAAAAGTAAATACAGAGTTTAGCGAAATTAATGAAGAAATAGCGGGAAAAATTGAAGAGCAAATAAAAAAACAATTTACTCAATCAATAAATATATTAAGAGAATGTGATGCAGATGTTTTAGGAATAGGACGAGAATTTTTCTTTAATAATAGAAAAGAATTTATAGAGTTTATCAATATGCTAGGAGGCAAGGAAAATGTCGATAAATTTTTAGACCATGTAACATTTAAGTTAAATATGGTAATTCAACCTGACTAAAAATGTCGTAAAAAGTAGATAAATAAAAAAAATCTTTAAAAAGCCCCCTTAATTTGTTGTGTAAAATAAAAAATTATGATACAATATCTTGAGTCATTGATACTAGAAAAAATGAAAGGTGTCATGCAAATAAATATGAATAAAGAACATAAATTGGTTATAAAACAAATTTAAAAAAATTAAGGACAAAAATAAGGAGGCAATGTGAACGAACCAAAATCAAAATTTAGATGGTCATATTTAATAGCCCTATTGTTAGTAGTATTTTTGTTAGTAATAGTTTTTACTAATAATGGTTACAAAGGGGAAAAAATCACTGGCGGAGCAACTGAAGTTCAAGAATTAGTAGATGGAAGATACAACGCAAATAAAGAAAATAAATGGGAGAAAGTTGTAGCGGTTTATTATACAACTGATACAATGTATTTCTTAATTGAAGATTCAAAATATCAAGGAAGATTTCCTAAATATTCAGATTACTATATAAATTATATAACTGAAGATGAACTTACAGAATTAAGAGATATAATTAACACCTACAATAATGACCCAACTCATACTGAAAAAATAGCAGTAGATGTTGCAGTTCAAGGAATAAATGCTTGGGATATAATTTATCCTATACTATATATTGCGTTTGGACTATTCCTAGTATTTATGATATTTAGATTATTAAATAGCACTAATAAAGGAGCAATGAGTTTTGGTAAATCAAGAGCCAAAGCATACACAACAAGCAAAGTAAGATTTAGTGATATAGCAGGAACAGAGGAAGAAAAAGAAGAATTAAAAGAGATAGTAGAATTTTTAAAAGCACCAAAGAAATTTACTGACCTAGGTGCAAGAATACCAAAAGGCGTATTGCTAGTAGGTTATCCAGGAACGGGTAAAACATTACTTGCAAGAGCAGTTGCAGGCGAAGCAAATGTGCCATTCATTTCTATAAGTGGTTCAGACTTTGTAGAAATGTTTGTAGGTGTAGGTGCATCAAGAGTAAGAGATTTATTTGACCAGGCAAAGAAGAATAAACCTTGTATAGTTTTCATTGATGAAATAGATGCAGTTGGTCGTCAAAGAGGTGCAGGTTTAGGTGGCGGCAATGATGAAAGAGAGCAAACATTAAATCAATTATTAGTAGAGATGGATGGATTTGAGTCAAATGAAGGAATAATTGTTTTAGCAGCAACCAATAGAGCAGATATTCTTGACCCTGCACTCATGCGTCCGGGCAGATTTGATAGACAAATTTATGTAAATGTTCCAGATGTAAAAGGCAGAGAAGGAATACTTAGAATTCATGCAAGAAATAAACCAATAGATGAAAATGTAGATTTTAAAACACTTGCTAAAATAACAGTTGGATTTACAGGTGCAGATATAGAAAATATGCTCAATGAGGCAGCAATATTAGCGGCAAGAGCCAATAGACCAAAAATCACTATGTCTGATATTACAGAAGGTATTAATAAGGTTATGATGGGGCCACAAAAGAAGAGTAGGCTTGTAACCGAACGCGATAAAAAAATAACCGCATATCATGAGTCAGGCCATGCAATTCTTGCAAAGAAACTTGAAAATACTGATGAAGTTCAAGAAGTATCAATAATACCAAGAGGTATGGCAGGTGGATATACAATGCAAAGACCTGAAAATGACAATTCTTATAGAACTTATAACTACTTAATGGACGAAATTTGTGTGTGCATGGGTGGTAGAATTGCCGAAGAATTAATATTTAAAGACATTTCTACAGGAGCATCAAATGATATCTCTCAAGCAACTAAAATTGCTCATAACATGGTATATAATTGGGGAATGAGTAAGAATTTAGGATTTTTAAGCCTTGATAGTTCAGAACAAGTATTTATAGGAAGAGATTATCAAACAAAAAATGATTTTTCAGAGAAGTTAGCAGCAGAAGCAGATGACGAAGTAAGAGCAATTTTAGATTACAATTACAAACGAGCAAAGAAACTTTTAACTGAAAATGTAAAACTTCTTGATGAAATGGCTAAACTTTTACTCGATAAGGAAACTATTAATAAAGATGAAGTTGATATGCTTGTCGAAGGAAAGTTAGCAGAAGAAATTTCAAAAATTATGGAAGAGCGTGAAAGAAAACAACACGAAAAAGAAGAAAAATTTAGAAAAGAGCAAGCAGAAAAAGAACGCCTAGCGATTTTAGAAAGAAAATTGGCAGAGGGTAAAAAATTGCTTGAAAGTGGAGTTATTACTCAAGAAGATTACAACGCAATTGAAAAAGTTTATCAAGAAAATGTCAAAAATAGCAATACATCAAATACAAAAGAAACAAATGACCAAAACGATAGTGATGACAATAGTGTAAATGTTGTAATAAATCAAGGTGTAACTTTACTTGATAATCAAGATAAAACAAATGACCAAATTAAAGATGACCAAAGTATAGAAACACAGCAAGATGACAATAAAACTAATGATGTAGAAAAATCAAAAAATAATGAAGAAAATAAAAGCACTAAACAAGAAAAGACCAAAAAAAGTAATAAAAAAGGGGAGTAAACTAGATGGAAGAAACTAAACAATCGCAAGATGTAGATGCAGTTTTAAGCACAGTTAGTGATGAATACTTAAGAAAGAAAAAGCGAAATAAGAAGATTACGGTATCAATTATTTCAGCGGTTATATTGGCTTTAGTTATTGTAATAATCACACTTGCTTGTATAAGAATTGATTTAAAACCATATTTTATCTCTCAACCAACAAATATTCAAGTATATACAAATGATAATTTGACTTTTACTCCTAACGATGATAACAATGAAGAGTTTTTTAATATTTATGAAGATTCTTTTTACTCCACAATATTGACAGCAATGTTTACTGGGAATTTAGGAAAGTATGAAATAGTTGAAGGTCCAACTGAAGCGTTTTATTCAGATGCGACAAATAGACAGGGAATGAGCAGTGTATTAAAAAGTTATCTAGGTTCAAACTATGTTCACCTTTTCTATGCACAAGAGCAAAAATTATATAACGCCGATGGAAGCATATATCATTCAAATAGAAATTCAAATCAATATGAATTTTCTTATCAAGATGTATACTTTAATATAACAAATGAAAACGCAGAACATGATTTAACTTTCTATTTTGGTGCATATTATGGTTCATCTACTCCTAAAATCATATCAATTACAGTTAGAGCAAACACCTACGCAATCTATGATTATGTAGTAAACGACAAATAATTTATATTTAATAAAAAAGATTGAGATACACTCAATCTTTTTTTACTTTATTATTATTTTAAGAAAATGATAAATTTTGATACTTTTTATTAAATTCAAAATTATATCATTGATTATTATTGTTTTTGCCTATTACTGTTTTTGTAACAAACTTATAACCTTGTCCCTTAATTTATCAATACGCTTTTGATTAAATTTAATTAACAAAATCAATATCACAGAAACAATCATAATAGCGAAGAATGTTATAAGGACGGTAAATGAACTTGATGATATTGAGAAGAATTTAGGAAGTGCAATAATAGTACCTGTAATACAAATTAATGATATGCCCAGCGTTAAAGCTTTTAAAAGGGTGAACGGTATACAAAGAGTGCTAAGATTTAGAAAACCTGTATAAGTTAGAACTAAAACGCAAAGTGTTTTATATTCTTCATCATTAAGAATGATTGTTCCGTTTGCAGAACTATTTAAAGCAATGACTATAAGAACATTTATAAGTAAAAGTAATGCTCTAGGCAATGAACGCTTTAAAACTTGAGGAATAAAGTTGCCTCTTATTGGTTTAGTGTTAGGTTCAAAAGTAAGAAGAAAAGAAGGCACACCAATTACGAAAGCTTCTAGAAGCATCATCATGCTTGGTCTAAAAGGATAAGAAATTTGCAAGAAAAGTGTGATAACAGTAAGAATGATTGCAAAGAATGTTTTCATTAGAAATAGTGAAGATGAATTTTGGACATTATTTACGACCTGCCTGCCTTCCTTAACGACAGAAGGAAGTGAAGAAAAATTTGATTCAAGAAGGACAAGTTTTGATATGTTTCTTGCGACTTCGCTACCATCAGCCATTGCAATAGAGCAATCGGCTTCTTTCAATGCTAAAGTGTCATTTACTCCATCACCTGTCATAGCAACAACTTTACCTTTATTTTTTAATGCTTTTATTATTGTATATTTTTGTTCAGGAGTAACTCTTCCAAAAACTGTAAATTGGTCAGCCATTTGTTCAACTTCTTTTAAACTAAAGTTTTCAAGAGAAACAAATTTATCACTGTGTTCAACACCGACTCTTTGAGCAATCTTTGAAACGGTAGCGGGGTCATCACCAGAAATAATTTTAATTTCCACGCCATTATCTTTAAACCATTGTATAGTTTCAATAGCATCTTCTCGAATATGTTCTTCAATAACAATAAGTGCAAGTAAAGTAGAGTTTTTGCCTGTCATATTTTTATCAAATTTTTCACTAGATTCGCTAAGTGCAAGAACTCTCAATCCTTTATTTTGTTGTTCTTTTATAAAATCTAATTGTTGTTGACTTAATTTGCAACCGATACGAGTCGCAGCACCTAGAAAATATACTTTTTTATTAGAAAGATGAGTTATTGAATATTTTCTTTCAGAAGAGAACTCTACAATATCAAGAGCAGTAAATTCGTCATTTCTGCCAAATTCCTTAATCATAGCACTAGAAGTTGCGTTTATAGTTTTTTGAACATTTAAAATATTAGATAATATTTTTTTAATGCTAGTTTTTCGTTTGGTAGAATAAGACATAAAATCAACAACATTCATAGTTCCGTCAGTAATAGTTCCTGTTTTATCAAGACACAATACATTAGTTCTAGCAAGCATTTCAATAGAATATAAATCTCGAACCAAAGTCTTTTTTCTTGCAAGTTTGATTACGCCAATCGCAAGAGCAATAGTTACAAGAAGAAACATTCCAGCAGGAATCATACTAGTAAGTGCACCACTTGTATTAGTTACTTGGTCTTTTAAAGTAGAACCAGTTTGGGTATATTCTTTTAAAAAAGTAAGAATACCAATAGGAACAAGAGCAATACCAATATATTTAATAAGTCTATTTAAGTCTTTGAATAGGTTGGATTGTGGGGCCTTAAATTCTTTTGCTTTTTTCGCCATTTGATAGATATAATTGTCTTTACCAATCTTGTCGACTTTAGCATAACATTGACCAGATACTATAAAACTACCAGATAGAAGGGGTGCATTAATAGTTTTTTCAATAGCGTTAGATTCGCCAGTAAGCAAACTTTCATTAACTTCTACACTACCATCTACTATAACACAATCAGAAGGTATTTGATTTCCATTAGATAGAATAATAATATCATCAAGAAGAAGTTGGTCGCTAGGCAATTCAATGATTTTTCCATCACGCATTGTTTTAACAAGTGGAGCAGTAACAATAGATAACTTTTCTATAGTAATTTTTGCTCTTATTTCTTGAATAATGGCAATAGCAGTGTTAGCAATAATAACAAAGATAAAAATTAAATCACTATAAGAACCAACGGCAATCAAAGCAACTGCGATAATTAGCCAAAGCATATTGAAAAAAGTAAATATATTTTTAGCAAAAATTGACCAATAAGATTTACTTGATTTAACTTTAGTTTTATTCACAAGGTTATCTAGTTTTCTTTTTTCCACCTGTTCAGAATTTAAACCAATTTTAAAATCGACATCATATCTTTCTACATTTTCAGGAACTGCAGGGATATCTTCATCTGCTTTTTTCTTTGACATATTTAAAGTGAAAGATTTTTTTAATCTTTCTAAAAATCCCATATTATTTTCATAACCTTGCAAAGTATAAAAAAGAATAGAAGGTCCATAAGTTGCAGAACTTCTTTTATACTCATAATTTTGTTTTAAAAGAGCATTACAATTTATTTTTGAATCTATATTATTTTTCTTTGATTTCATTTTTTCGTATTAATTATATATTATTTATTAACACCTTGTCAACTTTATTACAAATAGATTTGACAATGTTTGTCAAAAAAAGTATTCTATATAAATGGAAGAAGTTGTAACAAAAAATTTAATTAATGAAAAACTAAATTTACAAACTTTGTTAATTTACATAAAAAATTGAAAATTAATATATAATTAAGTAAATTTCAAACTACTAAATTCTTTCAATTATAAAAAGGATAAAGATATGGAAATAAAAATACCTGATGATTTGAAAATATTAGCAAATATTTTGCCTGTCAATTTATATGTTGTTGGCGGATATATAAGAAATATCATTATGGGATTAGATAATGAAGATATTGATATTTGTTCAAGTCTTACTCTTGAAGAACTTGAAAAATGCTTAAAAAACACTACATACAAATTAAAAATAAAAAGCAAAGCATTAGGTAGTGCTGAAGTTTTATCAAATGGTGTAGGTTATGAGTATACCTGCTTTAGAAAGGATATTTATCCAAATAATGGAAGTCATATGCCAGAAAAAGTGATATTTATTAAAGATGTAAAAGAAGATGCGAAGCGAAGGGATTTTACTTGTAATGCACTATATTATGATATTAAAAATGATAAATTGCTTGATTTTTATAATGGAATAGAAGACATAAACAAAAAGATAATAAGAACGGTTGAAACTCCAGAAGAAGTCCTTTCTCATGACGGGGTAAGACTTTTAAGAATGTTTAGATTTGAATGTGAACTTAATTTTAAAATAGATAAACATACATATCAAGTTGCTTTAGAAAATAGAAATAATCTTCGAGATATATCTGGAGAAAGATTGATATATGAAATTACCCGAATTTTACATAGCCCACAAAAATATAAAGGGTACACAAAGCAAAATGCCTATATGAAAGCATTAAAACAATTTAATAGAGAAAAATTGTGGCAAAATTTTGGCATTGATTGTCCTAAAATTAAGTTTAATATGGTGAAAAAAGTAGAGCATAAATCACAAGGTTTTTTGATAGATGTTATAGACACAGTAAATCCTATTTCAATATCTTATTACCTAAACTTAATTTTAACTGAATCTTTTGGAATGAATAAAAAGATGACAGAACAATATATTAATATCTTATCGGGATACTATGAAGCGTTAAATCATCAACAAAACAAACCATATTTTTTCAAATATTTTAATAATTTTCCTAATATATATATGCTTTTATCACATAAATCAAAATATTTAGCAAATAAATATCAATTTTTTTATAAATATATAATTTCACATAAAATAGTGGTATCAATAAAAGATTTAAAAATAACAGGAGAGGATATAAAAAAGAATTATCCAACAGTGAAAAGTAATAGATATAAACCTATATTAGAAAGTCTTTTAAGTGATATTTTTGATGGGAAGTTAAATAATGAAAAAGAGGAACTTCTTGAAGCAGTGGAGTCTAAACTAAAATATTTATAATTTTAAAAATATAGCAAAAAAATAATCCTTATTTTAGGATTATTTTTTAAATTATATTGAATTTTCTTTTTGCATTTTCCAATGTTTGTTTCGTTACTTTTTGAGGATTAATATATTTTACATTGCTTGCTGGTAGCGACATACCTTCTTCAAGAGAGGCACTACCTTCAACAATAATACCATTTTGTGGTTGATAATGGTCATGTCTAATTTTTTTTTCTTCTATAAGCTTGCCATCTTTATAATATTGCACATATCCTTTACTTTCATATCCCTCTTGTGGATACTTTACTCTATAATATTCACCTTTATAAAGAACTTTATCACTATATTTTCCATCTTTGTCGACTATAATTTTATCTCCGCCATGAGGAATAACTTTAACAAGTTCTGACCTAGTTTTAATCTCTAAACCGTCGTCTAAAGGTTGACCATATATTTCTACTATGGCTTCACTATCGTTGCCATATGCCTTAATGTAAATAGGAGTATCAAGGTTGTTTTTAAAAACGAGGTCAGCATATCCTTCACTTACCATAGCATCAAAAGAGAGTGGGACATAAGAGGCAGGAAGAGAGTGGTGGTTGGCTTGCAAAATTTCTATATCTGCAAGTAGCAACGCATTATATAAAGTGGTAGATGCTTGACAAACACCGCCTCCAACTCCTGAAACATAACTACCATTAAAAATTATATAAGCATTTGAGTAACCGTTTTGACTAGTTCGTGGTCCTGTTACATTGTTGAAAGATATTTCTTGTTCAGGTTCAACAATCATACCATTAAAATTTGATAGTGCTAACTTTATATTAGACTTCCTATTTTCTGAAGATTTAGCATAATTTGTGCTAAATTTTGCTCTTAATTTAATATTTTCTAATAAATTCTCCAAATTTTCAGAAGGAGTGATTTCTTCAAAAGGGATATTGATGGTAACATCATCACCTTCTTGAAAAGCATCGTTAATTGCTTGCTCAAGGGCAGCCCTATCGACCTTTATACCATTTTGACTTTCAGAAAGAGAAAACATAGTTTGTGCATTAGGATTAAAAACTACAATAGATTTTATAGGCTCTTTTTCAATTTCTTTTATTATATCATCAATTTTTTCATCAACTCCACCTAAAAGATTTTGATAAGGAATGTTAATTGAAAGCCCTTCATTTTTGATTTTGTTTTCTATCTTTTTCTTTTGAAATATATTTCCCTCTCTACCATAATTAATTATGTTATCAAGAGAATTGTCAAAACTCCCTACAATTTCAAAATCGCTACCTTTAATTTCCCAACTATTATCTCCATTTTTTAAGGTTAATTTTATATTTTCGATATTATCAACTAGATTTTTAGAAAGTGCATCATTAGCCTCACTTTTAGTCATTCCAGAAACATCAACCCCATTTATATGAGTGTTTTGATAAAAAGTGGTTTTATCACTAATATTGTCGCCAAAATAAAATTGACAAAATAAAAGCAACAAAACGGCAATTATGCAAACAATAGATAGCCAAATGATTGATGATTTATTACTTTTAACCTGCTGTATAGTTTTCAAAATAATTCTCCTTTGACCTATTATTTGCAAATTGTAAAAAATATTACATAAATAAACTAAATTCTTAAGATTGCTGTATAATAATTAAAAATAAAACTTATAATAAACTATGAATTTATCTTTAAGAAAGAAGATTTTAAGAAGTATTTTAGTAATAATGTTGATTGTGTTATTCTTAACTCTTTCATATTTTATATTAGTTTGGACAGGATTATGGGAAAAATTTAATTCAGTAGAAAAATTAAGAAAATTTATATTAGATTTAGGGTTTTGGGGAAGGATAGCCTTTGTTTCATTTCAATTTTTACAAGTAACCATTTTACCACTTCCATCACCAATATTAATCATAGCAGGTTCTTTAATTTATGGGCCATTTCAAGCAGGGCTATTATCATTAGCAGGGATTCTTTTAGGAAGTGCCTTTGCCTTTTTCCTTGGTCGAGTATTTGGAGTAAAATTAGTATCTTTTATGATAGGAAAAGAAAGCCAAAAGAAATGGTCAAAATCTTTAAGTAATTGCAAGTATTCATATGTTATCATGATGCTTTTGCCGTGTTTTCCAGATGATATATTATGTTTAGTTGCTGGACTTACAGATATGAGTTGGACATTTTTTATGGTAACTCAACTTATAGCGCGTCCAATAGGGATTTTTGCGGTTAGTTTCTTGTCTAGTGGAGAAGTAATACCATACAGTGGTTGGGGACTTGCAGTGTGGGCAATAATAATAATAGTGTCTTTAATTTTAATATTTTTAGCAGGCAAATATAATAATGAAATTGAGAAGTTTATCAATAAAATATTCAAAAAACAAAAAATAAAAAATAATAAACAATAAGTAAAAATAAAAAAATTAATAAAATATTATATTATTTAAAAAATGATATAAAAAATAATTAAATTAAACTTAAAAAATAAATGTAAAAATAAAAATATAATAAATTAATAGAAAATAAATAAAAAATCATTAATATAATTTTATTTATTTATTTTATTTTTTTATAAAAATAATTTTACCTTTAGTTACCATTTTAGGACTTATATTGTTGTATATCAAAATTTTAATAGGTGAAATCTCATATTTTTGAGCAATAGTATCAATATTATCATTTTCTTTTACAATGTAGATTTGATTAAATTCTTTTTTCATAAAATTCCTCCTTATAGTATTAAAATTTATTCAATTAAAATAACATATATGAGGAGATAGTATGAAATCTTTATTTAAAACAGTAGCACTGATAACAATATTTTCTTTTCTTACAAGAGTGTCAGGCTTTATTTTTAGAATAATTTTATCGCGAGTAGTAGGTGCAGAAGGCGTAGGACTATATCAAGTAGCCTCATCAGTATTTATGGTTCTTTTAACTGTGATTTCAAGTGGAATACCGTTGATAATATCTAGAATGAGTGCTTCTTTTTCTACTAAAAAAGATAAAAAAAGTGAAGCATCTTTAATAAGCGTAGCATTGATTTATACTTTAACAATATCTTTATTTTTATGTTTAATTGTTTTGTTATTTAAAGGGCTTTTTGAAAATTTATTTACAGAGGAGCGATGTTATGAAATTTTGATAGTGTTATTGCCAAGTTTAATTTTTTCATCAGTTTATTGTGTTTTCAGAGGTGCTCTTTGGGGTAAAGGAAATTATTTTGCGTTATGTGTAAGCGAGTTTTACGAGCAGGTAGTAAGGATTATATTAGGAGTTTTATTTATAGGTTCAAGTTTGTCTGCGATTGAAAATGCACTAAATTTAGGCTGGTCTATGACAATAGCCTGTTTACTTTCAATGATATTTGTTATCCTTTTATATTTTAATTATGGTGGAAGACTTGGCAAAGCGAAAAAAAGTTTTTTAAAACCATTAATAAGGCAATCATCACCAATAACAATAATGAGAGTAGCAGGTTCTTTTATACAACCATTAATTGCGTTAATAATTCCAGCAAGATTAATGGCAATAGGTTACACAAGCACACAAGCATTAAGTTTGTATGGTATAGCAGTAGGAATGACATTACCACTATTGTTTGTCCCAACAACAATAATAGGCTCACTTTCAACTGCACTTGTCCCAGATATTTCAAAAGCGGTAGCACAAAATGACCAAGAACATATAGAGTCAAGGATAAATAGTTCAATACAATTTTCTCTAATAATTTCAGCGTTGTTTGTACCAATTTTTTTAGGTATGGGTGAAATGACAGGGTTGTTTTTATATGACAATATATTGAGTGGAACATTATTACAAGCGGCATCTTGGGTGTTAATCCCGTTAGGTCTTACAAATATCACATCAGCACTATTAAATTCATTAGGTTATGAAAGTAGGTCATTTGTAAACTTTTTAATTGGTTCAATTGCAATGTTTATATGCCTTTGGACGCTTCCGACTTTGGTAGGAATAAACTCAATAATATGGGCAATGGGGATAAATTATGTAATAACAGCAATTTTAAACATAATGCTTTTAAAGAAAAAGACAAAAGCAAAATTTAAAATAACACAATCTTTAATAAAATTTATATTGATAATAATTCCATCAGCGGCATTAACAAGTTTTATTGTTAGTTTATCAAATTATGTATTCCCTTTATTTATTACTATGGTGATAGGTGGGGGTATTAGTGTTGTATCATTTATTCTTTTAGGCACAGTATTTAATTTAATAGATAGTAAGAAAGTATTAGAGTTATTGAGAAGGAAGTTAAAACTAGGGAAAAACAAAATAAAAACACAAACAAATGGTATAAAATAAATAAAATGCACAAAATAAATTATGCTTACAATAGTAATAAGGTCGATAATCATATATTTGATTGTCTTGTTAGTGTTTAGATTGATGGGGAAGAGGCAATTAGGGCAAATGCAACCATTTGAACTTGTCCTAACTTTAATTATTGCCGATTTGGCTACAATTCCGATGGCAGAGGTGTCTGTTCCTGTTTTACATGGTGTAGTACCACTTTTAACATTAGTGGTTTTGCATTTTTTATTAACATTGATTTGTCGCAGTAGTCAGCATTTAAGTAAAATTATAAGTGGAAAGCCAGTTATAATAGTTAATCCGAAAGGAATTGATTATCGAGCAATGAAAAAGTTAAATCTATCTACAGATGATCTATTTGAAGCATTAAGAGCCTGTGGGTATTTTAGTATTTCTCAAGTACAATATGCGATAATGGAAACCAATGGAAAAGTTAGCGTAATGCCGAAAGCATCTTCAGCACCTGTTACAAATTCAGATTTAAATACTGATGCTGTAGATAGTTTTTTACCATTAGTTCTTGTAAGTGAAGGAAAAGTAATTAAAGAAAATATATTATTAGCAGGAGTAAGTCAACAAGAAGTTCAAAAAATTATTAAAGAGAATAATAAAAATAAAAACATTTCTATAAAAGATGTACTTTTACTTACAGTAGATAAGACAGGAGAAGGGTATTTGCAAACGAAAAAAGGTGAGGGAATATCTTTTCAGACAAAAAGGTTGGTAGAGCAATGAAATTTTTTCATTATATAAATTTTATTTTAATAGTTTTGCTTTTAATAGGTATTTGCGTATGTGAAGAGGTGATAGTATCAAATTCTCTTAAAGACATTCAATCAAAATGTTATGAAATAGAGAATGTTCTTTCTGAACTTGATGATTTAAAGAATATGAATATAACTATGAAAATCGATAATTTAGAATATGTATGGACTGAAGATGAAAAAGCAATGTGTCTTTTAGTAAATCATAAAAATATACAAGAAATAGGACAAGAGATAGCAAAACTTAAATTATACATAGCAAGCAATGATATAGATGCCTTTAGGGTTTCTATTGAAGAAATTAAATTCTATTGTCATAGTTATCTTCATTTCATGGGGGCTAATTTACATAATGTTCTATAAAATTAGATAAAAATAGGCACTTGAAATTTGCTAATCTAAAGATAGCAAATACAAGCTTTTCAGCTTGTAATGGCTTTCGCCATTATTCAAGTGCCATTGTTTTTATCTAATTTTTAATATAAAGTCATATTTACCAAACTTTTTCTTTTTTGTTTTTAAGTTTAGCAAAAACAATTACGAGTATAATTGCTAAAACGGCAAGAGCAATAATAATATAAACAATAATAAAATAGTTAAAATAGAATCCGGTTTTTACTTCAATTGAATCACTTGTAAGTGAAGTGTTAGAATTATTAGCCTTATAAACGCACCAAACTTGCCAAGTTCCAGAAATTTCATCATCATTAAATAAAAAGGTTTGTCCTGTTCTTTCATAACTATCATACAGATAATCGGCACAATCAGAAAAACTTTCTTTTTCTAAATCTTCAGCACAAAGAGCATAAATTGTCCCATCCTCGCTTTCGCCTTTAACATACCAAGTAAGACAAGTGCTATCAATAAATTCATATTCATCAAAGTTTTCAAGATAGAATTGGAAAGAATCATGTAATGAATTAGGACTAGAAATAGTGTTATAAGAAATTTCTGGAGCATTAGCAATTTCACTAGTAGGGGTAATAGCATAATAATTTGAATAAGCGTCAGCCCCATTAATGTCAACAACAAATTGATAAATACCCCAACCGCTAATATTTACAGAATTTCCACCAAAAATCCCATTAAGACCATCATCAATATCAAAAGAAAAGTTTAGATTAGAAAAATTGTTATAATTAGTAGTTTCTTGAGTTACATACACATTTTCAAGAGTGATTGTTTCGTTGACTTCAAAAATATTGTTTTCAAGATATCCTTTAAGGAAACGAACAGATAAAGAAAGGACATAAGTTTCATTATTATCAGGATTGTTAGGATTTAAAGGTGGGGGATTGTTTTCATCAACATTAAATGAAATAGTAAACTGTTCAGCATTCGACCATTCAATAGAATAGGCTTGCCCATCATAATAAGGTGTAGTTGTGTCTAGATTAATATCTTGATTATCTCTAGAAGTAATTTTTACATTAAAATTACCAGCCAAAGTATTTTGTGCTAGCAAGCCAGTATAAGATGTAGCAAAAGAATTTTTATTATAATTAAAGTCTTTATTATTTTCGCTATATAATAAATTAATAAAAAATGTTAAAAATATGCTCAAAAGTAATAATAAGGAAATAAAAATAACTCCATGTTTTTTAACTTTTGTCATAAATGTTCTCCTTTTATAAAAAAATGATAGCATAATATTAATTTTTTAAAAAATATTTTTTAAGAATTTATAAAATTTTTTTAAATATTAAAAAATCTTAAAAAGAAATAATAAACAATAAAAAATAATCAAAGAATAATAATAAAAAATAATCTGCAACATTGTTGACAAAATTAATCAAAAATTATATACTAAAATTATGGAAAAAGAAGATATAGATTTATTAGTAGCAGAAAATCAAATTTCAATAGATTTTGACGCAATATCATCATATCAAGAAGAAGAAAGCATGATATTTCCTAAATCATTAATAAAGCCAATAAATACCGAATGGATAAAAAATGAAGTGCTTTTTGTGGTGGTAAAATCTTATCATGATGATGTAATAAAAAATATGCCAAGTTTAAAACTTTGTGGAAAAACTTTGCTAGATTGGGTGCTAAATGCTGGAAGTGGTTGCGAACAAAAGATTGTTGATGATTGTGAAAATATCATAGAAAGAATTAAAACAATTAACACTGACAAAAATATTATAGCGGTTTTTTATAGTGATACTCCATTATTTGATAAAGCAACTTTTAACTATTTTTGCAATTATTTTTCTTCAAGAAATATGAATTTTTTAAAATTGTCGCGAGGATTTATTGTAAAGACGGAATTTTTAAGATATAGTCAAAGTATTGCTCAAGGAACACCACAACTTGATGACAAAAATTTAATGGTTGCAGATAGTGCTAAAAACTTAAATTATATGAGCAATATTTTGTACAATAAAATATTAAATTATCACATAAAAAATGGTGTAATTATATTTGGTCAAAATACAGTTTTTATTGATGCAGATGTTGAGATAGAAAGCGGAGTTATAATTTATCCAAATAATGTAATTATGGGACAAAGTATATTATCAAATGATGTTGTTTTAGAAAGCGGTAATATTATAAAAGATAGTATTATTTCAAGTGGTGCTATAATAAGAAATAGTTATATAGAAAAAAGTAAAATAGGGCAAGGCCAGATAATAGAGCCATTTAGCAAGATTATAGGACAGGAGATTTAAAATGTTTATAATAATAGGACTAGGCAATATAGGTATACAATATCAAAATACCTTTCATAATCTTGGATTTAAAGTAATAGATAAAATTTCCCAAAAACTTTCAATTAAATTAGATAAAAAGAAATATAAGGCATTAATAGGGCAAGGATATTATAATAATACTCCTATAATGCTAGTCAAACCAACTACCTATATGAATAATAGTGGAGAATGTGCAGTTCTTTTAAAAAAGAGATTTAAAGATGCACGAATTATAGTGGCAGTGGACGATATAGATTTACCAAAAGGTAAAGTAAGATATAGAGAAAGAGGAAAATCAGGAACGCATAATGGACTTCGTTCATTAGTTGAATATATTGGTGAAGATTTTGAACGAGTAAAAATAGGTGCTGGGAGAGATACAAATAAAGACCTTGCCGATTATGTAATTTCTAATATAAAGATTGAAGACGAAAAACTTTTTGAAAACGCAATAGAAGAGGCAAGCAACTTAATACTTGAAATAATCAAAGAAAATAGAAAATTAAATTATATTAATAAAAAATAAGGATAAAAAATTATAAATAATAAAAATGAAACCAAAAATAAATTATTATAAATTTTTTATCTAAATGTATTTTTTTTCATGATAAATAATTAAAGCGAGTATAAAAATTCAGGTGATTATGAAATATTTAGAAAAAGAATTATCCAAAATCTTAAAAAATAAAAATATATCAGAACTAGGCGATGGAGAAAAAATAATGCTTTTAACTCAATTTAATCGCCTGATTTTTTTATGCAATAATTTTGTTAGTGCAGGTAAGATTAAAAGAGGGCTTGAAAGTTTTGGGAAGAAAGTAGAAATAATTTCAAACGCAAGAGAAAGCGAAGATGAAAATGATAAAAATTTACTTCCTTTTGTTGATGGCATAAACAAATATCTGGCAGGAGAAATTGATGCTCTTATATTTTTACCATGTTCAATGATTATAAAGTTTGATTTGTCAAAGTTTTGCCCAATAAAAATAGAAAAAGATAAAAATTATAATATAGAAGAGTTGACAACTAAACTTGTTGAATATGGTTTTCAACGAACAAGTCTTGTAGAAGAAGTTGGACAATTTGCTTTGCGTGGAGATATTTTAGATATTTTTTCTTCTTCAAATAAAAATCCATATAGAATAGAATTTTTTGATGATTTAGTAGAAAGTATCAGCACATTTGACCATACTACCATGAAAAATATTGAAAAACTAGAATCAGCGACAATAGCACTTTCAAAATTGCCATTAGGACAAAATAATGTTTTTGATTTAAATGGCGATAAAATTATAGACGAACCCAAAAAGATAGAAGAAGAAATAACGCTTTTAAAACAAAGTTATAGTTCAATGTCTTTTTATAACTATAAAAATTATGAAGATTTTGAAAATTTATTTTCTAAAGCAAACTATATCTTTGATAATTTTATGATAACTAAACCTGACTATTATAATGAAAGAGTTGCAGAAAGAAGTTATTTAACTGATTTTTTAGCATTAAAACAAGATATAATAGATTTTAAGAATTTAAATCAAGGTATAATTTTGTTTGCAGGAGAAAAAAGATTTAAAAAAAATTTATCAGATTTTTTAACTGAAAACGGCTTTTCATATTTTGATTATGATGGACAAAAGATAGAAAAAAGAAATATATACTTGTCCGAACTTGCAATGCCAAATTCTTTTTCTTTTTTAAGAGAAGGGGTAATAGGAATAGGTTGTGATAGTTTGTTTAGAATGCCAAACACTTCATTTTCAAGAAGTAGGCACTCAGTTTTTTATCTTCCAAAATTAGGGGACTATGTAGTGCACTCTTTTCATGGTATAGGCAAATGTATTAAGATAGAAAGATTAAAAATTTCAGATGTAGAAAAAGATTATTTTGTAATTGAATACAAAAATGGAGATATTCTTTATCTTCCTAGCGAAGAGGCCAATACTATTTCAGCATATATAGGAGGTGAAGAACAACCAAAACTATCATCATTAGGTGGCGGAGAGTTTAATAGACTTAAAGAAAGAGTTCGTGCAAGCATAAAAGAAATGGCTATAAGCCTAGTAGAAATTTACAAAGAAAGACAAACTTTAAAAGGATTTAAGTTTAAGCGAGATGATTATTTAGAAAAACAATTTGCAGATGCTTTTGGTTATCAAGAAACACCAGACCAATTAAAAGCAATAAGTGATGTAGATAAGGATATGGAAAGTGATAAAGTTATGGATAGACTTATCTGTGGAGATGTCGGATTTGGAAAGACTGAAGTAGCATTAAGAGCAAGTTTTAAATGTATCTATAACGGCAAACAAGTAAGCCTACTTTGTCCAACCACAATACTTTCTCAACAGCATTATATCACAGCAAAAGAGCGACTAGAGCCATTTGGTATACATGTCGAAGTAATAAATAGATTTAAAAGTCCAAAACAAGTTCAAGATATAATAAGGCGTTGTGAAGATGGCGAAATAGATATGTTAATAGGGACTCATAAAATATTAAATAGTGAAGTAAAATATCATGATTTAGGACTATTAATTTTAGACGAAGAACAAAGGTTCGGCGTAGAACATAAAGAAAAAATAAAAGATAGCAACAGAAATGTAGATGTTTTGACACTTTCTGCCACACCTATACCAAGAACATTAAATATGTCTCTTTCAGGAATAAGAGATATTTCAGTCATATCAACACCTCCTCGTGATCGTCTGCCAATTCAAACATATGTTACAGAAGAAAATGACCAACTTATTAAAGATGTTATAAATAGAGAATTAGCGAGAAAAGGACAAATATTCGTTGTTTATAATAGAGTGGAATCTATTGAGGAATTTGCAAGTCATATAAGGAAATTAGTTCCAAATGCTAATGTAGGGGTCGCACATGGACAAATGAATGAAAAATTGCTAGAAAATGTGATAGATAGACTTTATAATGGTGTATATAATGTTTTAGTAGCAACAACATTGATAGAAAATGGAATAAATCTTCCTTTAGCAAACACAATGATAGTGATAGAAGCAGACAGGCTGGGATTAAGTCAACTTTATCAATTAAGGGGAAGAATAGGAAGAAGTGATAGATTAAGTTATGCGTATTTAACTTATACTAAAGATAAACACATGACAGATGATGCATATAAAAGGTTAGAAGCGATAAAAGAGTTCAGTCAACTTGGAAGTGGCTTTAAAATAGCGATGCGAGATCTTGAGTTAAGGGGAGCAGGAAACATATTTGGCAAAGAACAACATGGGCACATAGCGAAAGTGGGATATGATATGTTTGTAAAACTTTTAGATGAGGAAGTTAAGGATATAAAAGGTGAAAAGATATTAAAAAGAAGTGATGTAAAACTAGAAATAGCGTTAAGTGCATTTATAAGTGAAGATTATATAGAAGATAACGAGCAAAGAATAGCATATTATACACAAATTAGCGAAATTACTTCAAAAGAACAACTTGCAAGCATATTACAAAGTTTAAAAGATGGTTACGGCCAAGTTCCTAAAGAGGTTGAAAATTTAGCAAAACTTGCATATTTAAGGAATTTAGCAAGTGAATTTGGAGTGCAAAAAATAAGAATAAATAAATATGAAAATATTGTATTTTTAGAGAAAAAAGAGGAAATAATTGATAAAAGGCTTGCTTTAGTTTTAGAAAAATTTGATGGAAAACTCACTTTTGATAGTAATATAAAAATAAAATTTGTCTTGCAAAAAACTATTATAGAAAGTGTAATAAAGATGATTGAATTTTTTGAAAAAGCAAAATTTAGTAATTAAACTAAAGAATGAAAGTCAATAAAAATAACAAAAAATGAAAAAATCTTATAAAATGTTTTAATTTGCTTGAAATTTTGTGCGACAATATGTTAATATTTATAGTGATTATTATTGGAGATAAAATGAAGAAGAAATTTACTGGATTTTTATTGAGTTTTTGTTTACTTTGCATGGGATTACTTGCAGGGTGCTCTTTGGTTGAAACAAATTACGGCAAGTATTATAATCAAGTAGTTGCGGTAGTTGAAAATAAAACAACAGGTCAAAAGGCAGAGATTACTAAAAGCGATTTGATATCAAGTTATCAAAGTTATGGTTATACTTATGAGCAATACAATGGTTATACAAGAGAAGAGGCAATACAACTTTCACTTGAACTTTTAGAAAATAGAAAGATAACTCTTTTAACTGCAGAAAACGAGTTTGGTATAAACCAAGACGGAACAGGTCTTACAACAAAAGAAAAAACCTACCTCTATCAACAAGTGGTAGACTCTTTAGATAGCAACTTACAATCTTACTATGATGATATAGTAGGAACTGAAGATGAAGAAGAAAGTAGTGATGACATAACATTTGATGGTTACACAAAGAATGCAGTTATAAAAGAAAGTGTTGATAAAAATGGAAATACAATATATGTTATAGAAAGAACAAATGTTGAAGATGAACTTTTAGGCGACTTTTTCCCAACGGTAAACAGAGATTTTAATAATAGTGATGATAGAAATTTAATATATGAAAACTTTAGAGATTATGTATTAAACAATAATGATAATTATAAAAAAGCATTTAATAATTATTTTAATGATTTAAAAGCATCAGAATATGGTCAAAATCTATCAACAGATGCACCAAGTGTTTTTGATAGAGAGATAGATAGACTATATAAAGTAGCATATGAAAATTATGTTGTAGAAAAATATTCTTATTCAAACAGAAATCTGGATAGTATATCATCAATCACTTCTTCACAAATTGTAGATTTATATACAAGCAAAGTAAGACAATCTTACACTCAATATGTTCTCGAAAAAGATACAAATTATGAAACGAATGTTCAAGAAAGTTTAAATGATGTTTATTATTTTAAAAGCGGAGATAATGAAACAAAATTCTTTACTGTAGCAAATGTTCTATTCATGTTTAATGATGAGCAACAAGCAGAATATGACGCTCTTACAGCAAAGATAGAGGCAGATGACGGCGGGTATTATAGCGGACAATATCAAAAAGAATTAGATAAATTGTATGAATCAATAGAACCTGTAGTAAGAGTTTATAATGAAAATACAGGAATCTATGAAGAATTAGAAGATACAAATGGTCTTACTGTCGATGATATATACAATAGAATTGCTCTTTCATTAAGATCGGCACAAACAACTGAAAACATAAATTATATAGGTGATACAATCAACGATTTTATCTACGAATATAATGAGGATACAGGTATGTTTAATGCAGAGTCAAACTATGTAATAGGAATTGACTCTGAAGGTAATGCAGTTTCAAGTTTTGTAGAACCATTTAATGATGCTGCAATAGAATTATATAATAATGGAAATGCTGAAATAGGTGATATTTCAGGGCTAGTAAGAACAGAATATGGGATTCATATATTGATATATACAGGCGAATGCAAGAACCTATTTGACGGAATAAATAGTTCATTCTCGTTAAGCAGTGATGCTATAGAAACATTGTATAATACTAGAGTAAATTTACTTGTTGATAAAACATATTTTGATGTTTTATATGATGAGATTTATAGTGATAACTATAGTTATTTTGAATCATCAAACTTAAATTTCTTGCGTGAAAGTTATAATATTTCTGAATATAGTAGTAGATATTCTGACCTTTATAATTAAGAATAATTATTATAAGATAAAACAAAATAAAAAAGATACCAGCACTTGACAGGAGGTATCTTTTTTTGATAGTATATATACATGAAAAATAAAAAGGGACAAAATACAAATAAAGATTCTTCAATTAAAAGTGAGGAAACTTTTTTTGTACAATCAAATATTGATGACCTTTTAACAAATGATAGCACTGAAGTAAATAAAAACTCTTTACAAAATAAACAAGAAGACAAAAAAAATAGCAATCAAAATAAAGAAAAAATAGAATTTTCTACAGAGAAAGATAAAAACACCAACAATAAAAATATAGAAGAAGATAAAAATATTATTAATAATCAAACAATAGAGGGAATAGAAAAATTCTCTCAAATTAAGGACGACAACATTGAAAATAGTAATAAATATGATGAAGATAATAATCAGAATATTGATAGCGAAAATTCATATGCTGACCAAAAGAAAAAATTAGACGAAGCAGAGCAATCAGTATCAAAGCATAACAGCAAAAAAAGTAAAATAATAAGTTTAGTATTTTTTATTGTAAATATTTTTGTAGTTGCAGGAATTTTAGCATATCAATTTACTAGAGAAGAGATTGCACCAATAGAGGGCTTACGGTTAGACATCTCATATATATTTATTGTTATATTATTTTTTTGTTTAGTACAATTTTTTGAAACATTAGCATTAGGATATTTAGTAAAACAATCAACAGGGAAGTGGAGGTTAGGACTTTCTTATAAAGTGGTAGAAATAGGAAGATATTATGATAATGTAACACCGCTTTCTTCAGGAGGACAACCTTTTCAAATTTCTTACATGAAATCAAGAGGAATGCCTCTTCACACTTCGCTGTCAATTCCACTTGCTAAATATGTTTTTCATCAAATGGCATGGGTTGTTTTAAGTTTAATTTGCCTTATTATATCATCAACAAACAATAATTTTAGCAAATTCACATCAATAACTAGTATTTTAGGGTTTATTTTAGGAGCAATTATTCTTTTTGTTACAATATTTCTTTCAATCTGTAAAAGTCTTGGGAAAAAGATAGTAGTAAAAGTATTAAAACTTCTCCATAAGATGAAAATAGTAAAAAATTATGACAAGCAATATGAAAAAATTTCTAAATATATAAGCGACTTTCAAGATGTAATGAAACAATATGCAAAATCTCCAAAAGATTTTATAGTCATGTTTTTTACTTGCTTTATAAAGTTAACATGCAATTATTGTATGCCATTTTTTATAGTAAAATTATTTATGCCAGGTCTAGAAGGAAGCATGTTTTTAAATTTATTTGTTATGTCAATGCTAGTTGACCTGTCATCATCTTTCTTTCCATTGCCGGGCGGAACGGGAATGAATGAAATTTCATTTACTGCGGCTTTTGCTTCTGTAATAGGTGAGGGCAATATTTTAGTTTGGGTATTGCTAGTGTGGAGATTTTTCTCATATTATATATATCTATTACAAGGGGTTTGTATTTTATCTTATGATATGGCATATGGCAATAGAAAATATAAATGGCAAGTTAAAAAAGATAAATTAGTAGAAGAAAGTATGATTTTTAAACAAAATCAAATAGACAAATTTAAAGCAGATAGAAATAAAAGAAGAAAAATAAAGCAAAAAAATGCAAAAATAAAAGAATATTTATAATAAATAAAACCAAAATAAATATATGAAGATTACAAAGTCAAATTTTGGTTGGATGTTTACATGTTTTGGACTATTAGTGCTACTTGGAATAGCAATTTATCTTGGTGCATCAGGGTGGTTTTTCAAGACAGATATATCTTATACAACAGATTTAGAACTTGGGAAAACTGTATCTACATCTATTAAAAAAAATCAAGCACAATCAATTTCGCTAACTTTTGATGGCTCTTATTTAGCAGGTGAAAGGCTTCCACAAATTGTCAGTATAAAAAATAATGATGAAGAAGCAAATATTTATATTCGAGCAAAAGTTTATGTTTATAATGGAGAAAATGTAACTTTAGATATGGATATTTTAGAAACAGTAAACTGGGTGTATAATCAAGATGATGGATATTATTATTATAATGATGTTTTAATACCGGGCGATAAAGCCACTTTATGTTCATATGTAATTATAGGAGAGAATAGTAATTTTTCAGGACACAAAAAGTATATTTTAACTATTTTATTTGAGGCGTTATCAGAAAATGAATATGTTGTGAATTTATGGGGAACAAATCCATTACAAAATATTTGACAAATGTTGAAAAAGAAATTAAAATAGTTTTTAATTAAGAATTATAGATTTTGAGGAGGAAAAATGGACAAAAAAATTCCACCATTGCCACCAAGACGCCCAATACCACAAAAACCTAATATCATAAAAAATGCAAATTCATCAGGGGAAAACAAAGTAGAGGCAAACCATCAAACAAAAATTGCAAACAATCAATCAAAAAGCATAAGTTCAATAAAAGAAGATGCTATCAAAAATCAACAAGAAAACGAGAATATTAAATTACAAGATATAGCACAAGAGGGAAATTTAAATTCAGAAAATTTAGAAACCACCGAAAAAGAAAATCAAAATAATCAAAGTGTTACAAATAAAGAAGATTTGGGACAAGAACAACTTCAAAACATAAAATCAAAAAATAAAAATAGAGAAAATTTTTCGCAAAATATAAAATATAAAACATTATTTTTATCTATTTTATGTGCAATGTGCTTTGTGGGAGCAATTATAAGTTTTGTTTTTGTTTTGTTATAAATCTTTGATAATATTATAGAATACAAAAAATAATAAAAATTTCGACAATTTAAAAATGATAATAAAGGAGAAAAAAGGCAATCATAAATTTATGAAAAAAATGATTGCCTTTTTTGTTTTGATATTTTTATTGATAAGTATAAACATTTTTAAGCAAAATGATTTCTCGCCTTTCCTTAATTATTCAAAACTTGTATTAGTATCATCTCAACCATTATTTACTGAACAAGAATATATAAAAAATGGGAATGATTATTATTTTCAATTTGCCAATAATGAAGCAAGCAAAAATATATTGATGGAAAATCAAAATATAAAAAGTTATATCTTTTATTATGATAAAGATTATAAATTAAAAGACTTTATTAAAAGTTTAGACATTATCTATAAAGGGGGACAATTAGCAGATAATAGATATACGATTTACTATGGTTATTATGGAAATTACAAAGATTATAGAATAATTGATGGTAAAAAGATAAATTTTCAATTAGTGCATACTTCAGAAGAATGGATTTTAGGATTTCCTTTAATTACAACAGGATATTAATTAAAAAATAAAAATTAATGTATAAATCAAATTTTTTAGTCAATAAATGTTGTAGGAGGTAACATGGAAATAGGAAAAGAAAATAAGTTTGTTGAATTTTTAAAGAAGTATGGTATTTATGTAGTAGTTGGTGTAGTAGTATTTGCAGTAGCATTGACATTTACATTATTAGCAGCTCTTAATGGAAGTGTTAGGACAGGTGGTGGAACTTTAGATTTTACTCTACCTATGAATAATGCCACAGTAGTAAAAGACTATTCAGATACCGCTCTTCAAGAAAACTCAACATTAAATCAATGGGAAGCACATCTTGCAGTTGACTTAACTTCAGAAGATAGTGATGTTTTCGCAGTATATGATGGTACTGTTGCAAGTGTAGGTTATGATTATCTTTCTGGATACACAATAACCATATCTCATTCAGACGGATTTTTATCCATCTACTCATCATTAGCAGAAGAAGTTGAAGTAGAAGAAGGAGATAAAGTAGTCGCAGGAGAGAAAATCGGTAGTGCAAGTGAAAGTGCAGAGGGCGAACTTGATATGGGTGCACATTTACATTTTACATTAATGCTTAATGACGACTATGTAGATCCTAATGATTATTTAAGTTTGCAATTAAAATAATCAGCGAAATATAATACGATAATATTAAAAATTATCGTATTTTATTTTGAAAAATTAGATAATTATGGTATACTCACAATGGAGGTTTATAATGAACACAATCGACAAGGTGAAAAAAATAATCGCTGAGCAATTATGTATATCAATAGATGAAATTTCAGACACTGCAAATGTGGTAGAAGATTTGGGGGCCGATTCACTAGATATTGTTGAACTTTTAATGACATTTGAAGAAGAATTTAGTGTTAAAATTCCAGATGAAAAACTTGAAGAATTAAAGACAATTCCACAAATTGTAGCAATAATTGATGAATATTCAAAAAAATAAATGAAAAATAAATGAAATAAAATAGACTATGTTTAAATGGGAAACCAAACAATCATAGTCTATTTTTCTTTATAATTCTACATAATATGACATAAAAATAATATCTCTTTCATAAGTTTATAACATGGAGGGCTTAATGAAAGAGGATTTAGTAGAGCGTATAATGAATGTTGCAAATCATATTTTAAAAACGCATGACACCATCAGGAAAACGGCAAAGATATATGGATATAGCAAAAGTACAATACATCATGATGTTTCAATAAAATTAAAAAATATTGATTTTAATCTTTATCAAAGAACTAAACAAGTACTTGATGAAAATTTTGCAGAAAAACATATAAGAGGAGGGGAAGCAACTAGAAAGAGATACAAAGAATTAGAAGAAATTGAAGAGGAAAAAAGCGTCTGAATCAAGACGCTTTTAAATTTTATTATTAGAATAAAAAATATTACAAATTTTGTTAGAAACAACATCAACAATTTTGTTTTTACCTTCTACGAGATATTTTCTAGGGTCAAAATTTTCAGGAAAAGACATTAAATATTTTCTAACTTGAGAGGTCATTGCAAGTCTTATGTCTGTATCTGTGTTTATTTTTATAATATTGTGGTTTTTTACAACATTTTGAAGTAACTCCTTTGGTATGCCTATAGCTTTTTTTATTTCTCCACCATAAGTATTTATTTCATCAACTAAATCATTTTCTACAGTAGATGCACCATGAAGAACAAGAGGAAAGTTTGGTAATAATTTTTCAATTTCCTCCAAAATATCAAGCCTTAAAGTTTGCTCTCTTTGATATTTATAAACTCCATGACTAGTTCCTATAGCAATAGCCAGCATATCTATATTAGTACTTTCAACAAATTTTTGGGCTAAATTGGGGTCTGTGTAGAGATGACTTGAATAAGACACATTGTCTTCAATACCTTTTATTTGTCCTAATTCTCCTTCTACATAAACATTAAATGGATGTGCATATTCACATACCTTTTTGGTTAAATTTATATTTTCATCAAATGATAGTGAACTTCCATCTATCATAACACTATCAAATCCAAGATCAACAGCTTTTTTACAAGTTTCAAAAGATTTTCCGTGGTCTAAATGTAAAAATAGATAAGGAAATATATTTTTACTTGCTTTAGCAAGATTGATAGTAAATTCATCTCCCATATATGATAATGCACTTTCACTTACTGAAATAATGGCAGGAGAGGAATTGTTTTTGCAAGCCTCCAAAATACCTTGTAATGATTCCATATTGCAAAAATTAAAAGCACCCAAAGCAAATTTTTCATTTAAAGCTTTGTTTATATAATATTTAAGATTTTTTTGCATAAATAACTCCTATTAAAGTTTAACACATTTTTTATAAAATTCAAACATAATTATATTTTGAGGAGTATTAATATGAAAAAATTTTTTGTTCTTGCATTAATTTTATTATGTCCAATCATGCTTTTGGGTTGTTCTAATAATAGCGATTTAGAAGATAATATGAGTGAAATAACCAAAATTTATTATCAAGGCAATGATTTAAATAATGAAGTTGTCGCTTCAATTAGTGTTGGTCAAAGAGAGATAGACTATAGTATTGATGGAATTCATGAAGATGTTTGTGATTTTTCTTTAGTAGTTGTAAACTTCAACAAAATATTTGATGAAGATACCATAAAAGTAATGCTTTCAATAAATGGGGAAACTATGGAATTTGAAATGTACTATAATCCTGTAAATCATTTTTACATGAATGATATAGGTTATGCATTAGGTGAAAATGATGAGATAAGTCTTTCATATCAAGATTATAATATTTTATTTAACAATGTGAGCAAAAATTTTTCAATTGATTGGAAAGAAGCTTTAGAAATTGCAAAAAACAGTTTAGAAGAAAGATTAAACAGTTTTTATCAATCTGGTAATTTTAAAGGAGAATGTTATCTTAAAATATTAACTGAACAAGATGAGAATTTCGAAGATTTATTTTGGTATTTTTCAGCGGTTAGTCAAAACGGAGAAGTTTTAAATGTAGTTATTAATGTTGAAAATGGAAATGTTTTGGTAGATTAAAATTCGGCTCGCTTTTAGTCTTTTTATTGTAAATTTTCTTTTGCTCGCCGGTTTAATTTTGTATAATTAATTGAAAAATGTGCAATTTTTTGATATAATAAAAATATGAAAAAATATAATGAAACAAAAATAGAAAAAGAAAATGTAATTGTAGTAACAGTTTGCACTAAAAAAAATGAAGGGGTAAAGAGAAAGTTAGATGAGATTACTCGTCTTTCTATTTCTGCGGGATTAAATATAGTTAAAGACTTTTATCAAATAATAAAAGATTTTAATAAAGCAACAGTGTTAGGAAGCGGGAAAGTAAAAGAAATAAAAGAATTTATAAATAATTGTGATGAAATTATAGATGTAGTTATTGTTGATTATCCTTTAAGTGGCTCACAAATGAAAAATTTGTCCAAAGAGTTTGGTGTCAAAGTTTTAGATAGAGTAGGGCTTATTATAGATATATTTGCAAGCAGAGCACAATCTAGAGAAGCAAAATTGCAAGTTAAACTTGCTCAAGATTTATATATTCTTCCTCGATTAACAGAGTTGCAGGGAACAAGTGGAAGATTTGGAAGTGCAGGAGTTGGAATGCGTGGGCCGGGAGAGTCTAAACTTGAATTAAATAGGCGTATTTTAACACATGAAATGGATTTTTTGAAAAAACAAATTGAAAAGATAAAACTTCAAAGACAATCAACAAGGAAAGAAAGGTTAAAATCAGATTTACCAAAAATCGCTTTAGTAGGATATACAAATTCAGGCAAATCAAGCCTATTAAATAGTTTGGTAAAAGAGAGTATATATGCTGATGATAGATATTTTGCGACACTAGATACTACGACAAGAAAATTATATTTAGAAGACAATAAATTTGCTATAATTACTGATACAGTTGGGTTTATAAGTGATTTGCCGCATCAACTTATAGATGCCTTTTCTTCTACACTTGAAGAAGCCGTTGATGCAGATTTATTGTTACATGTAGTTGATATATCACTAATGAACGAAGAAAATGGTGAAAAAGAATATCAAACTAATATGAAAGTAACTAATGAATTACTTGATAAACTTGGTGCAACTCAAAATAGAATAATTGTTTATAATAAAGCCGATCTTTTAAATAAACCAATAATGATAAAAGAAAATGAAGTTTTAGTTTCTACAAAAACTAAAAAAGGTTTAAAAATATTAATAAATATGATAAATGATAACTTATATGGCAAGAAATAATAAAAGATAGTTTTAATTAAATTATAAAGTTAAATTTTGATTATTATTTAAAATAAGGGTCAAACTAATAAAAAAATTTATCTTAATAGATAAATTTTTTTTATATAAAATTAAATTTAAGATTATTCTTTATATTTATGATTTTGATTATAAACTTCATTTAACTTATCAACTAGAAAATCCACATCAACTTCATGTACTTCAGCCGCTTCTTCAATAGTTTCTTCAAGACCTAAATGACAAAATATACAATGCATGCCAAATCCCATAAAAACATCACCTAAATTTTCATCTAATTTTAATACATCATCAATTATCATATCTTTTGTTATAATATTCTTTGCTTTTTTCATACAAAATATTTTAGCACAAAAAATATATAATGTCAAATTAAAAATATAAAAAATAAAAATAAAAAATATATAAAAAATATCAAAAAATGTAATTTTTTTGTTTTTTTTGACAATTATTCATAAATAGATTAATTCTAGTGTATGTTATAGCATGGAAAAATTAAGTAGTTTGATTTCAAAAAAAATTATATCATTACAAGAAGGAGAATTAGTAGGGTATTGTATTAATGCTCTATTTAATGAAGATTTAAAATCTTTAGAAGGTTTAATAATTGTAGATGAAGAAAGTGAAGAGATGTTCTTGTTAAAATATAAGGATATAAAGAGCAAAAGTGATGAATGTATCATGATAGATAGTTCAAAAGTTTTAGACATTTTCATAGAAGAAGATACCTATAATCCTATAGGAAAAGTTGTTTATGATACAAATGGCGTAAATCTTGGTAAAGTTAAAGATATTCTTCTGCAGGGGAAGATAGTTCGAAGAGTAATGACAGATAAATGTGAGTTTTTTTGGAAAAATATAAAAAAAACAGGGAAAAATTATGTGATTTATGGAACAAAAGAAAAAAAATCATCTAACAAATCTTTTAAAGAAAATATAAAATTAAATAAAAATAATATGCAGAAAGTGTCAATTAGTCAATTGCAAAATAAAAATATAATTCAAATAAATAATCAAAATTTAAAAGATAAAAAAATTAACAAACCTTACAGAATTTTGGCTAATCAAAATAGTATTTTAGGTAGAACAATGCAAGAAGATTTATATGGATATAATCATGAAATAATTGCAAGAAAATATGACATAATAAACCAAAATATAATTAATAGGGCTAAAAATCACAATAAATTAAATTTTTTAATTTACTATAGCAAATAATTATATATATTAAATTTGAAAAATTATAATGATTAATTAAATTTATAAAAATAACCATTTTGTGTTATTTTTTATTATTATAAATATGAAAAATATTTTAAATTTAAAAATTATAAAAATTATTAAAATTTAACATAAATATTATATATATTTATGAAAATATAAAAAATATGTAAAATCTCGTTTAATCGTTTGTATTTTTGCTATAAATTGTAGTAAAATAAATTAGCGAGGTTGATATGATAAGAATTGTGCCTAGAAGAACAAAGGTAAAACTAGAATTTATAAGAGGATTTACAGGTTTAGATTTGTTACTTGCTGTGCTTGCAGCTGTAGTTTTGATTGTACTTGCAGCTTCAAATTTTGAAGGCCATATATGGATAGCAATGGTATGGGCAATTATAAGCATATCAATGTTTTTTAAAATAGCTGATAGTGATAGGTTCTATGTAACAATATCACATTTAGTAAGATTTTCCATGCAAAAGAAAAAATATGAAAAAGCACCAAAGAAAGGTAAACCAAACATAAAAAACATAATACCATTTGAATCTATATATCAAGATAGATGTATATCTTATGGGAATTATTATGCCGAAGTATTAGAAGTAAAGCCAATTTTATTTGACTTATTAAATGAATATAATCAAAATAATGTTATAGATATAGGTTTTGGTAATGCGTTAAGAAGATTAGATGAAAATCAAGTTTGTGAAATAGTCAAAATAAACAAAGCGATGGTGCTTGATAATTATGCTTATAATGAAAATAAAAAATATGATAGACTTTTAGACCAATTATATGAGAACCAAATGTCGCAAGGCGAAGTAGATGCAAGAGCACCAATTTTTGAAGAGAGAATTGCATTTATAGAGGATAGAAATAGAACAAATAAAATTTATAAGGATTATTTTTATTTAGTAATATTAGGTAAAGATTTAGAAGCACTTGAAAATACAGTTAGCGGAATGGCATCATCACTGGCAACGGCACTCATACCTGTAACTACAAGGCGTCTTATAGGAAGCGAACTCGCAATTTTTTTAAGAGCGAATTACAATAGAGAATTCAATGAAAGAGAATTAGAGAGCGTGCCTTTTTCAGAATTTATTAACTGGGCAACACCAGATAAAATTAAGTTTTCATCTGCAAAATATAATATAGATGGAAATAATTATAGAACATATGCCATAACAGAATATCCTCTACAAGTTGGGAATGCTTGGGGTGCATCATTTTTCTTATTGGATAGGACTAAAGTTGTAATGAAATTTAAAAAAGCACCAAAGTTTGATTCAGAAAAAAAGATTGATAAAGCCATCATGGATATGGAAACTAAATTATATAAAACAGGGAAAAGTAGTACAAGAATAGAAATATCAACCCATCTTCAAACTTTAAGGAACCTGCTTGCAGAATTAAAAAATAATAATCAACAACTTTATGATATAAATACATTTATAACTTGTGAAGATTCAGCAAGAAAAGATGTAAAGGCAATATTGAAACAAGAGGGCTATCGTTATACCGAACTTTTTGCTAGACAAATTGATGCTTTTATAAGTACAGGTATATCAATGAGAGATAATATAAAAGAATTGCAAAGAGGAATTCCAACATATACATTAGCAGGAGTATTCCCATTTATTTCTTCAGAACTTCAAGATGAAAATGGCTTTTATATTGGAGATAATGAATATCCTGTTTTTATAGATTTCTTTAAGCGTGATGCTCAAAGAGTTAACTCAAATATGATGATAATAGGTAAATCTGGTTCAGGAAAATCATTTGCTACAAAAACACTACTTGCAAATTTTGCAGCAGATAACACTAAAATATTCATTTGCGACCCAGAAAAAGAGTATTCAAAATTAACTGACAGTCTAAAAGGGAAACTAATAGATGTAGGTTCATCTCTACAAGGAATAATAAATCCATTCCATGTAATAAGAGCTTTAGATAAAGATGATGACGAAAAAGAAGAGGATAACGATAAAATAAAAAAAGATGATTCTTTTAATCAACATTTGCAGTTTTTGGAGCAATTTTTTAGAACAATATTAGAGGGGATTTCTTCAGATGCTTTTGAAATAATAAACTCATTAGTACTTGATTTATATTCTAAATTTAATATAGATGAAAATACCGATTTAAAAGATTTGAAACCAAAAGATTATCCTACTTTTGACGATTTATATGCATTATTACAAGAGAGGTTAAAGACGGCAAAAGAGGAATTTATATTGAATAACCTTCGTGTTGCAGAAGCATATATTAGAAAGTTTGCAAAAGGTGGGCGAAATTCTAACTTGTGGAATGGTCCAACATCAATTGAAACAAATGAAAACTTTGTATGCTTTAACTTTCAATCTTTGATTGCAGGAAATAACGATATGTTAACAAATGCTCAAATGCTATTAGTTTTTAAATATATAGAAAATGAAATTATAAATAATAAAGATTATAATAAACTTCACAATACGAATCGAAAAATTATAGTAGTTGTAGATGAAGCACATACTTTCATAAACCCAAAATATCCAATAGCATTAAACTTCATGACAGCGATGGCAAAAAGAATTCGTAAGTATGGCGGAATGCAAATTGTAATCACTCAAAACATAAATGACTTTGTTGGTTCAGAAGAAATAAAAAGACAGTCAACAGCAGTTATTAATGCATGTCAGTATTCACTTATTTTCTCTCTTTCTCCAAATGATGTTAATGACCTTATTGAATTATATAAAAACTCTGGAGGAATCAATAAGACAGAAAGAAACCGTATAGTTTCTGCTCAAGTAGGACAAGCGTTTGTAATAACTGCTCCTACAGCAAGAACAATGGTCCAAATTCGTCCTCTTGATTATGTAGTTTCAATATTTAAGGAGAAAAACGAATAATTTATGTAATAAAAACAAATGAGTTAAATCGCTTTATCTCATTTGTCTTTAATAAAAAAGACATAAATAAGAAAAGGAAGGTTGTATGACAAATTCTAAAAAATTAAGTATGTTTATATTTAGTTTGCTACTTGTCGTTGCAGGCTTTCTTTTTGCTTCTTGTGGAGCGAAAAATTATTCAAATGTAACATTGACAGCATCACAAGAAGAAATAATACTTTTTGCAAATGAAGAAAATGCACAAAATGTAACTTTTACCATTAACAATCCAGTTAGTGGAATGGCAAGTTCTTTAAGTTATAGTTTATCTAATCCAAGTATTTGCACTATTACAGTATTAAGCACACAGAATTATTCTACAACTTATGCCATTACAGGTATTAAAGGTGGTTTTTCGGAGTTTACAGTTAAAACAAATGAGGGGAATATTTCTCATACTATAAAAATACAAGTAAAACAATATTCTTCTGATTTGACTGCAAATAGTAATTCATTATATTTATCTCTTTCAAATCAATTATATCCAACATCAGCAGATTTTAATTTTTCTAACAATGCGACAGAGCGTGAACTTAAATACTATTTCTATGGAGAGATAAATAATAGTGCAGAAGCATCTTTAGATGATTTAATACAAGATGGAGAATATTCAAATTCTTTTGTCAGTGCAAGTCTTATTGAAGTCGATAATAATAAATATATAATATTTGTAAATGAGCAAGGTCTTTATTATACTTTAGGGCAAGCAATAGAAGATAATAGAACTCAAAATACTATATATAATTTTTTGTCAGTCGAATATGATAACGGGCAATATTTATTCAATACAAATATTGCAACAGAAGTGCAAGCAGGTGATAAATTAACTTTTTATGCAGTTAACGAAATAGAAACGGATGAAATTTTGTCCTGTCAAAGAGATTTTTATATTCTTGTAGACATAAATTATGAGAGTATTAGTTATGATTATGGTTATAAAATAGATGAATATGAATATACAATTGGTTCAGATAGATTATATAAAATCGAGGGAGCAAGCGAGAAAGAAATAACATTAATTCCTAGTTATAAAAGTGTCATATCAAATGGAATTTATATAGGTAATACAGTCGATTATAAAACAATATATTTAGCTATCACTATTGAGGGCGGGAATGATTTAATACAAATCAAATCTTCTGTAGATAATTTAAATGTGATAAATGTTAAAAAATTAGGACAACTTTCTGAAAATGAATTCACGACCTATTACTTCCAAATAGATTGTGCTTCAGGAGTAGGAAATATTACAAATTTTAATGTGAACTTATACTATGCAGGTTTTGAAAATAGTGAAGATAGTAATGTAAATTTTGTATATTCTTTACCTGTAAGAATAAGAGTTATACCTACCAATCTATTAGTTAATAATGTTGATTTAACAACAACAGAACATACATATACTTTTTATAATAGTTATGCAGGTCAATCATTTGGTTGGCAAGAGTTTATGTTTACAGTTAATCCTGCAGATGCTGAATATGAAAGTTTATCAATTAATTTGACTGGAAGTAGTTTACAATTAAGGTATAACAATACAATTTATTCTAATCAAATAGTAGAGATAAAAGACTTAAGTATTCCTATTTATTTAAAAGGCATAGAAAATTCAGCAATAACGACTGAAGACCAATTAGTTTCAATAACTTTATATTTCAATGTAATACAAAACGACTCTTTACAATTAGAATTAAAATATAAAATCGCACAAGGTGCAACCTTAATAGATTATAAAACAGAAGCATTTAAAGAGAGAATTTATCTTGATTACAATAATACAGATTTTGTAGAGTTTTTAGATATCTATGCTAATGCACAGTTTGAAGATATAAAAGTTAATAATATTTCAGGGAGTGATGTTGCAAGATTTGCAATTGATTCAAGTAATTTGTATGAGCAAGAAGGAAACAACTATATTTTAAATTTAAAAATCAAGGCAATGACTGCTGGAACAGGGACATATTCTATAGTATTAGATAACGGAATGCAAACATCTCTTACCATAACAGTGCAAGAAACTTTAAATGATGTAGAAATAATTACGCAAAATCAACAAAATTCTATAAAGTATAATGAGAATATAAAGGAAGAAAATAGAAATTCGACATTATTTTATGTATATAATGATGAAAATAATGATACATTTTTTGATGTTGAAATTCAAGCTAATAATAATGAAAATTCACAAGCAATCACAAACATACAATTTAATATAAATTCACAAATAATTCAATTAAGAAATGCAACAAATAACAATAAAAATTTTGATATCTATACAATAAGCAATGGCTCAAGTGAAGTTGAGTTAGTGATAAACGGCTATAGTATAACAAACTTTGTTTTAGAAAATAAAACATTATATTATTATTTAGATGTAGTTGCTTTTAGTTACATAGAAAATTTGAATGTTTATAAAGAAAAAGATGGAAGAGGTAATTATTTAGATGCAAGCAATGTAAATGAAAATATAAGAAATTATGGGGTAAATGCGGCTTATGCATATGTTTATTCAGGGACAACACAATCAAATGCAAGAGAAGTAAAATTTAATATAACAGTAAATAATAAAAATGCATATCTATTTGCTTCACCAGAATTATTAAATTATGAAACGAGAATAACATACATAAAAAATTCATTTGACCCAAGTTATGTATATTGGGAAACAGACTCCGATCAAGGTATTCAATTAAATGGTGAATATGTAAATATAATGTACAAATCAAACAATTACAATAATATCTATACTATTGTTGGGTTGGGGACATTTGATACAGAAACTATGACATTTACGGCATTTTCTGACTTACAAAATGAAAGAAGTTTTAAATTAATAGCCCATGTTAGACAATACGGAAGAGTTTATTCTTATACAATAAATGTAAGGATTTCAATTTATGAAGAAGTTAATCGCATAACTTTACAAGAATCATTAACAGAAATAGAGTTTACATCAACAAATAGGCAAGAAACATTGATTGCTTATCCTACAAATCTCACAGCCACAAACGGAGAAATCGTTGCATTATTTGAGGGTGGTTCGATAACTGTAGAGAATGAAAATGGAATAAATGAAACATATTATATGATAGACGAAAATTCAATAGAGTATATTGAAAGTAGTGGAAGGTATCAAATAATACTAACAGTTAATGATGAGTTTGTTAAGTATGCAGAAAATTATGAAAGCGAGATGAAAGGAACTTTATATATAGTTGCTAGAGATTGGCTAGATGAAAATAACAATATATTAAGCGACTATCAAAGTTTGGCGATAACAATAGATGTAAGATTTGCAAATGGTACAGAGCAAAATAGATTTAACATTTCTAGCACTGATGATTTAATAAATATGAATTTGTCAGCACATTATAGAATAAATACAACAATAGATGTTTCTACTATAAGTGATAAATTACCTCTTGGAACATTGAAAGGTTCAATTGTTGGTACAAGTGAATATTCAGAAATTACTGGGATAAACATAATTAATTATTCTACAGGAAGTGATGAAAATAATTATTATGGTTTATTCTCATCTATTGCAGAAGGTGCATATATAGAATATGTTTCATTTTCAGGACAATTCAATATAGGCGAAGAAGAGAATCAATCATCATATGCTAAAAGTAATAGTTACATAGGTATTGTAGCGGGCATTAATAATGGAACATTGATAAACATAGGTGTAACTATATCTAGTTCTCAAATTAATGTTACAAGTGGGTATATCGGAGGTGTAGTAGGTTACAATAATGGAAGTATTATTCAAGACTACACACTCTTTGAAGATAATTCATCTAATACAAGAAGTTATAACGAAATACAATTAAAAAATGAAAATGGTAATTATGATATTGTTGGAGCAGGCAGATATAGTTATGCTGGATATAACCCAAAAATTCTTACATACATGACAGGGGATATAATAGTTAATTATATTTCAAATCAATCTTTACAAGGTTCATTAAATACTTATGTTGGTGGTGTAATTGGTTATAATAATGGAAGTATAACAAAAATAGATACAAAAGTTTTAAATTTTGCAGGATATACAAACTATTTGGTATATTCTTTGATAAAAGTAGAGCCGGTCTTATTTGGAAGTTCTTCTTCAATAACAAATATGACATATGTAGGAGCCCTTGTTGGTTTCAGTAGCAATAATAGTTCTATATATAGTGGTTATAATAATTATCAAAATGACACTTTATCATTTACAAAATATTTATATTATGAAAATTCAATTCAGTCAAATACTACAAACGACTATACTGCAGGTCAAGGTATTGTTGTAGGTGGAGAAGTTAGTGGATATGACTATGTTGGAGGAGTAATAGGATATATAGACACAGTAGGAGAAAATGGTATATCAATAAATGATTTTACAGGAATTACATCTCGAACATTTGTAACAGGTTATCTGTCTTCTTCGGCAACACCAACACCAGCCCGCGTAGCAGGAATAGTATATATAAATAATGTTGAAACATTAACATCTGCTTTTGCTCTACAAGCAGTAGATGTCGGGAATGCAGGCATAAACGCTTCAATGATTGTAATTTATAATACATCTATAATAGACGCATATTATAGTAATGTAGAAGAAAACATAGCAAATTCAAATAAACTTGCTTTTGGAATATCAACAAATAATATTGTAGCGGTCATGAATGGAGTAGAGGGCGAGAAACAAGAGAATATTAATTATACCAATGTATACTCATATGTTGTATCAAGAGAAAGACTTTTGTTAGCTCAAGATAGCAGTAGTTTAACTATAAATAATTTAACAAAGACATCATATTATGGTGATTTTATAATTGTTGGTGATAATGGTAGTACGCTTTTAGGGCAATCATTCTTTACAAGTGGAGGAACAGAATTTTTATCATTAAAGGCAAATTATAATAATAAATTAGAAGCAAATGACTATCCTGAATATCAAGGAATAGGCAATAATGAAATATATTATATGTTTTATTTTAAAGCTTCTTCAACAAATTCTTCATCAACTGGTGAAGATTATCAATATCTTCTTGATACATATATGAATTATGTAAGTTATGGAAGTATATTGTATCCATTTATAACTAATGGGGAAATGATATTTACATCAAATACTCGAAGCGTGCTTACAATAGATCAAAATGGCAGAATACATGTGTTAGGCACAGGGCTTGCTCAAATTTCTGCAACAAGTATATTAAATACTAATAATGCAATAGATTTTTATATATATGTTGTTAATTATTTTAATCCTGATGAACCAACTTTTACTGATGGTGAAGAAAAAGATAATTCAATAATATATCCTAATGGTTCGGCATCATCACTTCCTATTGATGATACTACTATAAATTTAAGAGGACAAAATAGTGCAATATTGTATGTTAGACCTAATTACACTTTAAGTATGAGTATATCTTCAAGCACAAGTAGTAATCAAACTTTTGAGTCTAATGCTTTAGGAGAGGCAACTTTAAATAATGTAGTATTTAATTTGGAAACTAACAATGTAGTTACAGCCCAAATAACAAGCGTCCAAAAGTTAAATTCAGAAGGGATAATGGAAGAAGCAACAGAAGAACTTGATATTGAAATTACAGGTCAAACAATAACAATAAGACGCAATGAAAATACAACAGAAAGTGATTATAAATTAGTAATAAACCCACAACTTCAAATTACATTTAATGAAACAGATAAGAATACAAACAACCAAGTTGAAATTGTATATTCATCAAATGTTAATAAACAACTTGATAATGTTATAGTAAATTATAGAAAAGGTGCTTCATCAATAAATAATTCAAAATATAATGAAGTTACGCTTTTATCAAGCAAAAAAGTAGAAGATTTAATAATTATTAATTCTACTGCATTAGAAGAAACTCCATATTATTACATAGTAGGTTTAAACAATGAAAATATTCAAGGAAGCGAAGCACTAAAAGACTTAGGTTTTTCTTTCTTGTATGATATAGAGCCTTCAAATAATTATGGAGAAAACTTCCTATTTGACATAACTTTCTTGAAAGATGCAAACAACTCGACTGATTTAACAAATCAAAAATTTAATTTAACAATATCAGTAAACAAAAATTCACAAGCATATGTTAATAGATATATAGAAAATATATATGGTCAGTATACAATTTACATTCTTGCTCAATCAAATACATCAGTTTATACTGCTATTACAATAAATTTTGAGCAAACTAGTATAACTTCAGTTGTAATAGACAATTATTCAAATTTATCAGAAGCAACAGGCAATGCAGGGATTACGACAAATTCAGAATATGCTTATCCAGGTACGACAGGTCTTATTGCTATTACAATAACACCTGAAGATAGTGATTTTGATTATATTTTGATAGAGAACGCAGAAAGTAATTATCAAGCAGGGAATGCTTCTGCTACATTTGGTTTTCTTGCTAGAAAGGCAAATTCTCAAGGGGAAGACAATATATTTGATGATAAATCAATAGTAGGTTCAACAACTGCAACAGGCTTAAAAATAAATTTAGATAATATAATAAAAACTTATAATCAAACAGATGATAAAGGACAAAATCTATATTATATTTATAATGGAGTAATATATATAAGTTATAATATGGATTCATATAATGTAAATGATGAAAGCATAACATCAATTAAAATTACATTGATGAAAGATGGGGTAGAAGCCTATACTGTAACTAAAAATTTAACAATTAGATTACAAAATTATGTAACTGTTGAATTAGATGGTAAAACGCCAACAAGTTCAAATGAAGGTGGATATTATGCGACATATACAGTTGCAAGAGGTTTAAGATATAAATTAAACATAAATTCTTACGGATATCTTTCTACAAGCATATCAGCCCCACAATTATCAAATAATACATTAGCAAATATTGTAGAAGAAAATGGTGAGTATTATCTAGAAATCACTTCAAATAATATAGATTATAATGCTAATTCATTTAATATCACTATTACTGCAACACAGAAAGATGGTGATGTGGTGCGAACTTCAACAAGTACAACACATATAGTGGTTCAAGAATATGTAGTTAATTATAACGGAGAGAATGTAGGCAAAAGTGAAGATATTGTAAGCGGAATGGGAGATGGACAAATCAACATTCAAGTTGGTACACAAACAACATTTAGTATAGATATTTATAATTTTATTGAATATGATGAAACAAATGTTGAAATTGTAAATAGCGTGGCATATTTTATGCAAAGTCTTGCTACAGAAGGATTATGGAAAGTCAACACGAATTTGATAAGCGATACTCAACCTGATTATGCAGAGGCAGATGAAAATGGATTGGTTTATTATTTAGGTTATGATGAAAACGGGCAGATAATTTCTGGGAATAATTATTACTTTAATTATAGTGGACTTAATTTTATACCTATAAGAACTCATGTCCCTGAAGATAGATTTTATTATATTAACTTCTATGCTAATTTTACATATTCAAGTTCTAATGGAACATATATGGTTTTAAAGTCAACGCAAAATGATGATAATATAGTTATAGGCAGTCAAACAGTACACACTGAATTTGTCCTTAATGTATATTCATCAAGTAGCGAAGAAAGTCCTATTCCAATATATGATTATAGTGATTTCTTGAATATGCAATCAGGAGGATATTATATACTATTAAATGATATAACACTTCCTAATGTTTCAAACATAGAGAAAGGTATTGAGGCATATACTCCACAAAATGCAAATTTCAAGTCTTTAGATGGAAACGGTCATACAATAAACTTTGCTGGTAAATATGATATGGGTTCATTAACAGATATAGGCTTATTTACAAGATTGTCAGAAGGCTGTGTAATCAAAAATCTAAATGTAAATTTCACATCGGCAACTGATGGTTCAGATTTGAATATAGAACAAAATGATTATGGTTGGTATGGTTTACGAACAGTTAAATTTGTAACAACAGCAGATAGTTTTAATTTTGGTTCAATTGTTGTAGATAACCAAGGAATAATAACTAATTGCAAGGTAACAACTGACAATGTAAATGGAAATGAGTATTATATTGTTGTGGAAGCAAACAATGCATTATTCGGCTCAAGTTATATGGGCGGACTTGTGTCATCTAATTCTGGATATATCACTAATTGTTCAGTTTCTGTCAATATGAAAACACCATATTATATGGGTGGTGTAGTAGCACAAAATTCAGGGAAAATTGCATCAACATATTTTAAAGATGGTATTTTAATAAATAATTCACAACAAAATCAACATGTTGCAGGCTTTGTAGTAACAAATAGTAGTTCTGGTCAAATAATAACAAGTTATGTATCTGGTAAACAGTCAAGTACATCATTATTTAGTAAAGATACTGATAGTTATATTATGTCAACAATATCATCTGCAGGATTTGTATTCGAAAATCAAGGAAGTATAAGTGATTGTTATACAGACATATTATTATCAAAGACTACTGGTGATATGGCTGGATTTGCTTACTATAATAGTGGAACTATCAGAAATTCATTCTCACTTTCTCAACTACGAAATAATGTTACTGCTTCTGCAGGTTTTGCAAGATACAACACTCAAGAAGGGACCATAGGTACTTTTGAAAATTGTTATTATTTCTATAACGAAGCACAAGATAGAACTACAGTAGGGCAAACATCAAATTATTTGAGTGATGATGGATTTATAATAAATGAATTAGATATCAATACTTCAGTTATCCCAATTTCATATGAGGGCATAGAGAAGTTGAATGCTGGAGGATTTTCAAACATAGAAGAAAATTTTGGAAGTTATTCATATCAATCATCAATAGGAGTAAATGCGGTTTGGTTCTTTAGTACGGGGAATACTTCAACGACATATGTAGATTACATTCCAACAACTGAAAAAATTGAGATATCTGGAGATGGTGAAAATGTACAAACAAATACAGTGTACACAACTCAACTAAAAACTTTCGGATTAAACAGGTTGGAACTTGTAAGTCCAAACATCGCAACACTTTCAATAAGAAACTTTAGTTACTCTGAAATAGATGCAACAACAGGAGAAACAAATTATTATTACATTGATGACGCTTCAGCTCCAAATAGAGGTTCAATTCATAACCCAAGATTAATATATGATGCAAATACAATGGAGTCGGAAATATTAGAACAAAATTCCAATACAAATTCTAATACAACAAATTATAGAATTATAAGTGATATAGATTATTCGGATTATGATGGTTTATCTCAATTATATAAAACAACATTTGCTGGAATTTTAGAAGGTAATGGAATGGAAATTTCAAGAATAAGTCTTGTTTCCATGGATAATTTGACAAGTGCAGGATTATTTGCACAAATAGGAAGTTCAGCAAATAGAACAGGGGCGGTTAAGAATTTAACAATCATACCAACTCAAATAGCATTTACAAATACAAATAGTGTAGGTGCTCTTGCTGGAACTCTCCGATATGGATATATTTATGATATAACGGTAAATGCGGGGACAACTACAAATGTCGTAATTGGTCAAAACTTCGTTGGTGGAGTTGTTGGACGGGCTATAACATCTTACACAATAAAAAATGTATCAAGTAATATAAGTGTGTCAGCAACATATACATCTTCACTTGATAACATATATTCAGAAACAACTTCAAATTTAGATAGTTATTCATATGCAGGAAGTGTAGCTGGATATTTAGGAACAGGTAATATATACAATATAAATGTAAGTAATGTAAATTCAATTTTGGGAAGCCGTGCTGGATTAGCCTTTGGAGGTATAGGGAATAAAGCAAATGTACAATATGTTTATGTTGATGTAAAACAAGACAGTATTATAAGAGCTTACCATTATGGCGGATATGTAGCGGGAGAAATTTCAGGTAATTTAAGTTATGTGCAAGTATCAAATAATCAAAATGTAGAAGAAACATTTGTGGTAGTTCCAAGAGCAGCAAGCGCTGTGGGAGGAATAACTGGTTTACTTTCAGGAGGAAAGATAAGCAATGCGGTAATGGAACAAAGTTTTAAGGCTACATCAGTAAGTTCGTCATCAAATGTAATCAAGTATGTAGGAGGAATTGCTGGAATTGTAACAGATGCAGGTAATACTCCATCATACATAGAATATTGTGTAGTAAATGCTAGTATAGAAAGTTCTTCTATTTTAGGTGGTGCTGTAGGTCAGGTAGAAAATGCTGTTATAGCAGATAACATAGCAATCAAGAGTTCGTCATTAACTGTCAGTGGACAATCAATAAATCCATATTTAGGCGGAATAATAGGGTACTTGACTAATGATAACAATTCATCTTTAACTATGACAAATAGTTATTGCACAACACCTTTAACTATAAATACAAGCACATCAGGTGTGGAATCTACAGCTTCAGCTGGTGGGTTAATAGGTTATGCAGAAAGGACTCCAACATTAGCATATTGTTATACAACATCAACAATATCAGCAACTGTTGTTGATAATAGGTCTATATCAAGTGTAACTGATTATAGTAATGTAACTTCTGATAACGATAATAACGATAATATTGCTATATTTAACTATGTTATAAATAATACTTCTACTAATCATGTATATTATTTAGGACATAATAGACCAACCTTAACAAATCCAGATGGAACTAATAACTTTAATGAAATTTATGGAACAAGTAAGAACTACGGAATAGAATTTAATACGAAAGTTTTAAATGCAAGAATAGGTTTAAGGGTTTATAATGTAGGAACATCATCAGTGGATTATAACAATGAATATTTTGCAACTTCAGGAACAGAAGAAGCATTAGGTGGAACAAATGAAAATATTTTCTATAATCTTTATAGTGATATTTACCAACTCCCACTATATTTAAAAAATAGTGAAGGAGAATATGTAATAGACGAAAATACAGGAACTAGAGTAATTGGAGAATTAATATACAACCATTATAATAATTCTTACATGCTTTCTGGAGAAACATTTAATTATGATGAAGAAACAGGAGAATATAAAATAATTAAAGACAGTGATGAAAATAATGAATATTGGCCAATAATAAAATCTCCTGAAAATGATTATAATGGCGTATTAAATATTAAGTACATTAATGGTAATACAAATTATGTATATGGAAAATATGAAGAGGAAACAGGTTTTTGGGAAGATAAAGTAGGAAATGGAACTTGTTATCAAGAAATAACTGTAACATCAATAGAAAAGATTATCAATTTGGATAATGTTTTAAAGAACACAGTATTAACTGATGGTAATGGGAATTATTATGAACAAATGTATTATAGTTATAACGAACAAGGTCAAATAATGAGTAATCCTGTAAGGGCATTAAAAAACATAGTTACTGGTTCAATATATATACAAAACGAATTAGATGGTGATACTATAATATATAAATTATTAAATGGTACAACAACAATTCCACAACCAACCATAGAGGTTTGGCAGACATCTGCAAATGGATTAAGTGTATTAGCTTTCGAGAATAATCTGTTTTGGTTAAAAACTAATTAATTGATAAGAGGACTAGAACAAATCTAGTTCTCTATCAATAAAAATGGCTGATTTTATCAAATATTAAATAATTCGATAAAAAATGTATAAATTGTAAAAAAATGTTAAAAAACTATTGACATTGTTTGTTGATTTACGCTATAATAATATAGATTATCAGCTGTGTATAAGAAAAATATTAAATCTTAACTTAATAGGAAGGGACTATTATAGCATTTTTGTGCTATAGTGTCCTTTTTTGTGTTAAAATGATATTGATAAAATACAGCAAAACAAATGTTTAAGGAGAGGCAAATGTCTGTAAATGTAAGAAAAGTAAAACAAGGAAGAACAGAGAGATATACTTTTGGTCATACTGAAGAACTTGTAAAAGTTCCACCACTTCTTGAAATTCAGAAAAAATCTTATAAAGACTTTTTGGAAAAAGGAATTAAAAGAGTTTTAGATGAATTTTTCCCATTAACTGATTATTCGGGGAAAGCAAAATTATATATCACAGAGATTTTGCCATTTGCAAAACCAAAATATGATATAAAAGAATGTAAGCGCCGTGGGGCGACATATTCATCACCTTTAAAAGTAAAGGCTCGTTTTGTCGTAGAAGAAACCGGACAGGCCGTAGAACAAGAAGTGTTTATGGGCGATGTGCCAATGATGACCGAACAAGGTTCTTTTATCTTTAATGGAATAGAAAGAGTTGTAATCAATCAAATTGTAAGAGCTCCTAGCGTTTACCTTTCACGCGAAAAAGATAATAATGCAACATTGAGAGCACAAGTTATACCAGTGCATGGGGCATGGATAGAAATAGAACAAGGAGCAAGTGAAAACTTAAAGATAGTTTTAGAAAGAAAAAATAAAATAAGCCTTGGTGTATTTTTAAAATGTTTTGGATTTACAAATGATGAAATTTTAAAATGTTTTGGTAACAATCGTTACATTAAAAATGTAATAGAAAGAGAAACTCAAACAACTCAAGAAGAAGCACTACTTGAATTTTCAAGAAAAACAAGACCAGCTGATGTACCATCAGTAGAAAGTACAAGAAGCTTTTTAAATGTATCATTCTTTACAGATGCATATTATAACCTTTCAAAAGTAGGTAGATATAAATTCAACAAAAAGTTGGGATTAAAAAATAGATTGCCAGGTCTTATAAATGCTGAAGATATAGTTGTAGATGATGAACTTTTAGTAAGAGCAGGAGAAGAGTTTACTAAAGAAAGTGCAGAAAGAGTGCAAAATGCAGGCGTAAATGAAGTTTGGGTGCAAGTAAATGGCAAAAAACACTTGATGCGTGGAAACAATAGAGTTACTCTATCAAAAGTTTTCCCATGCAATCAAGAGGAACTAGGCATATTTGAGGATGTTTATTATCCAGTATTGCAACAAATTTTAACAGAAAATAAGACTAAAGAAAAGAGAATAGAAGCTATTAAAAATAGTGTCAATAACTTAATTATTACAACACTTACAATGGACGATATTTTGGCAACTATTTCTTGTTATCTTGATGTATTGGAAGGAATAGCAGGAACAGACAAAATAGAGCATTTATCAAATAAGAGAGTTGCAACAGTTGGAGAACTTACTTGCAATGATTTTAGAAAAGGTGTAACAAAATTAGCTACAAATATAAAAGAAACATTACAAGGAAGAGAGTTTGAAGAAGTTACCCCTTCACAAATAATGAATCCTAAAGCTGTAAATAAAGCGTTAAGAGATTTCTTCTCTCAATCTCAATTATCACAAATTATGGACCAAAAGAATCCACTTTCAGGGATAACCCAAAAGCGTCGTGTTTCTGCGATAGGACCTGGAGGTATTAGAAAGGAAAGAGCAGATCCAGAAATCCGTGATATTCACTTTACTCATTATGGAAGAATATGCCCTGTTGAAACTCCAGAAGGTCAATCAATTGGACTTATCAACACATTAGCGACATATGTAAAAGTTAATGACTATGGATTTTTAGAAGCACCATATAGAGTAGTAGATAAAGAAAGAGGAGTTGTTACTAAAGATATAGTTTATAAGATGGCTGATGTAGAGAATGAAAGTTATATAGCTCAAGCAATAGAACCACTTGATGCAGAAGGTCATTTTATAAATAAGCGTGTAATGTGCCGACATGGATCAGTAAATGAAGAAGTTCCAGCAAGTAAAGTTGATTATATGGATGTATCACCAAGACAAATGATTTCAGTAGCCACAAGTTTGATACCATTTGTAAACGGAGATGAAGCAAACCGTGCACTTATGGGAGCAAACATGCAAAGACA
>CALVZG010000032.1 GCA_944372465.1 uncultured Clostridia bacterium
GTATATATAGAAGGGATGACAGTGCCATTACCAAAAGAACTTGCATGGATAGGTCAAGGCGGACAAACAGCAACCCTTGCAGATATATTAAAATGGATAAATAATTAAATTAAGATATAAACAGAAAGAAAGAGTTAGGACATTCTAACTCTTTCTTTTAAAATAATAAACAATATTTTAAATATAAAAATAAATATTTATTTTTACTATTTTTGTGAAAATTAAATTTTAATTAATAAATTCTAAATATTAAATTTTATTTTTATTATTAATTTTATCTATCAGTTATAAAAATAATTTAAAATTCTTTTTAGAAAGAACGAAGTAATTTCTTCGTCCTATTTTTTTGGTAGCAGCAACTGGGACCTTCGCCCTAAAATTAAAATTTTAGGGAACCCGACGAACCCGTTTCACTGGTTCGATCCCTTTCTTCGATTTTATAAATAAAAAAACAAAGGATATTCCTTTGTTTAAGTTGTTTGGTAGCAGCAACTGGGACCTTCACCCTAAAATTAAAATTTCAGGGGACCCGACGAACCCGTTTCACTGGTTCGATCCCTTTCTTCGATTTTATAAATAAAAAAACAAAGGATGTTCCTTTGTTTAAGTTGTTTGGTAGCAGCAACTGGGATCGAACCAGTGACCTCAAGAGTATGAATCTTGCGCTCTAGCCAGCTGAGCTATGCTGCCTTAATTATTTTGCAAGGTAATTATACTAAAAAAATATTTTTTTGTCAAGGGAAAAATAGATTTTTAGTTATAAACTAAACTTACAACTATAATTATTTTCAATATATTTTGTTTTTTATAAAATATAAATATCTTATATTTGTTAATAAAAATTTATTTTTCTTATTTGTTTTTAAATTTGTTTATTCAACATCTCTTCTAATTTTTTACAACGATTTTCGTCCATATCAGGAACATCTTTAAGTCTATAATTCAATTTTAAGTCTTTATATTTATGAACGCCTATCGTTTTATATGGAAGAAGTTCCACTTTTTCCACATTTTTTAGTTTGGTTATAAATGCTTTCAAATTTTTAATATTTTCTTCATTGTCGTTTATTCCCGGCACAATAACTTGCCTTAACCACAATTTTTTGTTTAACTTTTGACAAGTGGACAAAAAGTTTTTAAATCTTATCATAGGTTGTCCTGTGATTTTCATGTAATCATCTTCTTTGACCGCTTTGATGTCTAATATCACTAAATCTGTATATTTTAATATTTCTTCATAATCTCCAAAGCCAACACCTGCAGTATCTAGTGCAGTATGTAAACCATTTTCTTTGCCTAGTTTTAAACATTCTAATAAAAAATGAGGTTGAAGTAAAGGCTCTCCGCCAGAAAATGTTACCCCGCCATCTTTACCAAAATAATTTTTGAATCTTACTATTTTGTTAATTAATTGTTTAGGAGTAATTTTTTGACATTCTTTATTTTTATCCCATGTTTCAGGATTATGACAATATAGGCATCTTAATTCGCACCCTTGCAAAAACACCACATATCTAATTCCCGGCCCGTCAACAAGCCCCATGCTTTCAACACTGTTTATATTACCTAAAATTTCCATATTTAAGTTTTATCATATTTTTTAAAAAAAATAAAGAGAAATTACATTTTTATCACAAACATTATGTTTTTCCTCTTTATTTTAAAAATTAGTCTATGTTAAAAATTATATAAAATATTTTAAACTTTTAGTCAGATGAATTTTTATAGTATTCAAAAAATTTCTGCGTGTTTGAATTTATTATTTGGTAAATTCTTGCTCTAGTCAAATTAAGGTCTTTTGCAATTTTTATAGCAGATTCTTTATTTCTATCTAAACCATAATATCTTAAAAGCACATTTTCTGTTTTTTTGTTGGCAGATTTAAGAAATTCAAACATTTTTTGTTTTAATTTTTCTTTTACTTCATCAGTATATACAAATTTGCTGTTATCAACTTTTTCTTTATTGATATCTTCTTTACCTTTTAATTCTTCCAGCCACATCAAATAAATATCTTGTTTTTTTGTGTTTCTATCTCCCTTTTCTACTCTTTTTTTTCTAGGTTTAGGAGGTTTTTTATTTCGTTTAACATGAATATTATATAATTTTCTTGATATTTTTTCTTTGCCATAAGAAATGAATTTGTTGTAAGTTTCAGGGAAAGTTCCTTCACTTATATATTTTATAACCATATTATTAAAAACTCTTGTTGCTCGATAAAGAAGTTCTTGTTCTTTAATATTTTGAATTTTCCCTCTTTTAAAATATGATTGTGCTCGTTTATAGATAGGGACTATTGCCTCAACTTCAAGTTCTTCTATTGTCTCTTGATCTCCGTTTAAAATTTTTTCAATTAATTTTTTATATTTTTCGTCTGTCATCACAACCTCGTTTTGAATATTTTATGTTAGATATTATAATACAAATTTTTATTTTGTCAAGTTTTTAAAAATAATTTGTCAAACTTTAATTAAACCATCATATTAATTTATTTTTATAAAAATTATAAAATGACGATATATTACGGAAAATTAAGAAAAATGGCGTCAAAATTTATTTTTTAATATAACTTTTTTATATACAATTTCATTACTGTAACAAGCAAATATTTTTATTTTAGGGGGTAAAAATAATTATCGCTATGGGGGTATATTTCATTATAAATGTTTAATTTATATAAAAAGTATAATTTTATATTTTTTTATAAAACATAATAAAAAACTCTTATGATAAAGATGGTTTCTTTTCATAAGAGAATTTTTTTAATTCATTTTTATTAAAATATTAAAAATGTTAATCTATTTTGTGCTGTTTTCTATTCTATCATGGAAAGTTCTCGCAATAACCTCTTCTTGATGTGCTCGAGAAAGTTTGTTGAAGTTTACTGCATAACCAGATACTCTTATAGTTAAAGTTGGGTACTTATCTGGGTGATCCATAGCATCAATAAGTTTTTCTCTATCAAGCACATTTACATTAATATGTTGTGCACCTTGAGTAAAATATCCGTCTAAAATATGTGTAAGGTTATCTATACGAGCATTCATATCATTGCCAAGAGCATTAGGAATTATTGAAAATGTATTTGATACACCATCTTGACAACAATCACAATAAGGTATTTTAGCAACAGAGTTTAATGAGGCAAGTGCTCCTGAACAGTCGCGGCCGTGCATTGGGTTTGCTCCCGGGGCGAATGGTTCTCCTGCTTTTCGTCCATCAGGAGTTGTGCCTGTCTTTTTCCCGTACATTACATTAGATGTTATTGTGAGGGCAGAAAGTGTGTGCTTTGCGTTTCTATAGAGTTTGTGTTTCTTTAAAGTAGATATAAAATGTTCTACTATTTCAACGGCTATTTTATCAACTCTATCATCATCATTGCCATATTTTGGAAAATCTCCCTCTATTTTGAAATCAACGGCAATTCCATTTTCATTGCGAACAGGTGTAACTTTTGCAAATTTTATTGCAGACAGCGAATCGGTAGCAACTGAAAGTCCTGCGACTCCAAATGCCATAAGTCGTTCAACATTAGTATCATGTAAAGCCATTTGTCCTGCTTCATACGCATATTTATCGTGCATGAAGTGAATGATATTAAGTGCATCTACATAAGTTTTAGCAACTTTATCAAGAACGGAGAAGTATGCTTTTTTAATCTTTGTATATTCAAGAACTCCATCTTCAATTTTAGGTACCCCACTTACAACTAATTTGCCACTTTTTTCATCTTTTCCTTCATTTATGCTATAGAGTAAACTTTTTGCAAGGTTGCATCTTGCTCCAAAAAATTGCATTTGTTTGCCAACTTTCATTGCAGAAACGCAACAAGCGATAGCATAGTCATGGCCATATATTGGTTTCATTACATCATCACTTTCATATTGAATACTGTCAGTCAATATTGAGATTTTTGCACAAAACTTTTTAAAATTTTCAGGAAGTCTTGTTGACCAAAGAACAGTAAGGTTAGGTTCTGGGCTTGGGTCTAGATTAATGAGTGAATGAAGAAATCTAAAAGAATTCTTAGTTACTAGACTATGCTTTTCGTCAAGCATACCTCCAATACTTTCAGTTACCCAAGTAGGATCGCCTCCAAAAATTTCATCATAATCAGGGGTTCTTAAATGGCGAACAAGGCGAAGTTTAATTGTATATTGGTCAACTAATTCTTGTGCTTCTTTTTCAGTAAGTTTGCCGTCTTTCATATCCTTTTCTATAAAGATATCAAGGAAAGTTGAAGTTCTTCCTAAACTCATTGCAGCACCATTATTTTCTTTAACTGAGGCAAGGTAGGCAAAATAAGTCCATTGAAACGCTTCGTGAGCATTTGTTGCAGGTTTTGAAATATCATAACCATAACTTTTCGCCATATCTTTTATTTTGTTAAGTGCTCTTATTTGCTCACTGACTTCTTCACGCAACCTTATCTTTTCTTCACTATTTATATTTAATAGGTCAGGCTCTAACAAATCCTTTTGCTTTGTTTCTATGAGTTTATCAATACCATATAGAGCCACTCTACGATAATCTCCAATAATTCTACCTCTTCCATAAGCATCAGGAAGGCCTGTTATTAATCCAGCACTTCTGGCTTTTCTAATGTCAGGAGTGTAAGCATCAAAAACGCCATCATTGTGTGTTTTCCTTATCATGCTATCAAAAATTAATTCCTGTTTAGCATCAATTTTTTTGTTATAGGCATTTAAAGCATTTTTTACCATTCTAATTCCGCCAAAAGGATTAATTATGCGTTTTAAAGGTTTGTCTGATTGCAAACCAACAACTACTTCATTTTTTTTGTCAATATATCCCGCAGGAAAATTATTTATACCAGAGATATGCTTTAGGTCAACATCAAGTAAATGTACTTTAAGTTCTTTTGCGAGCAATTTTTCACATATTCCCCAAACTTTAGAAGTTTTTTCACTTTTGCCTTGCAAAAAACTATCATCACCTGTGTATTCGGTGTAATTATTATCTATAAAATCAGAGACATTTATTTCTTCTCTCCATTTGTCGCCTTTAAAATCTTTATAATAATTTGCTACTGCCTCTTCATTAGGGGCGTTTAAAAGTTTTTGTCTTTTAGTTTTCATGTTTTCTCTCCTACATGGGTATTATACCACTATTGATTATTTTCTTGCAAATGTTTTTATGATTGTTAAAACAGTCTATACGATATTGACAAAATAGTCAAGTTTAATACTTGTTTTAAAAATATAATAAACGAAAAAATAAGTTTAATTTTAATATCCTATTTTAATTTACTTATGAATAAAAGAGAAAAATATGGGTGATTATTAGTATGTTAAACAAAAAATACAATTAAAATGATAAAATTATTTATATAAAATTTCAAACTATTTAAACTATAGTATTTATTTTTCATTTTTTGTCGCTTTTTTATTGTTTTTGTTAACTTTTTTCTTTTTATTTTTTTATCTATTTTATCAATTCAACAAATTACGACAATATATGTCATTACTCGCCATTTTCCTACATCTAATACATTTTATTTTGTCTATTAAAAGTGTTATCTTAAAAGTGTCTTAAAATTGATTTTTTGTTTAAGAGGTTAAAAGGAGTTATTATGGAAAAAGAAAACAAAAAGATTACAATTTATTTTGCTGATGCTGATGAAAGCACGGCTCTTGTCAAATATTTTTCGTCAAAAGAAGAATATCAAGTTTTAGGCATAAGTAGTGATGGGCAAAAGGTGGTAAAAGATGTAGAACAATTAAAACCTGACTTTTTAGTTTCAGAAGTATTGCTTTCTGGTATGGACGGCTTTATGGTTTTTGAAAAATTAAAGAAAGAAATGGCTACACAAGTGCCAAAAGTTATATTTATATCTAATTTATCTCATAGTGGTTTTGTATCTAAAGCAATAAAAGAAGGTGCAAGTTATTTTATGGTAAAACCTATTATGCCTGAAAATTTAGAAGAGAGAATTCAAGATATATTGACTTCAAAAGACAACAATATTGAAGATAAAAACGAAAAACTGCTTGACGAAAAGATTTCCAATATTTTTATAAGTATTGGAATACCTGCTCATATAAAAGGATATCAATTCTTAAGAGAAGCAGTTAAACTTGCTGTAGAAGAACCTGAAATAATAGGCTCAATTACTAAAAAATTATATCCAACAATTGCTGAAAAATTTGAAACTAGTTCTTCTAAAGTAGAAAGAGGAATGAGGCATGCTATAGAAGTAGCGTGGAACAGAGGAAAAATTGAAAATATTAATTCTTTATTTGGTTTTAAAGTATATAGTAGCAATGATAAACCTACAAATGGGGAACTTATAGCCTTGATTGCAGATAAGATGATAATGGAAGGATAAAAAATAAAGATTAATCAAAAAATTAATATTATTTTTTAAATAAATAATAAAATATTATTCAAATTGTATTAAAAAATAAATATAATACTTAAAATTTTTAATTTATATCAAATTTATAAAACGAAAATTAAATTGCTATAATAAAATTAAAAAGACATAAAATCTTTTTTCAATTTTTTTAGAAAGTGCTAAAATAATTTTGGAGGCATTTTTGAAATTTATAGATTTAAAAAAAGAAAATTGTCCTGTCGATTATGCACTTGCTATAATTGAAATGGAAATTGAAAGTGCTAAACTTGATGGAACGGTTGCTATTAAAGTTTTGCATGGATATGGCTCTCATGGCAGAGGTGGAGCCATTCTCATTAAATTGCGAAAACAATTGGAAGTTTGGAAAAGAAATAAATTTATTAAAGATTATTTTGGTGGAGATAAATGGAACTTGTTTAATTCTGTAACTATGGAAATATTGCAAAAAGACAAAACAATTTATAGAGATTGTGATATTAATAATGCAAATCCGGGTATAACCATAATTTATGTTCAATAGAACCTTTTAAACAAAAATATAAAAGTTCAATAAATTAAATTTTTATATAGGTTATAAAAATAGATATAATTTATAAAATTAATCAATTTAAAATTATTAAATTGATTTTTTTTATTTATCATTATATAATATAAGAATGTTGTGTAATGATTGTCCTAGGGAATGTAATATAGATAGGAATAGCACCATAGGTTATTGCGGTGCAGGAGAAAATATTATAATTGCCAAAGTAATAGAAAATTTTATGTGGGAAGAGCCTTGTATAAGCGGAAATAAAGGGGCTTTGGCTATTTTCTTTTCCGGTTGCAATTTGCGTTGCGAATTTTGTCAAAATTATAAAATATCACATAAAATAATAGGGAAAGAATATACTCCACAAGGTTTTTATGAGTTATTAATGAGTTATCAACTTTCAAAATTTTCATGTATTGACCTTATAACGCCCACACATTTTTCAAGTAAAATCATAGAGGCTTTAAATGGAAAATCTTTACCAATTCCTATTGTCTGGAATAGTAGTGGTTATGAAAAACCTGAAATGATTGAAAAACTTTCAAAAATTGTCAATGTTTTTATGCCCGATTTAAAATATTTTTCTTCTCAAATATCTTCAAAATATTCAAAAGCGGAAAATTATTTTGATTTTGCAAGCAAGTCTATAAAAAAGATGAAAGAGTTAAAACCTATAAATATTTTTGATAAAGAAGGAATATTACAAAGCGGTCTAATCATAAGACATTTAGTTTTACCAAATTCAGTTAAAGATAGTATTAAAGTTTTAAATTTTATTAAGGAAAACATTAAAGATCCTTTTATTAGCATAATGAGTCAGTTTACTCCGTATAACAACTCTAGTATAAAAAGAAAATTGTATCCATTAGAATACAAAGCAGTTCTCTCTTACGCTGAAAAAATAGGTTTAAATAATGGTTATAAGCAAGAATATTCCTCATCAGATGAAAATTTTATACCAAACTTTTAATTTTATTGACAAGATTTTTTAAATCAACTAAAATATTAAAAAATAAAGTTTACAAAAAGGGCGATAATATGAATCAATATTCTAAATATTTAAAAAGAAAAATGATGACAGCAAGAATTATAGGCATAATTGCTTGTCTTGCCACAATTGCAGGTATTGTTTTAAAATATTTTGACATAATCAATGAGTGGCTCTGCATAATTTCAATATCTTATTCGCTTGGAGTTATATTTTCATATAATAGTAATTTACAAGATATAAAAGTGGGCAATCCTTGGCAAAGGATAAACGCAATTTGTGCAATTTTGATTTTTGCTTTTGTATTATTTTTAGTTGTTTACGGTTTTGTGTCAGGGCAACTGCAAATTCAATTTTAAAAAAATAAAACCATGAAATTAGACTTATAATCTATATTCATGGTTTTTTATTTAAATTCATAATTTATTTAAAATCATAATTTATTTTTAATAGTAACCTTCTATCCTATATACAAATACATTCAGATTATTGCTTGCTACTTTTCTTGTGCTGTTGCCTGAACTATCAAAAGTTATTTGATTGTAAAGAAATGTATTTATTTTATCAAGGGTTTGAGGTACGGCTAACTTTATCATATAATAATTTTGGCTTGTAGAATCTGCTGTCCATACTGTAAAATCTGTGCCAAGTCTATTTGTTAATTTTGCAAATAATTGTGCATTTGTGCCAAAAGCAGAAAAATAAATTCTTGTATGAGTGTATTTTGTAAAGTCCATGCTGGTTGTTACGCCTATACGAATTCCATTAGGGAAATTATGATTTATTGCTGTATCATCGCTATCTTTATCATATATTACTTCACATTTTAAACCACTAGAAAAATTTTCTATTGTAGATTTAAGAGTATTGACTTCATTATTTAAAGTGGCTATAGTATTTGTTGCACTTTCTAATTGAGTTTTTAATGTTTCTACTTCACTATCAATTTCATTTACGCTAGTATTTGTTAAAGAAACTGTGCCTTCTATATTATCTATATTTGATGCGTTGTTTTGAATTGCTGTTTGCATATCTTCAATTGTCCCAATTAAATTATTTTGACTTCCCATAACACTTACAATATTGCTGGTATTGGTAGCAATAGATTGTTGCATACTAGAAATATTAGAGTTTATTCCCGAGATACTATTTTCGACTGCAGAGATATCACCATTAATTGAAGAGATAGAAGTTTCAAGACTTTCAATAGTAGTAGTATTAGATTGAAGTGCCGTTTCAATATTCTCAATAGAAGAGGTGTTAGATTGAATTGCTGTTTGCATTTCTTCAATATTTCCGATTAGATTATTTTGACTACCCATAACACTTGTAATATTGCTGGTATTGGTAGCAATAGATTGTTGCATACTAGAAATATTAGAGTTTATTCCCGAGATACTATTTTCGACTGCAGAGATAT
>CALVZG010000033.1 GCA_944372465.1 uncultured Clostridia bacterium
CCACCTTATCAGGGTGGTGCTCTAACCGGCTGAGCTACATCTCTATATGGTTTGTTTTAACGAGTTTAGCAACTCTCGTTGGCGTGCTCAAAGTGGTCAAATTCACCTTATCAGGGTGGTGCTCTAACCGGCTGAGCTACATCTCTATATTCTGTTTTTCATCTTTTCTTATTTTGCAAAATAAAATATAAATTTAAATTCAATAATTAATTTTTGTTAATAAATTATTCTTAAAATAATTTATGTATCTCAAATTTATTAAATATCAAGAAATTAAACTTAATAATAACTTTTGCACTATGCATTATACTTGAATTTTATCAATTTGTCAACTATTTTCTTATAATTTCTTATTTCATTTTTAATAATTATTTCAAATATAATTTTTATTTAGTTATATTTTTTATTTGTTTTTTATATTTTCTCGATTGTCTATAATTTTATTTTACCATTTGACAAATTTAGTTAAAAGTTGTATTTATATTATGTATTTTTAATTATAAATTATATTTTTGTTAGGAGAAAAACAATGAATACCAAACTTTTAAAACCTAATAAGCAAACATATGAGCTTGCTAAAAACTTAATAAATGCTGGGGAAATTGTAGCATTTCCTACTGAAACAGTCTATGGGCTTGGTGCTGACGCTACAAATGAAATTGCTGTAAAAAAAATTTTTGAAGCTAAAGGCAGACCAAACGACAACCCTCTTATTGTTCATCTTGGCGCTAAAGAAGATATTAAAAAATATGTTCTTAACATTAACCATCTCGAACAAAAAATAATTGATTTATTTATGCCCGGACCTATCAGTTTGGTTCTCCAAAAAAATGACAAAATACCCTATGTTGTTACTGCTGGAGGTGAAACTGTCGCAATAAGATTACCTGAAAATGATATTGCTAGAGATTTTATTAACACTTGCAAAAAACCAATATGCGCTCCTAGTGCTAATACATCAAAACGCCCCTCCCCAACTTTAGCAAAACATGTATTTGATGATTTGAATGGTAAAATACCTCTTATAATAGATGGCGGACAAACTGAGGTAGGTATAGAAAGTACAGTCGTTAAAGTAGAAGGAAATTGTTTATATATTTTAAGACCGGGCAAAATTAGTAAGGAAGAATTAGAAAATAAACTCGGGGTTAAAGTTCTGTCGAATATCACGCAAAGCGGAATTGTTCAAAGTCCCGGGACAAAATATACGCATTATAAACCAAAATGTGATATGATACTGGTTAAAACAGATGTTATAGAAAATATTAAAAAATTGTATGAGGAAAATACTAAATTAGGCAAAAAGGTCATTATTTTTTGTAAAAAAGAAGATAAATGTAAATTTAAAAATATGAATGTTGTGTCATTAGGCAAAAATAGTGAAGAGGCTAGCCATAATTTATTTAAAATGTTAAGAGAATACGAAAATAATGATTTAATTTTGGCAGAATTTATAGATAATGGGAATATGGTTGAAGGGCTGTATAATCGTATGAGTAAATCATGCTCTGGAAACATTATTTAAAATAAATTAATAAAAAAATACAATTATAAAATGTTAAATTTTGATAATTTTATAATTGTATTTTTAATTTTGAAATTATATATTATTTTCATAAAAATCTTTTTTTATTTTATACATTAATGCTTGCCTTATATAAACTCCATTGTGTGCTTGAGTAAAATACAACGCTCTTTTATCTCCATCTAAATCTGTTGAAATTTCATCTACTCTTGGTAATGGATGTAAAATATAAGTGGAATCAGAAAAACGGCTGAAATTATCTTTATTCAGTATAAATTTAGATAAATGTTTTTCCTTTTCTTCTAGTCGCTCTTCTTGGACGCGAGTTTGATATATAAAATCCACATTGTTTGGTATTTCGTCAAATTCGTGACATTCTATGTAAGTTATACCTTTTGAAATTAAAATATCTTTATAATTTTTAGGTAATTCTAAACTTTTGACAGCAAAACCATACACTACAATATTTTTATATAACGACAATAAATTTAATAATGAATGAACGGTTCTTCCATATTTTAAATCGCCCATTATTGCTATTTTTATGCCATCTATATTCTTTTTTTCTTGCATAGTAAACACATCTAAAAGTGCCTGTGTAGGATGTTCTCCGCCACCTGCTCCTGCGTTTATTATAGGCACTTTTGATACTTTACTTGCTCTTAAAGAGGAATCATTTTCGTTATGCCTTAATATAATCATGTCGGCATAACCTTCTATAATTTTTATAGTATCCTCAAGCGACTCACCTTTTTTGGCAGATGCATTTTCTTTTGCGTTTTCTGTTGATATTAAACTTCCACCTAATCTTAAGACTGCACTTTCAAAAGAAAGTCTTGTTCTTGTGCTTGGCTCATAGAAAAGTGTAGCCACAATGAAACCTTTTAACGCCTCTTTAAATTCACAACCATTTTTTTTGATGTCTTTTGCAATTGCAAATAATTCTTCTAGCTCTACTCTTGAAATATCTTTAGTAGAAACAAAATCTTTCATAAAACCCTAAAAATATAGTATCATAAAAAGATTATTTTATCCAAATATTTTTATAATTTTGCTGTAACTCTTTTTTTATTTGAAATTTTTTCTTGTTTCAATTGATTCATCTTTCTATTTAAGTCAATATTTTTATCATATTTTTTTAATTTTTCAAAAAATTGAACTTTGTTTAGTGCTTCAATATTTTTTCCTTTTGACAGAAGATAGTTATAATAATCATACCTTTTACCTTTTGATTCTTCATAAACAAAAATATCACAATTATAAATTTTGTTAGTATAATCGTAACCATTTTTAAATAAAAGTTCTATTATCTCTAGTTTTTTCTCATTTGTTAGATTTTTGAATTTATCGCAAAACGCTATTTTTTTATTTAAATTATTATATTTTTCTCTTAATTCTTTAACCTGTTTTACAAATAATAGATAACGATTATTATTATTTTTATTGTTTTGTATGTAGCAATCAAAATATAAACTTTTTAAATCTTCTAAACTTAAATTGTTTTCTTCTATTATGCTCTTAAATACCATCATTGTTGCTTGAGCATCTTCACTGCTTTTATGATATTGAAATATTTTATCTATTTCAAGTTCGGTTATAATTTGTTCAAGCGACTGCACATGAGGTTTATTATATATCTTGCAATATAGTTTTTGAGTATCAAATCCCGCAATATCTAAAAGTGGGAGATTATATCTATTGCAAGCAATATTTAGAAAACCAAAATCACTAGATATGCTATGTCCAAAGAGAATATGTTTAGGATTTGTCAAAAGACTTTTTATCGTAGGATAAAAATAATTAAAAGGATTTTGTTTTAAAAAATATTCTTGACTATATGCCAATTGAATTTTTGGTCTTCCTTTATTTGATGAAAGTTTAATTTTACTTTCAGGATTTATTACTAAATCCTCTTTTTTTAATATCTTAAATTTTTCATCTGTTAAACAATAACCAAAAGAGCATATGTCATGACCGTTACTACATTCTATATCAAAAAAAACATATTTCATAATTTTGCCTTTTCATTTTTATATTTTATTTTTTTCTTATCTAAATTTAATTTTATTTATATTCTATAAGTTGTCCTTGATATAAAGACAATAGATATATCTTGTCTATTTTTATATTAAAAGCATTTTCTACTGCTATTTTATATAAATCAAGTTGCTTTTTATATCTTTCAAGCAGTTTTTCGCCGTCTTTTAAAGATGAAAATTTATAATCAATTAGGATATTTTTTTTGCCCAAAGCAAACAAATCTACTATCCCTTGAACAATAATTTTTTTATCATTATCTATATCTAGAAAATCTTTTAGCGTTCCCTCCATGATAAATTGTTGCTCTTTAAAAACTGTATTATCTTTTACAATATCTTTTATTAAATTTATATTTTTATAAAGAAGATTTAAATCAATTCTTTCAAAGTAACCATCGCTCATTAAAATTTTAATTCTTTCAAGTTCTTTTGAAAAACTTTCCTTATCCTGCACTTTACAAAAATCTATTAATTTTAACGCTTCATGATAGGCATTTCCTTTTAAAATTGCTTCTTCCCTATTAGCATTTTGATTATTGTTTGCAAAGTTTTCTAAAAATTGCATTTCTTCTTGCTTATCAAGTTCTAAAATACTAGATACTGAATTTTTATAATTTATTTTGCAAAACTCTTTGTTTTTGTATTTAAAATCTATATAATTTTTTACATTTTCTATATTTTCAAATAAATTATTGTTTATTTCTTCATTTCCTAAATTTTTATATTCATTTAATTCTTTTATATCTGTAATAATTCTATATTCATAATTTTCAGTTGTTATTATCTCTTGCGATTTAAGTTGGCTTAAAAAATTGTCGCTTTGACTATACAAAAATAAATCAATATAACTCGTGCACTTAAAAAGTTCTTGAATTTTCTTTAAATTTTTTAAATTTTTTGTTCCAATTAAAACTAAATGATTTTGCCCGCGAGTTAACGCTACATAAAAAATCATAATTTCATCTATAAATTCTCTATTTTTTTTGTATAATTTACTCGCTAAAAACATAGGAGAATTTAATTTATAATCATTTTCATAATCATATAAATAAGTGCCAAAACCAAATTTTGAATTTATTATATAAGGTTTATTATATGTTTTAGATAAACTTCCTCCACAATCGGCTAATATAACAATTGGGTATTCAAGACCTTTTGTCGCATGGATTGTAGTTACAGTCAAACAGTCGCCACCTGCATTTGCAATAGAACTTTCACTTTTGATATTTTCTAAATAATCAAGTAGTCCCGCAATATTATACTGAAAATTCCCCGTTAAAATCAGTTTGAAAAATTCTTGTATATTATATTGTTTTAAATTTTTATCTTTTAATGAATTGATAAATAAATTATAATTACATTCATTAAATAATTTTTCAAACGCCTTTACTATTCCTATAGTTTGGCAGTTAAATTTAAAATCATCTAACAACTTGAAAAAGGCTTTAGATTTTTCGCTGTTGACATCTTTAAAAACTTGATAAAAAGGTGTTGTTTTTTCGCTATCTAATCTCATTTCTACAAGTTCATCAAGACTAAATCCTCCAAACCATGAATTTAAAACTGTAACTAAAGATATATCATCTTTATAGTTGATGACAAGTTTTAAAAGACTTATTAAGATTTGTATTTGATTATCTTCAATAAGAGTGTTCTTTAAGTCTGCAAAAACATTAAACCCTTTTTCTTGTAAAAGTCTAACAGTTTCTTGCATTACTTGGTTTCTAGAGCGAAAAAGAACAGCAATATCACATTCTTTAACCTCTCTCATTTCACCTTTTTTTGCATCATAAATTTTATTTTTTAAAAATTGTTCAATTCTCGATGCTATTGTCATGGCTTCTTTTCGATATTTGAAAGATAATGACAATTTGTCATTCTTTATACTATAAACTGATGATGGGCTTGCATTTTCTTCTTTTTCACTTGCAACTATATCTACCATAACTGAAGGCAAATTATTTTTTTTAAATTCAACCATTCCCTTTAGTTGTGATGAATTTTTATAATCTATTCCAACACTATCAATGGTCATAACTTTATTGAAAATTTCATTTATAAAATTTAAAACTCTTGCGTCTGACCTGAAATTCCCTGTCAAATATAACGCTCCGCTATCATCATTATTTGAAAATTCATCTATATCCCTTTGCATAATTTCCATACTAGCATTTCTAAAACCATAGATACCTTGCTTTGGATCTCCAACGGCAACAAAATAACCATATTTAGCAATAGGTTTGATTATAGATGCCTGAAGAGGATTAGTGTCCTGATATTCATCAATAAAAATATAATCATAACTTTTTTGTAAAGATAACAAAACATCTTTATCATTTAAAAGAAATTTTACAATTTTCTCTAAATCTGCAAAATCTAAACCATCAATATCATCTTTCATTTGCTTATATAGTTGCAAATATTCTTTTTCCATAAAAAGAATACTTTTGGCTAGACTTCCTTTTTCGAACGATATGATATCCTCTTGTTTTATATTTGAAAAATTTAAAGTTATATTTAAAACATCTTTTATAACTTCCTTTGCTTTAACTAATTCTTCCTTTGCCAAGGCGTCATCAATTTTATTTGTAGGTGTTGAAGGCAACTCTAAATTGTTTATTCTTTTGCAATTTTGATAAAAATCATCAGTTAAATTTAAAGTGGTATAATTGTATAAACTATCTTTAAAATCTTGATAAACTTTTGGTAAATTAATAATCAAATTGTCCAATATCTTTTTTGCATTTTTTATATTGTCTAAAACAAATTGATTTAAAAAGTTTAAACTTTCTTTATAATATAATTGATAATCACTGCTAAATTTTTCTATTAAATCAAGTCCGTTTTCTTGACTATCAAAATATTCTTGGAGGTCGGTCATACATTTAAATATTTGCTCTTTATTTCTTTTAAAAGCAAAATATACTTCTTCAAAATAATTTCCGTCCTCTGTCGCAAGTTTGTCAAAAACCTTATTAAATGCTTTGAGTTTTAAATTCTCATTTTCTTTTTTATCTAAAATTTTAAAGTTTTCATCTATTTCTAGTTTATCAATATTTCTTTTTATTATTTTTTCACAAAATGCATCAATTGTAGAAATATCGCTTATTGAAATTTCGTCTAATTGTTCTATTAAAAAGGGTGAAGATTTTTGCTGAAGAATTCCTTTGAAAAGCCTTGTCTTCATTTCGTTTGCCGCCGCTTTTGTAAAAGTTAAAACAAGAAGTCTATTTATAGGTATTTTGTCAATAGTTACTAATTTTAAAAGTTGTTCTATTACAACAAATGTTTTACCACTACCAGCAGACGCCGAAACTATAAGTTTTTTCTTTTTATTATTTAATATAGCCGATTGTTCCTCTGTTGGTTTATTCTTTTTGTTCTCCTTGCCCATTTTTTAAAATCTCCTTAAAATTTTCGACTTTTGTTTGCTTCCTTTTACCATTTATATTTTCAAATCCACAAATACCATTAAACCTACAAAACTTACAACTATCTTCATTTGGTTTTGGTTGAATATACCCCTCTCCTATCTCTTCTATTGCGTTATTTGCAAGTTTTAAAGCATAATCTTCATAAACTGAAATATCCTCTTTTGCTACAACACTTCCTTTATAACACCCATCTTTATCTTTATATAGAGGCAAAATTTCGCTTTCACCATCAATGTTAAGTTTTCTATCTAGGCTATCTAAAATTTCCTTATCATTTTGTGCAATGCCTTTCATCAAAACTTTATCTTCATCATTTTTGGTGTAATCATATTTTGCATTAAAATAAAATACACCTGCTGGCTTTTTATTCAACATGTTTTTTACTACATTTTGATATAAAAATAATTGTAATTTTTCTCCATAATAAAGTTCTTTTAATATGTTCCCTGTATTGCCTGTCTTGTAATCAATAATTCTAAAATAATTGCCAAAAGTGTCAATTCTATCAACCTTGCCCGAAAAATCAACCTTATGTTTTTCACCTATTTTACTGTTAGGCAACTTAAATTCAACATATTTAGGTTTAAAAGTGCTATGTTCCATTTCATTTAAAATATCACTTAAAAAAACTTTTAATTGATGTTTGAAAAACCTCGTTATACTTTCACGCTCACTAGCATTTTCAAATTTCTCTTTTGTGTTTGTTTCTTTAGTAATATAATCAAAATTTTCATCTATAAATTTATAAATATTTATATTTTTTTCAACTTTATTTTCAATTATTTGTTTAACTAAAATTTCGCCACCTTTATGGCAAATGTTACCAACATCTCTTGCATCAAATTTATAATCTTGTTTTTCTTGTAACTTAAGCCCATAGTTTAAAAAATGTTTGAAAGGGCACGAAAAATAACTTTCTAATTGACTGACTGAAATTCGACCATTTAAAAATAGTTTTCCCCCTTCTTTAATTTCATCTTTTTTAATGATAAAATTTTCAAAAGGCAAAAGGTGAGAAATATTCAAATTAGCCAACATTTCTTTAGTTAAAAATCTATAATTTTCTTCTATGAAATTTTTTCTATTGCCAAGTTTAACTAAAATGTTGCTTTCTCTTGCAAAGTTAACACTGAATACATCTTCTGTTTTTAATTCTATTTGACTAAAAATTTTATTTAAAGAATCTATAAATGCAGGAAGTTCATTCTTTTTACCTTCTTCGTTTAATGGCTGATAAAACAATATTAATCTATCACTCGAAAGAGTTAGTAAATTAAATAGTCTAAATCTATTTCTTCTATTTATCATTCTAATACTTGGTTCTATCTTTTTATTTATATAATTTAATTGCAAATCATCATCATTTAAAAGACCATTATCAGCACTAATAGCAGGTAACGATTGAGAGCCAAGTAAAATTAAAATTTTACATTCGCCAAAATAACTTGCACTTGCATCTCCAACCATTATTCCGTCAACATAACTTGGCACGGTTGACACTTCTTTAAATGACAATAAAAGTTTTAATGTTTTAAGATAATCATTTATAGATATTTTACTATTATACTTTGTGATTAAAGAAATTGTTTCTTTTATTATATCATAAATTTGTCTATTGATATCGTGCTCTTTGATAAACGACTTCTCTTGCAATTTTGTTTGTAAGATTTCAAATTGAGATTGAACGCTTATAAGTATTTTTTCAATTATCATTTGAAAGTCAGTCGCATCTTTACATTCTTCAATATTTTCAAGAATATCATTATATTGAAAAAGACTTGCAATATATTTTTTGTATTTCCATCTATTATCAATATTATATTTTTGAACTATCTCAATTAAATTTTGATTATCGCCAAGTAAGAAATTATTAAATAAATTGATTAATTTATCACTTGAATACCCATGAACAATTACTTCAAAAAAATTAAAAATTAAATTGACTAAAATAGTATTGTCAGCAGTTATGGAACTATCTATATAATAAGGCAATTCAAACTTGTCAAACAACTCTTCTATATAAGGTTGATATTTATTTAAATCACTTACTGCTACAACAATATCACTATATAAAAACCCTTGAGTTGTAAAATAATAGACTAATTTACTGCAATCACGCACTTCTTCTCTTATAGTTTGAGAAGAAAATAAACTATAAAATCCATTATTAATTTCTTCTTCTATTTGATAACTATATACTCCATTCACTATGGCATTCTTTTGAGGTGAAAACTTACTCTCTTTTGAAAGCACTTCTATTTCAATTTGGCATTGTTTTGCAATTTTAGTAAGTTTGTCTAAAATATCCCTTTCATATATATACTCATTTCCTATACTTTGTGGACAGGCCATTGATACATTAACTTCCATTGCACTTTCTACTAAAGTTTTTATTAGGTCATAACCTTCATTAGTAAAACTATCAAAATGAGCAAAATAGAATTTTGTGTTTGATAAAATATTGCTACTTTTTATAGTTTCATTTAACAAGTTTAATCTTTCATTTGCATCATATTTCCCTTCTAGCAATCTTTGATATTCATCAAATATTAGTTTTATATCATGATATTTTGCACCCGTCAGTCCACTTGCACTTTCATTTAAATCTTCTGCCGTCAATTTACAACTTTTAATTTGTGATAATACTTTATTGACTTCATAACAAAAGTTAATGCTAGTTTTTCTAAAAGTGGAAAAATCTTTTTTAACATTTTCTATTGCTTTTTTTGTCAACAATAAACATTCAGCGGAAGAAAGAACTTCTATTTTTATGTTAAGCCTATTAAATATTTCTGTTGCAAGAGAGGTTAACCCCATGACTTTAACATTAAATAATGAAGTGTTTTTCAGTGTGCGTAGCAAAAGTTTTTCCATTTGCAATGAGAATCTATCAGGAACTACAACTATATGTTCAATAGAATAATCGCTATAATCTATAGCAGAAATCATATCCTTTGTTGCATCAAAAATTGTTCTATTTATGTATGCTTTAAGTTTCATATAGATATTTTAGCATAGATAAAAGTAAAAATAAAGAAAAAAAGAATATTAAATTTTGTTAATATTCTTTAAAAATTTTTTACTTTAAAATCTATTTGGCAACACTTTCAAATTTTTGCTTCAGTTTGCTTGCCTTATCACATTTTAATTTAAAAACATCTTTTACAAGTTTAGAATTTTCTTCTTTTATTTTAAGGAATTGTTCTTTAAGTTCTTTATATTCCCTTTCTTTATTATTGAGGGCTACAATTGTTTGTCTTAACTGATAGTTTGCCTTGTCTACAAAATCTTTCATTTGCTCTCCGACTTCTTCTTGTGCATTTCGCTTTACAAGTCTTACAAGGCCCATAAATAGTGCTTGAAGTTCGCTGTCTGTAATTGATTGTTTCTTTTTAGTAAATTTTATTATATTATCTTTCACCAAAGGTTTTTCTTTTGCTTTAAAATTTCTATATTTGTTTTGAAAGCGAAGCATTTGATTGACATCTCCATTTGATAAAGATAAGCACGCTTTTCTTACAGAACAACCACTTTTAATAAGTTTATCTATCTTTTCAAGCAAACTGTTTTCTTCCTCTTCAGTAAAATATTGAATTTCACTTTTTCTATGTTTGGTCATATCTATATTTAATTCTTTCAATCTCTTTTCATCTTTAACTAAATTATCAACTTCATGATAATAATAATTTCTTACACTATTTGGTTGCCTCTTATATTTTTTTGCATGGTCTATAAATGCCTGTCTTAATGGCAAACCACTCTCTTTTATTTTTTCTATTGATAAAAATAGGTCTTTTACTTCTTGATTATCCCAAATTCCATTTTTCATATTTTTCTCCTTTGCAATGTTTATAGACATATAAGTTTCATTTTATACATTAATTTTTATATATTTAATGGTCGTTTTATGTAATATAAAGAAATAAAAATACATAAATTACACTATGAAAACTATAGTCATATATTCACCGTATAAATGTTTAATAAAATGTGGGCAACAAGAAATTGAAATAGATGAAAATGAGCATGCTTTGATAGATAATTTACAAGAAAAAATTTATATTTACCCATTAGGGAAAACAAAACGCTATTCCTTTATTATAGATATAAATGATAAAAATAGCCAATTTTATTCAATAATAGAAAAAGAAAACAAAGTGCTTATCTTTCTATTAGATGGTTTGTTAAGTGAAAATATTGATATTTATAATGTAAAATATAATAATATTGATACTCAAGTAGAAGTTTCTCAAAACAAAATTTCTTTTAGTTCTAAAAAGCACAAAAAAAACATCTTTCTCTTTGAAAAACCTAGTAAAGTTAAAATAGGCAACTTTCATCATATTATCTTCGCCCTTTTAAAATTTAATGAAAAAGATGTTTTAATTGCTTACAATTGCCAAGATTATAATGCAAGACAATTTTCAGGAGATAAAATTAATTTAACAAAAAATGGTTTTAATATTCTTACAAAAAACAGTGGGAACTATTTAAAAATAGAGCAGGAATATTATGTAGATACACAAGGTTTAAAAAATAAAGAAAAATCTTTTACCTTGTCAGAACAAAGTTTGCCTGAAGAACTCATTCCTTATCAATTTATGTCCTCAATAAAAAATGGAGATGACTATCAAATAGAAAACTTATTAAGTGAAGAATTAAAAAAACAAATAACATTAGAGAATATTAAAAAATATTTTGGCAAAATTTCTTATTTTTATATGATAGACAGCACAAATTGTTTTGCTATTTCAAATGGTGAAAATATAATCTATGAGTTTTTTATAAAAAATGGGAAAATAACAGAAATAGTAGATAATAAATAATATTAATTAAATTTTGTATTTTGTAAATTTATTCTCCATATCTTTCTATTATATCTTTTTTATCTAATTCAGTTAAGTCTACTACTCCATAATCGCTGGATTTATCTGTATCATAATACATTATTGATTTACCTAACCATCTATCTGTACGCAAATCATTAAAGCCTAAAGTATGCATGATTTCATGTTTTACTACATGAGATAATAAAGTTGCGCTCTTATCATTTTCGTCATGAGAATTTATAAGCCCTTCTCTCAAATTTATATTGATAGGATATTGAATATTAATTGTAAAAAAAGAACTCCTCAGGTCAACATCTCCTGCCGTTTTTGAATTTTTAAATTCAATATTGTTATAAATATTTATAACTTGATTAGTAGATATATCTTCTTCATCTGAAAAAACATAATTAATTCTTGAAGATAAATCATCAATCTCTTTTATTGAATCCTTAACAATTGCTTTCTCTTCATCTGTAAAGTCATATAAATTTATTTTTATATCTCCTTTAGATGTATCAAGTTTTGTGTCTATAAAAAACATACTCTTTATGTATCTAGAATTACCTGTTATATTTATTAATGATGATGTTAAGGACGCACCTGACATTATAAAACTTAAAGCCAATCCAATTATTCCAATAATCTTTGCTAATTTGCAATGTTTTTTATTTTTTAACATATCTCTCCTTTCTTCTATTTTAGAATGAATTTAAAGAAAAATCAATAGCCAATTATAATTTTTAGTGGATATTTTGCATAAATATGGTTTTTATATAAAAAATCTTGGCATGCCAAGATTTTTCCTAAATTTGTTGTTTATTGTTTAATTCTTTCTTATCATTTATATATTTTATTAAATAAATAATTCCAACGGGAAGTGCAAATATAAAAGTTAATACTATATATACAATATGTTTTTCTTTGTCTTTTTCATCAAATTGTGTGTAAATATATTGTTTTATTTGATTTGAAAATAATACCATCAAAATCATATAAATTAAACCTAGTAGACATAAAAGTCCTAACAAAGTTTTAGCCTGTCCAATAAGATAAGCAGTCGAAAGTATTATTAACATGCTAAATAAAACTGAACTAATTATTGATACGATATATAATAATAAGCCTAACTGATTTGTCTCTATCTTATTTTTAGTAGTTTCATTATTTTGATTATTTCGTTTTTTTCTTATATAGTATGCAAGTTCAAAAACACCATAAATTATAAGTGAAATGCAGGAAATCACAATCATTACTACCGGGAGATGCCATGGGAATGGTAGTCCAAGATCCACCAAATCAAAGTTTAAAGAATATGCAAAATTATTCCCACTTATTAAGGACGCCGTCATGGACACTGCACCGACATATACATAGCCAACAAATACATTCCAAAAATTTTTAATCTCAACTATAAAATCTTTAGTTTTTATTAAATATATAGGCACAAAAATTAGTAAAGCATGAACTAAAATTGTCTGTATGTTTACAAAATGCAGTATCGGGTAATTGCTGGTAATACAATCTGGATACATAAAAGTCAAAAATCCCCCAATCATTGCACAGCCAAATAATATGTTATATAGAAGTTGCAAAAATTTGTTTTCTTTCTTTAAAGTGGCACTTAAAATAAGCGTAATTATAGTTGTCCAAGTCATTATTGCACACATTTGAAAAGATATATTCCACCACCAATTAAAATTACTTGCATTTCCTCCATTATGTAAATGCATTAAGTATTTATAAATAATTCTTGAAATTTCTAGAACAAATAAAACACACGCTAATCCAATTTTGGTTACCCTTTTGCCTTTTTCACTTTTTGCTGATAACATAAAATACCAACTAACTATAAAAGCAGCAACCATTAAAATAAGCAAAAAATGGTTAATATTAAAAAACCAATCTACATCTTGTTGCAAAACATTATCAAACCCAAAAAAGTAATTCATAATAATTCCTTTAACTTTATTTATATTTAAAGTATAACATATAATTTATAAATTAAATAATAAATATTAATAATTAATACAAAAATTATTATAAAGTATAAATAGATAAATAATAAAGTTTTTTGAAACACATTTAATAGAATTTTTGTTTACAATTAATATTAAGTATTTAAAATAAATAAAATATTTTATAATTATTAATTTGCACAATTATGAAAAATGAAATAAATAAAATATTAAGAATAAAAGTAAAAATAAAATTTTTAAGTTTCAAAAATGATATATACAATTTAACTAACAACATATTTAAATAAAGATATATTGCATACTAAAGACAATAAAAATCCACCAGTGAACCTGGTGGTTTTTCATATATCGGGTAAAACCCTCCATTACAGGCAGCACGAAATCGTGCGTAGCCTAACTATGCCTATTGCGAACCTTACCTATTTCTTAAATGGGTCGTTTATCTCATATATTGTCAGCTGTT